>JAVYAJ010000091.1:0-6399 GCA_032229885.1 Candidatus Anammoximicrobium sp. | reverse complement strand
CTCGCATGGAAGTCTGGCCGGCGATCGACCTGCGCGGCGGCAATTGTGTGCGTCTGCTGCAGGGAGACTATGAACGCGAAACCGTGTTTGGCCGTGATCCGGCTGCGATGGCGCAGCGCTGGGCGGCCGACGGTGCGCAGTGCCTGCATCTGGTCGATCTGGACGGCGCGCGCGATGGGCGCAGCGTGAATCGCGCGGCGGTCGAGGCCATCGTGGCGTCGGTTTCGATACCGTGCGAACTGGGTGGCGGGATCCGCGACCGCGAGACCATCGCCCAGATGCTGGACATCGGGCTGACGCGGTTGGTGATCGGCACCCAAGCGCTGAAGGAACCTGAGTGGTTCCGACGGATGTGTCGCGAGTTTCCCGGCCGCTTGGTCGCGGGGATCGACGCCCGAGACGGGCGGGTCGCCACCGACGGCTGGCTGAGCGTCAGCGACGTGGCGGCCGTTCCGTTGGGGCAGGAGATCGCCCGCGAGCCGATCGCGGCGATCATCTATACGGACATCGCGCGGGATGGGATGATGAGCGGGCCGAACGTCGAGGCGATGGCGCAGATGCAGCGGGCCGTCGAGGTTCCGGTCGTGGCGTCTGGCGGCGTCACGACGGCCGACGATGTGCGCGCGTTGGCGCGGCACGGACTGGCGGGCTGCATCATCGGACGCGCTTTGTACGAGGGCACGCTTACGCTCGCGTCCGCCTTGACGGCCGCCGCGGAGAGGTGAGTCGGCGAGCGACGTGAATGGGCCCGGGACGCGCGCAGGTTCGGCACGCGCGCAGGTTGGAGACGTGAGCAGGATCGTGGACCGTAACAAAGGAACAGACGCATGGCGAACGTGAAGATCGAAGATATCCGCAACATCGCCCTCTGTGGGCACGGCTCGTCGGGCAAGACAACGCTGATCGACAAGCTGTTGGTCCAGACCGGCGCGGTCAACGCTCACCCCAGCGTGGACGACGGGACCAGCATTTGCGACTTCGACCCAGAAGAGAAGCATCACAAGTACACGATCGAGAGCAAGGTCACGCATCTGGTCCACGGGGGCAAACAATTCCACGTGCTCGATACGCCCGGTTATCCCGATTACATCGGCCAGACCATCGGCGCGTTGTACGGCGTGGACACGGCGTTGGTGGTGATCAACGCCCAAGCGGGGATCGAGGTCAACACGCGGCGCGTGTTTGCCGAAGCCGGCAAGCTGGGTTTGGGGCGGATGATCGTCCTGAACAAGATGGACGCCGACAACATCGATTTCCCCGCCCTGCTGAACACGATTCACGAACTGTGGGGCGGGCGGTGCGTGCTGTTGAACGTGCCTCTGGGGCACGGCGCCGACTTTCGCGGCGTCGTCGACGTGCTGAATCCTCCCGCCGACACGGCCGGTGCGCTGGTCGATCCGAGCGGCATTCGCGAACCGTTGCTCGAATCGATCATCGAGGTCGACGAGGCGGTGATGGAGCGATATTTCGACGGCCAGCAGCCGACCCAAGACGAGTTGTCGCGGCTGGTCGTGCAAGCCGTGCGAGCCGGTACGCTGATCCCGGTGGTATGCTGCTCGAGCAAGACGGGCGTGGGGTTGACCGAACTGCTCGACGCCGTCGCGATGTGCGGGCTGTCGCCGGCCGACCTGCCCGTCCAGGGGACCCAAGACGGCGTCACCGGGGCGATCGAACCCAGGGCCGACGGTCCGCTCGTAGCCCGCGTGTTCAAGACTCGCATCGATCCGTTCGTGCAGAAGCTCAGTTTCATTCGCCTGTACTCCGGCACGCTGAAGCGAGACCAGAACGTCGCCGCGTCGTCGTCTCGCAAAGGGCTGCGAATGGGCCAGTTGCTCCGCGTGCAGGCGGGCGAGACCGCGGCGGTCGACGAGGCCGGCCCGGGCGACATCGTCGCCGTGGCCAAGACCGAGGAACTGCACACGGGCACGACGCTGGGCGAGTATCACCTGCCGGCGATGGCGTTTCCGACGCCGATGGTCGGCTTGGCGGTGTCGCCGAAAAGCCGCGGCGACGAGACGAAGCTGTCGGGCGCCCTGGCCAAGATCGCCGACGAAGACCCGACGATCCGCATCGACCGCGACAGCCAGACCAAAGAACTCGTCATGACCGGGATGAGCGAGCTGCACTTGACGATCATCCGCGAGCGGCTGCTGCGCCGTGACCGGTTGGAGGTCGATACAAAAGAGCCGAAGATCCCGTTTCGCGAGACGATCCAAGCACCGGCCGAAGGCATGTATCGGCACAAAAAACAGTCGGGCGGCCGGGGCCAGTTCGGCGAGGTGCATATCCGGATGTTCCCGCTGCCGCGGGGGACGAACATCGAAGAGTTCGCGACCAAAGAGCGTTTTGCGTCGATGAAGGAATACCACTACGACGAAACGCACAATTTTCTGTGGGTCAACTCGATCGTCGGCGGCGTGATCCCGGGCAACTTCCTGCCTGCCATCGAGAAGGGATTCAAGGAGCGTCTGGAGAGCGGCGTGGTCGCCGGGTACACGATCGAAAACCTGGGCATCGAGGTTCACTTTGGCAAGTATCACGAAGTGGACAGCTCGGAGACCGCGTTCCGCACGGCCGGCCGTATGGCGTTCAAGCAGGTCTTCGAAAAGGCGCGTCCGTGTCTGCTTGAGCCGGTGGTCAAGATGGAGATCACCGTTCCCGAGAGCAAGGTCGGCGACGTGTACAGCGACATGTCCAGCCGCGGCGGGCGGGTGCAAGGCAGCGACACGGCGGGCGGAAACTTGCAGACGGTCAAGGTCGAGGTCCCGCTGCGCGAAGTGACGACCTATGCCCGCACGCTGTCGAGTATGACGGGCGGACAGGGCAGCTATACGCTCGAGTTCAGCCACTATGACGTCATGCCGGCCAACGTCCAGCAGGAAATCATGGCCAAGGCCAAGCTGGAGGAAGAGGAAGAGGATTGACGCGCCGCCGAACGCCGCCGCGTCTCGCTGCGGTCGGACGCGATCGAACCCTGTGTCTGACGGGCCGCAGGTGTGCGCCCGCCGCGCGTCCGGCGCCCGCCGGGCGCGCTGCCCGAAGGCCGGCGACGGGCGAAATTGACTTGTTCCGCGTGGCGTGATTCAATAGCCGGGATGAACGGCGATCTACCATCGCGGGCAGCCCCGCCGGGCGCAGTTTCACCGCGCGCAGCCCGGCCTCTCGCACCGCGGCGAGTTCCGCCGGTCGTACTCGCCGTCGCCGCGCTGGCGGCCGGAGTGATCGTCGACCATGCGTGGCCCTTGACCGTCACGCTGTGGCTAGCGCTTGCCGGCGGTTGCCTCTTGACTTGGTGTCTGCTGTGGCTGGGGCGCTGGGATCACGCCGCCGCGGCGGTGCTGTTGCTGGCGATCGCCTGCCTGGGCGGGGCGCGGCGACACGAGCGCTGGCGTCTTTTCCCAGCGGACGAGTTGGGGCGGGCGGCTACGATTGCCCCCAGGCCGATTTGCGTGCGGGCCCGCGCGCTGACCTCGCCGCGTCGTGTCGTCGCGCCGCCGGACAGCCCGCTGCGGACCCGGCCGCTGGGCGAACACTCGCGATTGCTGGTGCAGGTCGCACAGGCCCGCCACGACCGGGCGTGGATCGACGTCTCGGGCGTCGCGGAATTATTCGTCGAAGGCCACGTGCTCGGCGTTCGCGCGGGCGACGAGCTACAGATCTTCGCCACCGTCCAGCGTCTGGCGGGTCCGTTGAATCCGGGCGAGTTCGATCTGGCCTGGTATCGTCGCGGCGAGCGACAACTGGTTCAACTGCAAGCCAGCTTTCCCGACTCGGTCAGCATCGTGAAACCGGGCACGTTGTGGGACTGGCGGCGGATGTTGGCCGCCGTTCGCGACCCGTGTCAACGTTTGCTGTGGGCGCATGTCGACGTGCGGGCCGGTCTGGCTTCGGCCCTGTTGTTGGGCGCGCGCGAATACGTGGATTGGGAGCAAACCGAGCCGTTCGTGACCACGGGAACGGTCCACCTGCTGGCCATTTCCGGCGTTCACTTGGGCATTCTGGCGATCGGGTTCTGGTGGATCACGCGTTTGTTCGCGCTGGGTCGGCGAGCGACGCTTCTCAGTGTGATCGGCTTTGTCGTCCTGTATGCGTTGTTGACCGATGCGCGGCCGCCCGTCGTGCGGGCAAGCGTCTTGCTGACGACGTTTTGTCTGGCTCGCCTGTCCGCTCGGCGAACCTCGGGTTTCAACGCGTTGGCTGCCGCCGCCGGTTTGCTGATCGCGTGGAATCCGGCGGTCCTGTTCCAGGTGGGCGCGCAGTTGTCGTTTCTGGCCGTCGTCGCGATCTATCTGGCGGGGCCGGCGCTGCGACTCGACGCCGTGCCGGATCCGCTCGACCAGTTGATCGCACAGACGCGGCCGTGGTACGTGCGCGGGGGAAAGGAACTGGCGGGATGGTTGTGGGGCATGCTCTGGATCAGCGGGGCGATTTGGTTCGTTACGATGCCGCTGATCGCCAAGCAGTATCACTTGGTCTCGCCGGTTGCGCTCGTGCTGAATCCGCTGGTTTGGCTGCCCGTCGGGGCGGCGATGTTTTCGGGCTTTGCCGTGCTGCTGTTCGGCTGGCTGATCCCGCCGATCGGCGCCGCCTGTGGGTGGGTCTGCACGCAAAGCTTGGGGGCGCTCGAATGGCTTGTCGGCATCGCCCACCGCCATGACATCGGCTATTACTGGACTCCGGCGCCGGCGCAATGGTGGGTCTACGCGTTTTACGGTGGTCTGGCCGTGTGGGCCGGCGGACTGCGGCCGCGCGTGGCCCGCCGGTGGGCCGCGGTCGCGCTGGCTCTCTGGCTGGCGATCGGCGCGCTGACCACGGTGCGCTGGCCGGCCGAGTGGCGGACGCAGCCGCGGCCGCTGGTCTGTACCTTTCTGGCCGTCGGGCATGGGGCCTGCGCGATCGTCGAGCTGCCGCGGGGGAGAACGATGCTGTGCGACGCCGGCAGCATGGGCGCGCCGGAGGCGACCGCGCAGATCATCGCCGAGGCGCTGTGGTCGCGGCGAATCACGCACCTGGACGCCGTTGTCCTGTCGCACGCGGACGCGGATCACTTCAACGCGTTGCCCGGGCTGTTGGAGCGGTTTTCGGTCGGCGTCGTCTATGTCTCGCCGATGATGTTCGACGCCTCTCAGCCCGCGCTGGCCGCCTTGTCCGACAGCATCCGTCGGCACGGCATCGACATCGTTCCGATCTGGCGTGGCTGTCGGCTGAAAACACCAGACGCCTCGGACTGGCGCGTCCTGCATCCACCGCGGCACAGCCCGCCGCGCAGCGACAACGCCAATAGCCTGACGCTGCGCGGCGACTATGGCGGGCGAACTCTTCTGTTTCCCGGCGATTTGGAGCGGCCTGGGTTGGATGAGGTGTTGAGCCAAGCGCCACTCGCGTGCGACGTCGCCCTGGTCCCGCACCACGGCAGTGCGCGCAGCCTTCCTGAGGCGTATCTCGCCTGGTGCCGGCCGCGGTGGATCGTCATCAGCGCGGCGGCCAACGAAGGTTTTGCTGCCGCCCGCGCGGCCACCGCCGCCGGCGCCCGGGCGTTCAATACGGGACGCTCGGGCGCCGTCCAGGTGACGATCGACCCGCTACGGATCGACGTCCGGACGTGGCGAGACGCGCCGTGGTGAAGCCTTGAGGGCTGCGCGGCGTCGCGTCCACCGTTTCCTGAGTCCGCCGAGTCCCACGCAGTAAAGCCGACAGGAACCGTGTTGGCCGAAGGCCATCTTCAGCGGACCTTCGCTTGGATTTGCTTCGTAACACATTACCTGATCATGACTTAGTGTCGTTCGATCTTTTGTTGTCCGATCGTTTACTGGGAAGGCGTGGCGATTTGTGGTCGTTCACGGTTTGTCACGCCAGCCGAATGACGACAACCCGCGTTGCAAGACAAGCGAGCCTCGGAGAACGGTCACCGAGAATTGAAGGGGAAGGGCGAAAGAATTGAAGGGAAAGGGGCGCAAAAATTGAAGCGGAAGGGCGCAAGCCCTCCGGTGTGCCTGCTGGCGGTCGATCCAGTCCGTCCGCTACGAAGAACGTGCCTGCCCCGCAGGACCGGACGGCTTGCGCGGTTCCGCTTTCATTAGCGGCGCATTTCCTGCACGGTTACGCTGATTCTAGATCTCAACCGGACACGCGTTGATCGCACGATCCTTAGCGGTCTTTCTGCGGCCAGCGTGTATACACGTCTAATTTTTTACTGTTCTTTTGAACTGTCGTTGTATAACAGGGTTCATCGTGCACAACGTATACACGATGCGACTCGACATCATCCACAAGACCGTCAACGGCAAGAGATACACCTCTCACTTAACGCGGGCTGTCGCCCGCAACCCAAGAATCTGTTTGGCCGAAGGCCTCCGATCACCGTAGCCTGGGGCAACGCCCCAGGGCTGGCGCCGCGCG
>JAVYAJ010000090.1:0-14157 GCA_032229885.1 Candidatus Anammoximicrobium sp. | reverse complement strand
TGACTCCTGGGGCGTTGCCCCAGGCTACGTTGGTGATGGCCTTCGGCCAACACGCTTCCTGTCGTCTGTGCTGCGCAAAAGTCATGCAATAGCAATTAGACCAAACGTGGGCTAGTGCCCATAACTCAAAAGTGTGATGTACAGGTCAGTGTACAAGATGGGCGCACCGTGCGCGCATGATACGAACAAAGACTCTATTGTGGTATTTTCTAATACTCGGAGACGCTCCTTGGATGGCGCACTCCTCGGCGTTGGCCGCCCAGCCATTTCGACTACCATTACCTCGCGCCCAGATCGTTCTCCAGGTAATCTGGGCCAACTTTCCGTTCCATGCCCCATGATTTGTGTTTTGTGGCCCTACGTTCCCCAGCACATCAATCCCACGCCGATCACGGTGATCGCCGCGCCGACAGCGGCGCGCAAACTGACGGATTCACGATACACGAGAATCGTGAACGGCAGGATCAGCACCGGCATTGTGTTGACCAGCGTGACGACAACGCCCGTCGGGCTGTGGCGCAGCGCGATCATGCAGAGGATGACGCCCAAAAAAGGTCCGACCACGCTGCCGGCCGCGATGATCGCCATCGCCCGGCCATTGCGCAGCGCCCCGAACACGGCCGGCCAACGTCCCAGGACGACGAGCAACGCCACATAGCCGGGGATCGCTGCCAGCACGCGGATATAGGTGGCGGCGACCGCGTCATGCTGGCCGATGCCTTTGCGCGACAGGGTCATCGCCACGGCTTGAGCCAACGCGGCGACGGCCGCCAACAGGATTCCGCGCGGCGACGGGTGCGGTACAGAACGCGGGCCGACGGGCGATCGCCGCTCGCGCACCACCCAGGTGACGCCACCGAGGATGACGAGCATCGCCAACCACTGCCGAATGGATAACGCCTCGCCCATCGCAATCCACGAGATCAGCGCGGCTGCGGGCGGAGACAGGGCTTGCAGCAGCAGCGTCAGGCGCGGACCGATGATCAGAAAGGCGTGGAAGACGCACAGATCGCAGACGAAAAATCCCATCACGCCCGACAGCCCCAGAATGAGCCAGGTCTCGGGGTCGATGTCGGTCGGCAACCAACGACCGTGAAGCAATCCGCCGTGCAGCGCGAGCAGCGCACACGTGATCATCAGCCGGTGAAAGCTGACCGGCAGCGCTCCGACCCGCCGCCCAGCCGATGTCCAGGCCAAGGTGGACAGCGTCCACAACATGGCCGTCGCAAGGGCGGACACTTCTCCCAGTTGCAGTCCCGTCATGCGGGCAATCCTTTGTGGGGCGGCGGGCGCACAGGCGGCTGTTGGGCCGCCGCGCCAAAAACCGTCGCCGGACGCGGCTTCTCGCCACGCACGGCGCGGTTCTGGAAGCAGCCTTTCGCACGAGCAAAAGGCATCCGTCGGAGGTGTCTCAGAGGGTCGATGGCCGCAGCGGTCTGAGCGGACGCTTCCGCGGTGATGCGCCGAGGACCAGCGCCGACGATGCGGCCCGGGTAGGTACGCGGGCGACGTAATGTATCTCGAGACTGGCCGTTCGCGTCGTCGGGAACAGTCTTGGGCAGGGCAAACGGGCTGTGCCGCCTACCAAGACGCGATCTGCCGCACCCGATGCCTACGACGCGCGCACGTCGAAACAATACAGGTTCTGGTCGTAGCGCAGATACAGCCGTCCGCCGATGACTGTGGGGTGTGCCCAACTCGGGCCCTCGCCGTCCACTTTTACTTGGCCTTTGATCTCGAGCCCCGCGGGCGAACAGGTCGCCAACGCGGCCCGGCCGTTGCGTTCGCTGAACAGATACAGCATTCCATCGGCCCAGCAAATCGAGCCCTTGCCCACCGCGCGCTCGGACCACTTCACCTCGCCCGTCTTCAGGTCGAGACACTTCCAGGTGTTGTCATCGTTTCCGTAGATGTACCCGTTGTCGATGATATAGCCGCCATGATGGCAGACCATATCGCGCGTGGTGTACGCCTGGCTCGCCCCGCCCCGATCGTCCAGCTTCAGACACACGCCGCCTTTGCCGTAGCCGTTGGCCCAGAAGACATAGCCATCGCCGAAGGCGGGCGTCGGGCAGTTGGCCGTGTTCCCGGCGGCGAATTCGTTCTTCCACAGGACGTCCCCCGTGCCGGCTCGAACAGCGACGATTCCTTGGTTGGTGCCCGTGACGATCTGCGGAACCCCGCCGTAGGTGATCGCCAGGCACGAGCTATATTCCGGGCCGGCTTTGAAACCGTGGCTGGTCCAGACCGGTTCTCCGGTCCGTTTGTTCAGCGCCACGATGCATCGTTCCCCGCCCGGTTTGAAGATCGCCCAATCGCCGGAAACCAAGACCGATTCGGCATAGCCCCAACTGCCGCTTTCACCGCCAAACTCGCGAGCCTCCTTGCTCCAACGAAGTTTCCCGGTCCCGGCGTCAAAACAGCCCAGTCGGCCGGTTCCGGACAGCAGATACAGATTCGAACCGTCGATCGTCGGGGTCGCCCGCGCGCCGGCGTAACCCCCGCTGTCGCAATTGGCCCCGTTGTCCACTTTCCACTTGAGCCGGCCGTCCAGGTCGAATGCGAACAGCATCAGTTTATCGCCCACGTCACCGGTGACGTACACCGTGCCATCCACCACGGCCACCTGGGACCAGCCTTTGCCGATGTCCGTCGCTTTCCACAGAAGCCGTGGCCCGTCCTCCGGCCATTCTTTCAACAGGTTCGTGTCCGGAGACTTGCCGTCGCGGTTTGCTCCGCGAAAGCCAGGCCACTGGGCAGCCGAGGCGCTCGGTGCGGTGGCCCGCGGCCGCGCCGCGGCCTGACGCGCGACCCACCGCTGGTCGGCCCCGCTGAGCCGGTCAAGCGGGATGTTGACGGTTGTGCCATCCGCCTTTTTCAACCATACGCGGCCGTCTTTGGCTTCGACAAACGCGGCCTGCACGCGGTGCTGACCGGTCGAATCGGTCCAGGTCCGCATCTGTTCGTCCGCCGCCTGCGCGCAGCCGGGCGGGCCCAAAACGACAAAACCAACGACCAGAAAAACGATCGACGTGCGCCACATTGCTGAGTTCCTCGATACACGTGTTCGCGGGTGATAGGGAGCCGTCGCCGGTTTCGGGCCGGCGAGCAAGATCTACGTTGAGCGTACTTTCTTACGGTTGATGCCGATCTTTCGTCAGTCGGAGTTTTCGCGCGGGTTGCCACGGAACCATGCAGGGAGGACTTCGGTCCGCCGTTGCCGGGCGGAGACGGCGCACGCGTCCGATCCGTCCTCGCCCCGCACGATACGGTTCGACGTGGCTGCGGCATCCTGCCGCAGGAGCAGTCACGTCCTCCTCACACACGACGCGGTTCGACACGTTGCGCGGCCCCGCGGGCCGTGCCTTGGGCTGGCCCGCGCGCGGGTTGGTTCAACACGTCAGGCCGGACGTGTTCGCCGGCCCGTATTGCACGACCCCGGCCCGTATGACTCGACTCGGCCGGCGGCGAGGTGTTCGCGTTGCGACGGCGAATGGCACTCGCGCGCCAACCGGGAACAATCTTCAGAAAACGTCTTTCTACCAGATTCCACGCGCCCGGCAAACGTGGCGCGTCCGCCTGGCGCACGCGGCGATCGAACGGGGGGTGCGTCATCCGGAAATCGCGATTTGGCGGGCTGCCTCGAACGCGATCACCGCGACGCTGCTGGCCAAGTTCAGGCTGCGCGCTTCGGGCTGCATCGGGATTCGCAAGCGTCGCTCGCCGGCGGCGGCCAGCAGCGAGGGCGGCAAACCTTGCGTCTCGCTGCCAAAGACCAGCACATCGCCGCGTCGAAACGTGACCTCGGTGTACGGGCAGTCGGCGGTCTTGGTGCAGTACCACGGCGACGAATCGGGCAAGCGCCGTGTCAGACTCGCCCAGTCGTCGATGACCTCCCACTGTAGGTATTGCCAGTAATCCAGGCCCGCCCGACGACGTTGTCGTTGGTCGATGCGAAATCCCAGTGGCCGAACCAGCCACAGTTTGGCGCCCAGGGCTACGCACGTTCGGCCGATGTTGCCCGTGTTCTGCGGAATCTCGGGGTGGACCAAGACGATGTGGAGCAAAGGAGGGTCCAGCACGGTTATGTTGACCTCGAGTTCGCGCGGCCGCGGCTGCCGTTCGGGCTGGACGGCAGGGCTGACCGCGGCGTCGCGCCGCGCAGCCGCTACGGGCGTCGCTACGTAGGATGTGGTCCAAAACGTTGGCACGCCTGAGGAACACAGTCTCACGCCAAGGCGCAAAGCCGCCAAGGGGTGTATTCCCGATCCATGGCGCCTCGGCCGGCATGGCGCGAGGCCTCATGGTCTCGACAAGTCTTTTCAAGCGACTCATCAGGTCGTCCGCTCGCGGGTACACCCGGTCGTCGCTCGCCATGATCAATCGTCCAGACGCCGGCTCAGCCACTGGACGCGCGGATCCGCGACGCAGTTTTTCGCGCGCAGCGTCTCGGCGACGTATCGTTTCGGGCCAGACTCGCCCGCGACGCGAAAGCTATCCCCTTTTTGCAGAATGGGCCGCTGTTCCGTCATTGTCCCAAACGCCTCGGCGCCCGCCGCTTGACAGGGGAACCAACATCCGCGACCCTCGGGATCCTGCAAGTAGAACTCTGGGTAGCAATGGCCGGGAATCCAGACCGAGCGCGCCGGTATGCCGTTTCCGCGGCAGAGGGCGATGAACAGCGAGGTCATCTCTTCGCAATCACCGTGCCCGACTCGCAACGCCGTCAGCGCCCCGCGCAACTGGGGATCGAACTCGTAGCGGATGTTGGCTCGCACCCAATCGTAGATCCCCCGTGCGCGCGTCCAGCCGTCAGTCGTGTCGGCCCCGATTTCACTGGCCAAGCGGGCGATCTCCGGATGGCTTGTCTCGATCATCGGACTCGCCCCCAGATACGGACGCAGGGCGGCGCCGGGCCGTTCTGGGATCGACCAATCGTCCGTAGTCTCGGGCCCGAGCACGGCGCATTTGGTCACCTCGAACGTCAGAACCACCTGCGCGGACTCGCCGGCCGCCAGCCTGGGGATCGTAACGACAACCTGTTTGGCGCCGCCGGGCGGAACGGTCTGAAACGTCAGCGGCCGGACCTGAGGCGACGCCTCTTGCGACACGAGTCTGACCTGCTGTTCCGGCCAGTCCATGGGAATCGGCAAAGTGGCGACGATTCCCGTGCACGCTCCCGTAGCCGTGACGCGGACCCCGATTTGCCACCGCACGATGGTCGGATCGCCCAACCGTGGACACGGCTCGTCCGCCATCGCGGATCTGTGGCCCACACACATACAGATGACGACAAACGTCCCCAGCAGAAGCCTTTGCATCTTCGGCATCCTTTCCATGTCCTGCCAACCTGAATGCGGCCGCGGGGGCCGCAACCAGACGGACGCGACGGAGCGCGTCCCTCCAGCACGGCGCACGTGCTTGCGATCGTTGCCGAGCGATTTCGCTTACCATCGTTCGAGAAATGCTTGTCCGACATCCCGCGCCTTTCCGGCGCGCAGCCAGGGCGACTCGGTGCAAAGTGCGTCAGTTGTTTTTCGAACGATGCTTACCATCCTGTCGTGTCCGGATCGTTCCTCTGACAATCTCGAACCACTTCCCGTTCCACGTCCTCTCAGTTCCAATTTCGGATAGTGACAATCGCGGCTACCTCCACTATGTAGCCGTGACCTCGCGTTAGCGCCGAACACCGTGACCGTGCGCTTTGGCTCCAGGCCATGTTCACCGTGTTGGTCGCGGGCCGTTCATGACCGCAGCCTAGGGCATCACCCTAGGCCGCGATTTCAGAGCACGGAAGACCAGGTCGAACCGTGGTCTCGTAGAGCATTACGCGTGTCGGCCGGTCGTGTCGGTCACCACTTGTCGGTGCGGAACGGCGAGGCGGGGAGGCCGTTCTTGTTGGACAGGTTGGGCTCGGCTTCCTGCGACCAGCCGAAACGGACGGCGACCGGTTTGGCGACCGCGTCGGCCGAGACGACGACCGTGTCGCCATCGATTTCAGCGCGGGCGTCAACGAAGTTCCGATCTTCTCCGGCGATCGTGAACCAAGTCAACGGCTTGTCGTCTCGCGACACCAAGCCCTGGCCGACATGATCGAACGTCAGACGGATCTTGTTGCCCTCGACGGTCATCGACTTGTACAACGGGCCGGAGTACACCAGATCTGCCTTGCCGTACAGATGCGCCAGAGCCCACAGCGACAGGCGTTTGCCGACGTCCTGCTTGTTTCGCGGATGGATGTCGTGGAGCGCGCTGATGTCCACCGTGACGGCCATTCCCGTGTTGGGGATCGAGAGCGTCGCGGTCTGGGCCTCCCAGATGCCGGGCAGGTTCTGTGGATCGCCCCCATAGCGGAAGGGAGCCAATTGGACGAGGTAGAACGGCAGATCCGGCTTGTTCCACAGCGACCGCCAGCCGCTGATCAGCGCCTTGGACTTCTCGAAATACAGCATCCCCTCGCCGTTGTTCGATTCGCCTTGATACCACAATGCGCCGCGAATGCCGTAGGGAACCAGCGGCGCGATCATGCCGTTGTACAGCGCCAGCGGCGATTGATGGTTGATCTTGCCGTCCGCGTTCTTGACGGGAAAGTTGTCCAGGTTGTCAGCGATATTCTTCAGGGCGGGGACTTGTTGGAATCCGACCGGCGGCGTCCACGGTTCGATCCGCGTGCCTCCCCAGTTCGAACCGATCAGCCCGACGGGCACGTCCAGTTTCTGTTGCAACTCGCGAGCGAAGAAATAGCCGACGGCGGTCCAGCCGCTGACCGTCTGCGGCGAACAGACCTGCCAACCACTCGACGCGACGTCTTCCCGAGGCTTGTCGGACGGGACGTGCGCGATCTTGATGCCGCGGATCCGCGGATGATCCGCCGCCGCGATCTCGTCCTGCGCGTTGATCGAATTGCCGACCGGCCACTCCATGTTGGACTGGCCTGAGCACAGCCAGACCTCGCCGATCAGGATGTTGCCGACCGTGACGGTGTTGCTGCCGGCGATGGTCATCGTATGCGGCCCGCCGGCCGTCATGGCCGGCAACTGAACTTGCCAGCGTCCCTGGTCGTCGGCTTTGGCGGTGACCTTGGCCTCGCCCAGCGTGACGGTGACCTCGGTTCCCGGATCATCCCAGCCCCAGACGGGCACGGCCTCGCCTTGCTGCAGAACCATGTTGTCGCCGATGATCGCCGGCAGTTTAACGGCTGCCGAAGCGGGGAGAACCCAGGCGGCCACAACCAACAGTGCCAGCCAGCCGACGGTGCGAACTCTCATGTCAGGCATCTCCTTGTGAGGCGGTGAAAACATCGAGGGAAAGACGCGACGACAGACGCGCCATCGATACGATAATGGCCGCTATGGCAGGTCGCAAGCATGGGGCGCAGGTGGGGGCGGATGCGGCGCGAAAACGGCGGACAGGGCGCGACGCCCGGCGGTGTGAACGATCGGCCCGCCGTCGTCTGGAGGGACGCGCTCCGTCGCGTCTGCCGGCCGCCCCACGGCTCGGGACAATGTCGTCTCCCGCGGCGAAGACCGAGCGTGGCCTCCAGATCATCGTCGTTTGCCGCCGCACCGAGACTACGGCGGCGAAGTGGCGACGAACTGGATCGTCGCCAAGCCGACTTGGCGCGCCGCGTCGTACACATCGACGACATGCCCCAGCGGCACGTCCGGATCCGGATGCAAGATCACGGGGGCGTCGGCGTTTATTTGAGCGATATTCGCCAACAGGTCCCGAACGTCCGCCAAACTCGCCAGCGTCTGGCCGCCAATCCGCCAGGTCGGCTGGCTGGAAACCCAGCGGATCCGGATGACGACGTCGTGAAAATCCAACGCGGCAGATGGTGCGTCGGCGGACGATGGATCGGCGGGCGTGTGCGCCGTGTCGGTCCGGGCCGCGGAGATAGGACTGGGCAACGTTCGCTCGGCCGCGTGAAAGCCGGCGGTCAGCAAGAAAAACACCAACAACTGGAAAACCACGTCGATCAGCGGCGTCAGGGGGATCTCGATCCCCGTGCGTTCCTGGGCATAGCTGGACGGAGCGCGCATCAGCGGACATCCTCCGGGCGATAGACGGCGAACGTCACGTTCCAGATCCCGGCGCGGGCGCAGATCCCCAAAATATGGTCGATGTAGCGATAAGCGACCGTGCGGTCGCTGCGGAGACGCACCTCGAGATCCGGTCCAATCTCGTCCAGTCGGGTGCGCAGACGCGAGGCCAGTTCGACGCCGTCCAACGGTCGGCCGGCCAGCGTCATCTGGCCGTCGGCGAGCACGTTGATCGTCACGCGCGAGCCGCCGTCGACGGCATCGGCAAGGCCGCTGGCGGCCAGCGGCAACGGCACGGGCAGCCGCGCTTCGTGCTGGGACAGATGGCTCGACACGAGGAAAAAGATGATCAATTGAAACACGACGTCGATCATCGGCGTCATGTTGACGCCTTGGATGGCGCCGCGCGGATGGCGAGGGATGCGCATCGTCAGTCTCCGGCGACGGGCGGCGGCGTCACGGTGGGGGCCGATGTCCGTAGACGCCGCCGCTTCAACGGCGTCATCGCGTGTTGGGCCAGATAGGCCGCTTCGGCGACCAGTTGATCGATGCGGTTGCGAAAAATGGCGAATGCGCCCAGCGCCGGAATCGCGATGATCAGCCCGGCCACGGTGCTCACCAAGGCATGATAGATGCCGCCTGCCAGGTCGCCTGCGCCGGCCGCGCCCTGAGTTGCAGCCACTTGGTAAAAGGCCATGATCAAGCCGACGACGGTGCCCAACAGGCCGACCATCGGCGCCATGTTGCCGATCACGGCCAGGTATTCGATGCGGCGAAACAGACGAGCCGACCGTTCGGCCAACGCGTCTTCCATCGCTTTCTCGACCATGTTCCAGCCCGTATCCAATTCGGCCAAGCCGTGCAGCAGGACGAAGGCCAGCAGGCTCGGGCGCTGGCGACACGCCCGATCGGCGTCGGCGACGCGACCGGCCAACAGCAGTTCGCGGATGTGATCGGCCAGTCCCGTGGGCATCAGTTCGTCGCGGCGGATCGTCAGCAGATGCTCGAAGGCCAGATAGGCCGCGGTCAGGGACAGCGCCAGCAGGAACAGCATGATCGCCATGCCGACCGGGCCTCCGGAAAAGACGATGCTCAGCAGGCTCTGCGGCCCGGCTTCGGCCGCCGCCGTCGTCGCGGCGGGTTCGGCGGCCAGGACGAACGATGCCTGAAAGATTTGATCCAAGATGATTTCCTCGATTGTGAGAACGGTCTCACGCAAAGGCGCAAAGGCGCTAAGGCATACGGCTTCGGTCTCGTGTGACCGGGGCGTGTTGGTCTGAGCGCGCCCGATCTCGGGAAACCAGGTCTAACCGAGATCGAAGTCCGGACGACGCGCGCGGTTGTTTCGAACGCATAGCCAGCGGGATGTCCTTCCTCTCAGGCCCAACTGCCGGGGCGCGCGGACAGTCTGCGCCATGCGGCAAGATGCCGCATCTACGTGGTCCGACTGCCGGGGCGTGTGCAGACAACCTTGGCGCGACGCGTCACGGCCGCGGCAACCGAGTCACATCGACGTACACGTGCTGGCCGTCGTTCTGTTGCGCCAATCGAACCAGAAAATTGTCGTCGCCTGGGCTCGGGCCGACGCCGAACTCGATCGTATTGATTACAGTGCCCGAGTTCAGCCGCCGCAAGGCTTGCAGGTTGGTCTCGCTCAATGGCGGCTCGCCGGCGTCGGTCAGCAAGAAAATCACGTCCGGCGCCAGTCGTAGCGCCAGGCTCAGCGGCTTCATGTGCTCGGTCCCATTGTAGGCATGGCTCTCCTGGACGAATCGCCCGGCCAAGGCTTTGTTCTCGTCCGTCGCGAACATCATGCGCGGCGGCTGGGACGGCGAAGGGTTGAAGGCGATGACATCGGTCGTATAGAAGATGATCTGGAATTGATGGACGGATCGGAGACGTTGCAGGCTGTTGATCAGCTCGGCCTTGGCGGCTGCGAGCGGGCGGCCTTGAAAGTCGTTCATGCTGTCCGAGCGATCGAACACGTACACAAAGGCGCTGCCTTCGCCTTTGGCGCCGAACACATAGGTGTGGGTCGCCCGCCCGATCCGCCGATCCGGCGCGGCGCCTTTGGTCAGGCTCTCGGCGCCAGATATCGTCTCGCCGGGTTGTTCGATCATCTCTTGCGCGCCCACGAGCGACGGCAGCAGCGTCGCTGGATCGACCGGCCGTTCGGCGGGCGCTGGCAGCGCATCCGCTAGATCCGGCGGCGTCGCCGCTTGCCCTGTCGGCGGCGCAGCGGCCTGCGCCTTGACTTGGCCATCCGCTGTGTCCGCCGCGACGCCATCCTTTGTCGGCGCGGTTGTGGTCGGACTGTTTGGCGATTCGGCCGCTTGGTCTGCGTCGCGTGGCGGGCGGATCAGGACGATCCCGCCGGATCGAGGCGGCTCGACGCGCACGCCGCGCGACGGCCCGGCGAGGAGCAGAGCGCCCAGGATCCACAGGGCCGCGTGCAGCAGAGCCGACAGCAGCCAGGCCGGCACACGGCGGCGCGCGGCTTGATTCGGCTGGGCAAATTCCTCCAAAGCCAGACCTTCGTCGATCAGTGGGCGTCCGCAGCCGAGCATGATTCAACGGACCCTAGATTGGACGGTGGCGATTTGTTCGCAGGATCGCCCGCAGGAGGCGTCCCAGCCGCGCTGCCGACGCTTGAGCAGCAGCACGAGGATGATAGCACAGGGATCAGGGGCGGGCGAGTGTCAGCAAGTCGTCGCGAGCGGCGCGTATGCGGCGCATCGCGCAGCGGCCCGCATGTTTTCCCGCGGGGCGTTGACGGGCACGGCAGCCTGCGTCAACGTATACCGCGTGTGATCGCCGGCGCGTATCGCGCGCGGCCGCCGCTGCCGGAAGCGATCACGGTTTCCGCCGATCATCCGTCACGAACGCCGACTGTTATGCCATCAAAACCGACGCTCGTCGCCCGCGCCCTGGATTGGATCGAACGATACGGCAACAAACTGCCCGATCCGGCAGTCCTGTTCTTCGTGTTGCTGTTGGCGATCTGGGTCATCTCCGCCGTGGCCGCGCCGATTCAACTGAGCGAAATCGATCCGCGAACCAACGAACCGCTGCGGATCGAGAATCTGCTGACCGGGCCACGGCTGGCCGATTTTCTGGCCAACATGGTTACCGTGTTCATCAATTTTGCCCCGTTGGGGGTCGTGCTGGTGGCCATGCTGGGCATCGGCGTGGCCGAGCATTCAGGCTATGTTCACGTCGCCCTGCGCACGCTGTTGGACGTCACGCCGCAACGGCTGCTGACGCCCATGCTGATCGTGGTTGCGATCACCAGCCACTCGGCTGTGGACGCTGGGTATGTGTTGGTGATCCCGTTGGGCGGAGTCGTCTTCTATGCCGCTGGCCGCCATCCGCTGGTCGGCATCGCCGCCGCGTTCGCGGGCGTGTCGGGCGGTTTCAGCGCGAACTTCGTGCCGTCCAGCCTAGATCCGCTGCTACAGAGCTTCACGATGACCGCGGCTCGGATCTTGAATCCCGAGATTCAAATCAATCCCCTGAACAATTATTTCTTTACGACCGGATCGTCGCTGTTGATCGTCGCGCTGGGCTGGGCGATCACCGACTGGATCATCGAGCCGCGTCTACGGGGTGTGGCGGTAGATGGCGATCCGGCGGATCTGCCGGTGATGGAGCGCGTCGCGCCGCACGAATCGCGGGCCTTTTGGATCGCCACCGCGGCGCCGCTGCTGGGCTTGGCGGGACTTGCGGCGTGGGCTCTGTCGGCCGATTCGGCGCTGCGCGATCCCACGGGATCGCTGGCCTCGCACGCGGCGCCGCTGATGAAAGCCATCGTGCCGTTGATCTTCCTACTGGCCCTGCTGCCGGGCGCCGTGTACGGCTATGTTTCGGGCGCGTTCAAAAACTCGCGAGATCTGATCCAGACGATGGTCAAATCCATGCATGGCATGGCGTACTATATCGTGATGGCGTTCTTCTGCGCGCTGTTCATCGACGCATTTGGAAAATCCAATCTCGGAGCGCTGATCGCGATCAAGGGCGCCGGCTTTTTGCAGCGGCTGGCCCTGCCCGGCCAAGTCACGATTGTCGGCGTGATCCTATTGACGGGCTTTGTGAACCTGTTCGTCGGTTCGGCGTCGGCCAAGTGGGCGTTGCTTTCGCCGATCTTCGTGCCGATGTTGATGAAGTTGGGGATTTCGCCCGACCTGACCCAGGCAGCCTATCGCGTGGGGGATTCGTCGACCAATATCATCACTCCGTTGATGCCGTATTTTCCCCTGGTGGTCGTCTTTTGCCAGCGCTATGTCAAGACCACCGGCATCGGCACGGTGGTCAGCCTGATGCTGCCCTACGCAGCGGCGTTCCTTGCCGCCTGGTCGCTGTTTCTCGTCGCCTATTGGGCCACCGGCCTGCCGCTGGGTCTCCAAGCCAGCTATGTCTATCCATGACCCCACACGCCGCTCGCCATTTGCCGTCCCTTCCGAAGCGCCCCCAACAACTGACAACTGACAACTGACAACTGACCAGCGACAAATAACCAGTGCCCCCCGGGAGACATCCCCAATGCTACCGCAAGACGAGGCGCATGCTTCACCCGAACCATCCCGCTCGATCCTCGACCGCATCGGCATCTTCCCGCCGTTGTTCTGGGGCTATGTGGGCCTGTTGTTGTTCATGATCGGCGACGGCGTCGAAGCCGGCTATCTGTCGAAATATCTGGTCGATCGGGCGATCGCCAACGAGCACTGGGTCGCGGTGATCTTTACGGTGTACGGCGTGGCTGTGGCGATTTCGGCGTGGCTGTCCGGGGCGTTGTCGGATCTGTGGGGGCCGCGTCAGGTGATGGCGTTGGGGCTGCTGATCTGGGTCGTGTTCGAGATCGGCTTTCTCGTATTCGGCGTGGCCCCCGGCAAGTACACGCCGCTGATGGTCCTGTATGGGCTGCGCGGTTTCGGCTTTCCCTTGTTTGCGTACGGGTTTTTGGTTTGGATCTCGGTCGCCGTGCCGCGGCATCGTCTGGGAACGGCGGTCGGTTGGTTCTGGTTCGCGTTGACCGGCGGTCTGATGACGCTGGGGCCGTTGTTCGCCAGCTATACGATCCCGATCATCGGTCCTTATCAGACGTTATGGTGGTCGTTGGGACTGGTCATCCTGGGCGGCGTTGTGGGGCTGGTCGGCTTGCAGGAACCGATCGGCAAGAAGCGTTTGGCGCCGCCGGGCGAGCACCCGTTGCGGACCGTGTTTTCCAGCGTCTCGATCGCCTGGAAAAAACCCAAGACGGCGATCGGATGCGTCGTGCGAATCATCAACACGGCGCCGCAAGCGGGCTTTCTCGTTTTTCTGCCGATCTACTTTACCGAGACGGTCGGGTTCGAGCTGGAACAGTGGCTGCGCCTGCTCAGCCTGATGTTTTTCAGCAATATCATCTGGAACCTGCTGTTCGGGTTCGTCGGCGACTGGCTGGGGTGGCGGCGCACCGTGGCGTATTGCGGCGGCGTCGGGTCGGCGATTACGACACTGCTGTTGTTGTACGCGCCGCAGACCCACGGAGCCAACTATCCGCTGGCGGCCGTGGCCGCGATTCTGTATGGCGCCACGCTGGCGGGTTATGTGCCGCTGTCGGCGTTGATGCCGTCGCTGGCGCCCGACAACAAAGGCGCCGCCATGTCGCTGCTGAACCTCGGGGCGGGCGCCAGCAACTGGGTCGGTCCGGCGATCGTCGCCGTGTTCCTGCCGCTGGTCGGCGTCGGCGGCGTGATGTGGATCTATGCCGTGCTGTATCTGGTCAGCGCGGTCCTGGCGCTGTTCCTGACGCTGCCCGGCGAGCGGGCAGGCGCTGTCGCCTAGCGTCTCGCCCGTGCGCGCTGGCGCCGGCGCGCGGCCGTGCCTTCACCGTCCGAGGGGAAAACCGCGGTGCCGCGCTTCCCGTGGCGGATGTCACTAGCCGCAAATCCTGAATCAGGCCTGACGTACAATCACCGTCAGGTCCGGGATGATGGTGCTTTTGGCGGCGGATTGATATACACTGATTATCAGAAAGCCAACGCGCCCTGACAGGTTGCGTGACGACCAATGCGATCCGTTCAGCATCAAGCATGAGAGGCTTCGTTATGCGGAAGACGACGACGTGCGATCGACT
>JAVYAJ010000089.1:0-9188 GCA_032229885.1 Candidatus Anammoximicrobium sp. | reverse complement strand
GCCATATTCATCTGGGCACGGTGACACGATGATGTTGGCCTTCGGCCAACACGGTTGCTGTCGTCGGCGCTGCCCAAGAGTCATGCAATACCAATTCCACCTAACGCGTGCTAGTGACCGTGGCCCAAAAGTGTACTGTATGGACCGATGTGCAAGATGCGCGCACGGTGCGCGCATGATACCGACTAAGACTCTATTGATCTTTTTTCACCTCTGTTGAATCGCGCAAAAGCTGACATGCCCCCCACCCGGGATGCTCGGCGCCAATTCGTCTTGTCGCACTCGCCCGCCACTCGTATACTCCGCGCGGCCGCTCGGGGATTCCTGGCGGATCTATGCGCTGGGCAGACGGAACCGGCTGGCGATGCGGTTCGCGGATTCGATTGGTGGCCGACCATCGTCCGCACTGCGGATGCGTGGCAGACGGGGCGCAGCAGGACGGGACAAACTGACGCCCGACGGGTGGCTTTTTCGATGCAGGGAGGCTTGTCATGTCGCTCCGACTTGTCGAATTCTCAGTACTGGCGGTGCTTTTGGCCACCGTCGGATTCAGCCAGGACGGTGCCGGTTTGACGGGCGGCGGCAAGACGCCGGAAAGCGGTTGGCGAAACGGCAGCGGCTCGACGGGCAACAGCGACTCGCTGTCCGCGACTGAGGCGGGGGCAGGAAAAACCGCCAACGTCACGCTGGTGAGCAAAGGCACGGGCATGTTGCCCAATGATCAGGGGCAGGTGTGGCGCGAGTATGATATCAGCCCCTACACGTCTCGTGTAAACAACACCGAGCGGCCCGAACAGGCGATCATCGATTGGATCCTGCGAGACACGGGAACCGAAGTGTGGTTTTCCGAGCCGCTGGGCATTTTGAATGCCAGCAAGACGACGCTGCGCGTCTACCACACACCGGAGATGCAGCGTTTGGTGATGGACATCGTCGATCGATTCGTCAGCAGCCAAGCCGAAGCTCAGATGATCACGCTCCGCCTAGTCAGCGTCGGCAGCCCGAACTGGCGAACGGCGGCCATGTCTTTGCTGCAGCCGATCGACGTCAAGTCGGCAGGCGTCGAGGCTTGGGTGCTGTCCAAGGAGAACGCGGCGATTCTGTTGAACCAGTTGCGTCAGCGCACGGACTTTCGCGAACAGACCGCCTCCAGTGTGCCAATTCACAACGGGCAATCGCACACGGTGACGCGGACCACGCCGCGCAGGTACGTACGTTCCGTACGTATGCGGCCGGATGTCTGGCCCGGCCACGAGCTGGTGACCGGTCAGATGCTCGAAGGTTTTACCCTGCAAGTCAGCCCGCTGATGTCGCTGGACGGCAACACGATCGACGCCGTCATCAAGTGTGACGTGGATCAGGTCGAAAAGCTGGTTCCGGTCAACGTCGATATCCCCTCCGTCAGCGGGGGTGCGCAGCGGATCCAGATCCAGATTCCCCAGGTGATTAGCTGGCGACTTCACGAGCGTTTTCGCTGGCCGACCAATCAGGTGCTGATGTTGGGCTGCGGCGTGGTCGCCTCGCCAACCCAAGAGCGGATGGGTCCACTGGGGCTGCCAATTCCTCCCCTGCCGTTCACGTCCGGTGGACGCGCCGACGCCTTGTTGCTGATCGAGAGCACCGGCAAGGCCAGCCAAAGCCTGCTGGAAGCGCGACAGGATACGCGGATCGGGCCGCCCAACACCAACGGGCGGTATTAAACAGGATGAAGGAGAAAATTTTGCCGTAGCCGCAGGGGCCGATGGGCTTGTCGAATGATCCGCATCTGCTAAACTTGCGGTTGGTTGCAGGCCGTATATCCGTTCTGAGAACAATCGTTGGAATTGGATGTCTCGGGATTGGATCGCGTGGCTGCTGTCAATGGACAACCGTGCTTGGACGTTTCTGCGGGACTGGCGCATGGTTCCCGATCGGCTTCAGAAAACACGAGAAAAGATCGGCAACCCGCGCAGCGCACTTCGCCCCTATAGCTCAATCGGCAGAGCATCTGACTCTTAATCAGAGGGTTCTTGGTTCAAGTCCAAGTGGGGGCATTTTCTCTTCTTCGCCGCAGACCTGCAAAAACACGCCTAAAGTCTTGTCTCATGCGGGTGTATGGCAAACGTCGAAGTTAGCGGATATCGGTATTTTGGGCGTTAGAATATGCCAGAAAACGACACAACCCGGTCCGCCAACGCTGCCGATATGCTGGCAATTGCCCAAGCCATGGATGCCAGCCCTTAGTCTAGGATCTCGCTACCCGGCCAGGAATCCATGCGGGTTGCCCGAGTATCGAAAATATCGCCACAGGTCGTGTTGCTAGCGATCGCGCCTCCACAATCTATCCCGCCTCCACAATGTGTTGTGGGTCGAGCCCAATTCATGGACGGGCTCGTAGGTCGCACGAGTCGTCCGCTCGGTGCGTTCCCGCAATCGGATCTCGCGCGATCGGCCGGTTCAGGGCAGTGTCGCACGCGGCGCCAACAGCGCGGCGGGCGAGGCGGCCAGATAGTTGGGCACGTTGAAAAACCACAGGTGGCCCAGCGCGAGCTTGGTGAACGACCAGGCCTGGCCGTCGCAGCCCTCGGGGACTTCGAGCGACACGAACTGGCCGCTGGTTTTCACCTCGGCATGGATCGTCCCGTCCGGCCGATGGACCACGTGCGGGCCGCCCTTCCAATAATATTCGATCCGCCGCGTGCCGCGCGGCACGAAGAAATACATCCGCTGCATGTGACCCATGTGCGCCGGCGGCGAACTGCGGGGCAGCGCCAACGCGGCCGGCCGGCCAGCCGGGATGCGGATCCCCCAGCCGGCCGCCTGGTCCCGGAACTCGAACCAGTACAGGCCCGCCGCAGGCGCCGTCCATCGCAGCGGATGGTCCTGGCCGTCCTGCGGCAGGCGGCCATGAGCCACCTCGTTCCCCGCCGCGTCCGTCAGACGATACGTGGCGTCCGGACGATCTCGATACCAGGCGATGACGCCGGTGACGACGGTCGCCTCGAGCGGTTCGCCCTGCACGCTATACAACGCATACCGCGCGCCGTTCTGGTATTGCTGTCGCGATTCGATGGCCGGCTCGGAAGGCAAGCCCGCGGGAACGAGATCGACGCCGAACGTCAACTCGTCGATGTCCTGAGGTCGAAAGAAGTCCAGATCTTCGCGGAACAGCCGCTGCGTCTCGTCGTGGTCCGGCGACGAATCGACCTTCCACGGCGGGTTGGGATTGTTCCGCTCGGACCAAGTCGGTTCATCCAAATCCTTGGCCACCCGCGCCGCCCACGACTGGCGAATCGCCTCCCAGTGGTTCATATAGCTGTACCGCGTGCGAAAGGCGTGCGTCAGGATCCGGAGCGCGAGTTCTTTTTTGTGTGCCTGGTCCGGCGCGCGGTCGTACTCCCAACGTAGGCGGACGTAATGCTGGTACTGTTTGAGGTGATCCAGACGAGCCTGGATGTCCGGCCGGTCGGCGGTCAAGCGGCTCGCCTCGTCGAGATCGCGCAAGGCCAGCCCCAGCAGATGTTCGCTCAACAGAGGCTCGTTGCCCGGATCCAGTCGCTCGTAGTAGCGTTGCATCACGGCCGCGGCGGAGCCGAAAGCCTGAGCATAGAAATCGGCCAGCAGGTCCGCGGAGTCCGTCTGTGGCTCCCACATCAGGCGGTTGGCCAGATAGTAGCCGCGCCCATGCACGCCCCAGTTGTTGCCGCTCTCGCAGTCGAGGCTCGTCGCGCCGAGCGCCGCGTACTGCCGGATTCGCTCTTGAATCAGCTTTACATTCCCGCCGCGCCCGCCCGGCGGCATGTCGAAATCCCATAGCCAGACAGAGAAATATTCGTAGAACCCCAGGTTGCGGCAATGCTTGGGCCACAGTTCCATCAGCTCGTCGAAGGTATAGCGTCCGCGAATAAAGCCGGCGGTCGACTGGACGTACACGTTCGGCTCGAGCGCGAACGACGGTGGCTCACAATGGTCGTTGTAGGCGTACATGCCGACCATCTTGTCGGGAAATTCGGCGGCCAAAGCCCGCGCAGCCTCGTTGGCCAAGCCAAATGCCCGCTCGGAGATGTTGCCCAGCCGCGTGCAGGCCTCGCACTCGCAGTGGTCGCTGCCGTCGGATGTCTCCAGCGAGACCATGTCCAGCTCCGGACGCCGACGGATTTGATTCAAGGCCCAGTCGATCGCGAGCTTGCGGACGGCCGGGTTGCTGACGCACATCTGCGGGCCGCGGCGTTCGCTTTTGACCAACGCCAGGTATTCGGGGTGGGCGTCGAACACCGCGCGATTGTCGCCGATGATCGATTGCCAAGCGTGGCCGCACCAGATCCGCCGCGACATGGCCATCCGGTTGTGTCGGGCCCAGGCTTCGTACTCCGCCTGGCAGCGACCCTCGCGATGGTCGAAGAATCCGTACCCCCACCAGATCCGGCGCGACAGGATCGCCGGCCGCGAAGTTTCGTCGACGGCGACGTCGAGCGTCGCGCGGCGCGGAACCACGGTCCATTGCGGGGCCGGGAAGAACCACCGACAGCCGAGCGATTCCAGCAAGCGGAACGCGGCGTGCGACGCGCCCAGTTCCGTGGCGCCGATCAATCGCAGCCGTTGCGGCTCGGTGCGAATGGCGAACGCTTCGCGGCCATCGAATCCGTCGCGGATGCGCAGCGGCTCGTCCAACCGCGGATCGGGAAACTGGCGAAGCGTGCCGAGGACGATCCCGGTCTCGCCGTTGCCCTCGACCACCTCGAACCGCGCGGCGGAGATTTGGCCGAGATGCGCGGCCAGCTCGTCCGCCACGCCGCGAGTCGCCGGATCGGCGTCCGCCGCGATGACGATGGGAAAACGAGCCTTGCCGTCCTCGGCCAGGCGTAAGGCCTGGGCCGGCAGGGCTGGACAGAACGCCCAGAGGAGGAGCGTCGTCACGAACGCAACGAAAGGGCGAGTCATCGGGAGCATCGCAACAGGCCTCGACGTGGTCACGGGGAATTGCACGAGGCCTAAATCGTACCAGCCTCGCCGCCACGAAACCAGAAGTTCGTCCCGCAAACGCGACAATCCAGATGCCAGGCTCAGGACCGTATCTCGCTGTCAGCGCGGCCGCGATCGGAAGCCTGCCCACGGCGGCGACGTCAAAGGCGCTCGTCGATCCGCGCGATTGATCGGCCTAAGCTTGTCGTGATTCGGGCGGGCACGGCCGCTGGCGCCTGTATCGCCGTCGGAGCGACGTTCGGTGCGGCACGTATCCGGGCCTTCGCGCCCCGCAACGTGCGCAGATAGACCTGCGCGAGACGCGGCAAGAAGCCGCGTCCCCGAAACACCGCGCGACGCGCGCTGATGGGCGGCATGACTGTCGGTCTTGGCATGGCAAAGGCGGCCAGATGGCCGCCTCGGCATGCGTCGGTTCGATTCGCGCGGCAGGTGTCACACTTCTTTGGCGTTGATCCACGGCATCAACCGGCGGAGGCGACGCCCCACGTCCTCGATCAACAGTTTTTGCTCGGCCTTGCGACGCGCCTTGAACATCGGTGCACCGGCCTTGTTTTCGAGAATCCATTCCCGGGCGAACTCGCCGCTCTGGATTTCCTTGAGGATCTTCTTCATCTCGGCGCGGGTCTGGTCGGTGACGATCCGTGGTCCGCGTGAATAATCGCCGTATTCGGCCGTATTGGACACACTGTAACGCATATAGCCGAGGCCGCCCTGGTAGAACAGGTCGACGATCAGTTTCAGCTCGTGCAGGCACTCGAAAAACGCCATCTCGGGCTGATAGCCGGCTTCGACCAACGTGTCGAACGCCGCCTTGACCAGCTCGCTCACACCGCCACACAGCACGGTCTGCTCGCCGAACAAGTCCGTTTCGGTCTCTTCGGCGAAGGTAGTCTGGATCACGCCACCGCGGGTCCCGCCGATTCCCTTGGCATACGCCAGCCCCAGAGCCAAGGTCTCTTCCGATGCGCCGGCGCCGACCGCGATCAGACAGGGCACTCCGCCCCCACGCTCGTACTCGCTACGAACCAGATGCCCCGGGCCTTTGGGCGCGACCAGCAGGGTATCGACGCCCGGCGGCGGCTCGACCTGGCCGAAATGCACGTTGAAGCCGTGGGAACACATCAGGATGTTGCCGGGCTTCAGGTTATCGCGAATGTGGTTGCGGTATAGATCCGCCTGCAACTCGTCGGGCAACAGGATATTGACCAGATCGCCCTGTTGTGACGCTTCGTCGATGCTCAGCGGTTTAAAGCCATGCGAGACGGCCAGATCGTAGTTGGGACTGCCGGGCCGTTGGCCGATCACGACTTGACAGCCGCTGTCTCGTAGATTCTGCGCCTGGGCATGCCCCTGCGAGCCGTATCCGAGGATCGCGATGGTCTTGCCCTTCAGCAGAGATAGATCGGCATCTTTGTCGTAGAACGTTGTTGCGGCCATAATCGCCATCGACTCCTTGGAATGGGAAGTAAATCGTGCTTGTCAAGATTATCGTGGAAAGGGCTACGGCCAGACGTTTGCCGGTCGCGCCGAGCAAGAACGCGACGATCCGCGCGGGTCAGTGCCGAACTCGGGCGAGTGTTCGGGGATCGAACTTACGAGGCGGCGTTGTCGGCTCCGTTTCCATTATTGCGCGCGGCCTCGCTGCGCACCATGGCGATGCACCCGCTGCGGACGAGTTCGGTGATTCCAAAGGGCCGCATCCGTTCGATGAAGGCTTGGACCTTGTTCGCGCGCCCCGAGATCTCGATCATCACCTCGTGCGAGCCGACATCGACGATCCGTCCGCGAAAGATGTCGACCAACTCGCGAACTTCGCTCCGCTGACCGCCCGTGGCGGCCTTGACCCGGATCAACATCGAATCGCGTTCGACGTGGTCGTGGGCGCTGATGTCCTCGACGCGGACCACCGTCACTAGTTTTTCCAACTGTTTGCGGACTTGGTCCAGCACCCGGTTGTCGCCAATGATCACGAACGTCATGCGAGACAGGTTGCGGTCTTCGGTTTCGCCGACCGCCAGCGAGCAGATATTGTACCCTCGCGAGGCCAGCATTCCGGAGACGTGAGCCAGAACGCCGGGCACATTCTGCACGATGGCGGACAATACGTGACGCATGACAGACCCAAGCTCCTTCGATACCGCGGAAACGGTTTATCGTAGTCTTGACCCTGCGACGCCGCAAGGGGCAGGGGATCCCGCTGGACGTCGCATGGCGCGACGAGGCGTCGCGGACGCAGGGTGGGCGAGCCATCGGGCGGCGCCAGCCCGCCGCCGTCCCCCGCCGTAGAACAGTGACGTAGCGCAGTGCTGTTGACAATGCCGCTGACTCTGCGGCGGCAGGCGACAAGTTCCTATCCCCAGAACTGCCACCAAGCGCGTTGTTTTTTCATCGCTTCCAGCCTGCTGCGGCCGACGACGCCCGTCGCACGGGCCTTGTGCAGTTGTTGCGGATTGTAGGTGGCCTGGGATAGATCGGCTTTCAGCATGTTCGCGCCGTCTAGCTTGGCGCGGGTCAGGTCTGCGTTCCGCAAGACGGCCCCTTCGAGCTTGGCGCCTCGAAAATCGACGTCGGTCAGATTGCAGTCGGTGAAATTACCGCGGGCATCGCAGACGGTCATATCGCAGTGGACGAATTTGGAACCCGTGAAATCACAGTTGGGCAGCCTGGAATAGCGGAAGGTGCTGCCGCTGAAGTCGCTGTTGTGGGCGTGGGATCCTTCGAGCGTGGCTCCGGTGAAATCCGCTTTGGCGCACTCGACGCCGTCGAGCGTGGCGAACGCCAGGCTGCACTCGTAGAAGTTTGCCCCGTTCAGCTTGCTGTTGCTCAGATTCGCCTGCCGTAGATCGGCGCTACGGAAGGTGGCCTTGTTCAGGTTCAAGCCCGACAAGTCCGCACCGGCCAGCTTTACGCCGGACAAGACGGCGCCCTCGAACGTATCTGCATCCAACTGGTGCAGCACTTCGCCGGAAGCGCGATGCTTAATTTGAATCACGGCAACTTCCCCTTTGATTGCAGATTAAACATCCCTCTGCTTGAGCATCATGACTTCGTTGCCAGCCGCATTGAACTTCACTTCGTCCATAAAGGTCTGGATCAACAGCAGGCCGCGTCCTCCTTGAGCTTCCAAGACGTCCGGATCGCCTTTTCCAGGCACCTTGGTCAGATCAAACCCGGGCCCTTCATCCCGGACGATGAACCGCGCCGCCTCGCGCGACATGGTGACCTCGAGATGAACCTTGCGCTCACAGTATGGGGGCTGCGTCAGCCGCTGCTCGACGATTCGGCTCGCCGACACATCGTGCTGGAGCAGGTCGTGCGTGCTGCGCAACTGGTCGCCGCCCAGCTCGAGGTTCCCCCGGTACAGGGCATTCGTGAGCGCGTGCTCGATGGCCAGTCCGACGCGCAGCGTGCCCGTCGAGTCGCACAGTTTCATGCCCGTCATCATCTGCAGCATCAGATCGACCAATGGATCGATCAGACCGGCGTCGTTGGGCATTCCGAACACGAACTCGTTGCGGGTCAGGCTGCCCAATAGACGTTCGTAGCCCTGGTTGATCTGCGTGACCCGCAGGACGCGCGCCACGTCGTCGACCAGGCGGTAGCTGGCCTGAGATTTCGGCACGTACCCGGCTGCCCCATCTTCCAACGCGTCGATGGCGATCGCGTCGGTTCCTTGGCTCGTCATCAGAATCACCGGGATCGTCGAATGATGAACCCGAATCGCCCGCACCAACTGCAAGCCGTCCATCACGGGCATGACCATGTCGGTCAGCACCAAATCCACCGGCCCGCCGTTTTCCAGCCTCCGCAGCGCTTCTCTGCCGTCGCTCACGACCTCGACGTCATGGCCGGCATCTTCCAGCAGGCTGCGAATCTGCATCGCCTGCGTCGCGCTGTCTTCTGCCACAAGGATCCTGCTCATGAATACCCACCCGATCGAGTTTGCAAAAAACGTTCCGTGCGTCCCAGCAGGCAACACCTTTGGCCGGACGCTAACGCCGCAAGTCAGAACTCATCGCCCGCCACGGACCATGGTGGCCTCGTTTACCAGCCTGGGCCGCAGCCCTCGAGGCAAACGCATGCCACGCGGGAAGGCCACGCGCCGTCGTGGGCGCAACCGGGGAAACGCGACGGAGCGAGTCCCTCCGGGACGGCGCACTTCCCCGCAGTCGCCGCCCAGCCAGTTCGTCGCCGCCCAGCCAGTTCGTCGCCGCCCAGCCAGTTCG
>JAVYAJ010000088.1:0-6625 GCA_032229885.1 Candidatus Anammoximicrobium sp. | reverse complement strand
TCTGTTTGGCCGAAGGCCTCCGCTCACCGTAGCCTGGGGCAACGCCCCAGGGCTGGCGCCGCGCGCGTGCCTCTGTTGGCCGAAGGCCATATTCATGCGGGCTGGGGTGACACGTGGATGTTGGCCTTCGGCCAACACGGTTGCGATCATCTCTGATTCCTGGGGCGTTGCCCCAGGCTACGTTGGTGATGGCCTTCGGCCAACACGCTTCCTGTCGTCTGTGCTGCTAACCTCAAACATCGTGAACTTTTCGACAATGTCTTCAGACAGCGACAGGGTGCAGTTGTTGAAGGGTTATATGTCGTGCTTGCAGTAGCGCTGGGAACCACCGATGGACACGGATCCATACGACGCGCGCGGTGCACGCATACGGGGACCACACAACTGACAACTGACAACTGACAAATGACAACTGACAAATGACGAATGACAAATGACAAATGACGAATGCCGTTAGACGCGATATCTTTATTCGTTTGATTCGTGGTCATCTTCAATATTTCTTGGCCCTTGTTTGGTTGCGGCTACTGGCCGCGCTAGGTGGATCCGTCAATCTCCTTCGCCGGCCGCGCGGTTGGCGCGTCGAGGCAAGCGCATGAAACAACGCTGGTCGCTCGCTGGGCTCGTCCTTGCCGGGGCCGTCTGGACAGGCATCGCTTGGGTGGCGGCGGCGTGCGCGGGCGAGCCTCCGGTCTATCGTCAATCCGTTCGCCCGCACTGGTTGACGGGTTCCCGGACCAAATTTTGGTATCGGGTGGATTTGGCCGACGGGGCCCGCCAATTCGTGCTGGTGAACGCCGAGCGGGGTACGCGCGAGGCGGCGTTCGACCATGCGCGCGTGGCCGCGGCCTTGGGCAAGCTGTTGGATCGCGAGATCCCGGCCGACAAGCTGCCCGTCGAGCGGCTCGCGTTCGAGGCCGATGGCCGTGGCGTGATCCTGCATGGGCGCCAACAGGCTTGGCGAATGGATCTGGGCGACTGCCAGCCTCGGCCGTGGACGGTGGACGAAGCGTCGCTGCGCTGGCGCGCGGTCGATCGGCGCGAGCGGCCCACGCGGGACGGCGGCCCGGAGACGCGCGTGATGTTCGACAATCGCGGCCCGGACTCGATCACGGTCTACTGGGTCGATCCGTCGGGGCAGCGGCGACCGTATGCGACGATCAAGCCAGGCGCTGCGCATGATCAGCACACGTTCGCGGGCCATGTCTGGCTGGTGACGGGCAAGGGCGGCGCGGCGCTGGGCGTGTTCCAGGCGACGGAGGAACCGGCGCGGGTTCGAGTAGCGGGGACGGAGGTGGAAATCGCGGCGGAGGAGGAGCCTTTGCCCGCGACGCCGGCCGCGCCGCCGCCGGTCGCGGGCCGTCGCGGCCCGGAATCGCCGGACGGAAAATGGCGGGCTTTCATCCAGGGCGAGAACCTGTATCTGCGGGCCAAAGACACGGACGAGGCGTTCGCGTTGACCGACAACGGAAGCGTCGACGACCGCTACGACGTGAACAAGTTGTGGTGGTCGCCCGATTCGAGCAAGCTGGTGGCGATCCAGACGCAACCGGCCCAGGAACACACGATCTATCTGGTGGAATCGTCGCCGCGCGACCAGATCCAACCAAAACTGCACGCACGCGATTATCTCAAGCCGGGCGACCGCATCGAACGCCCTCGGCCACGGCTGCTGGACGTCGCGGCTCGCCGCGCGATCCCCGTCGACGACGGGCTGTTCTCGAACCCCTGGAGCATCCAGGACGTGCGCTGGACCGCGGACGGATCGCGGTTTACGTTCGTGTATAACCAGCGGGGACACCAGGTGCTGCGCGTCGTGGCGGTCGACGCCGCCACGGGCCAGACGCGGGCGCTCGTCGACGAGCACAGCGACACGTTCATCTGCTATTCCAGCAAGTCCTTTTGCCACTGGATCGGGGACGAGGAACTGATCTGGATGTCCGAACGGGACGGCTGGAACCATCTGTGGCTGTACGACGCGCGTTCGGGGCAGGTCAAAAACCAGATCACGCGCGGCCCCTGGGTGGTTCGCGAGGTGGTCCACGTCGACGACCAGCGGCGTCAGATCTGGTTCCATGCCGGAGGCGTACATCCCGGCCAGGACCCTTATTACCAGCATTTCTGTCGCGTCGATTTCACGGGCGAGGCTTTCGTGACGCTGACCGAGGGCGATGGCGACCATCGGGTGCAATGGTCGCCCGACGAGCCCTACTTCTTGGATACCTGGTCGCGCGTCGATCTACCGCCGGTGACCGAGCTGCGGGCCAGCGACGATGGGCGGCGGATCTGCTTGCTGGAGGAGGCCGACGCCACCGCGGCGCTGGCAGCGCGCGGGGACCGCTGGCCCGAGCGATTCGTGGCCAAGGGGCGCGACGGGACGACGGACATCCACGGCATCATCCTGCGGCCGCGGGACTTTGATCCGGCCAACAGATATCCCGTGGTCGAACAGATCTACGCCGGGCCGCAGGGCTTTTACACACCGAAGTCGTTCCGGGTGGACTATGGCCAAATGCAGCGGATCGCCGATCTGGGCTTGATCGTGGTGCAATCCGACGGCATGGGCACGTCCGGCCGATCGAAGGCGTTTCATGACGTGTGCTGGCGCAACCTGCGCGACGCCGGTTTTCCGGACCGCATCGCCTGGATCCAGGCCGCCGCCCGCGAGCACCCCGAGTTGGACCTGACGCGCGTGGGCATCTACGGCGGATCCGCGGGCGGCCAGAACGCGCTGGCGGCGCTCTTATGGCACGGCGATTTCTACCACGTGGCGGTGGCCGATTGCGGCTGTCACGACAACCGCATGGACAAGATCTGGTGGAATGAACAGTGGATGGGCTGGCCCGTCGACGAGCATTATGCAGAGAGCTCGAACGTGACCCACGCGCATCTGCTGCGGGGCAAGTTGATGCTGGTCGTGGGAGAATTGGACGAGAACGTCGACCCGGCTTCGACGCTCCAGGTCGCGGCCGCGCTGCAGCGGGCCGACAAGGATTTCGACCTGATCTTCATGGCCGGCACGGGGCACGCCGCGGCGGAGACACCGTACGCGGCTCGACGCCGGGCCGAGTTTCTGAGACAACACCTGCTGGGGCGCTAGTGGTGCAAATCACAATGTGTCTTACTCCTCTTGAAACTGGCATGTCGGGCCGTTTGGGTTCGCATAGACTCATGCGGAGGCGCTTTCCATGAGCAACGCAACCCGAAGGCGCGCAACAGATGTTCTTTCTCTCATCAAGTCCACTTTTCCGGTTTTACGTGGTTTTCATCAGGCCAAGCTGAGCCTACGGCATGTTGCGTGGCGAGTGGAACTCGTGCGGCAGGCTGCACGGCGTGGGCGATGGCTGTCGGCGATCTCGCGTTGTACAATCGGCGTTCTGCCGAAACGCACGGGCTCGAACGGGCTGCGTTCGTGCCCCGCAAGGTCGGGCGCGTCCGCCTCGCGGCGACTGGCAGGGCATGGGGCACACCGTCCGGCACTGGCGAAGCCGTGCGGCGCAGGGCGAGCTGGGCGGGCGTCGCGTATTTCAGGGATGACAGGGTTGCCCATGATTCCGCCGGTCGTCGCCACCACTGAACAGACAGAGGCGCGTCCATGACGACGTATCTGATAACGGGAAGCGCGGGATTCATCGGCTTTCATACAAGCCAGCGGTTGTTGCAGCGCGGCGAGAGTGTGATCGGACTGGACAACCTGAACGACTACTACGACGTGCGGCTGAAACACGACCGACTCGCTCAATTGCAGACGTCGCCACACTTCCAGTTTGTTCGCGCCGACGTGGCCGACCGTGACGCCGTATGGCAACTGTTCGCCTCGCACCGCCCCGAGGTCGTGATCCATCTGGCGGCCCAAGCCGGCGTGCGATACTCGCTCGAAAATCCGCACGCCTATGTCGACAGCAATCTGGTTGGATTCGTGAACATTCTCGAGGGCTGTCGTCACCACGGCGCACGGCATCTGGTGTATGCCTCGTCCAGTTCCGTGTATGGCGCCAACACGCGGATGCCGTTCTCTGTCCATCACAATGTCGACCATCCGGTCAGCCTGTATGCGGCGACGAAAAAGGCGAACGAGCTGATGGCGCACGTCTACAGCCATCTGTATCGGTTGCCCACGACCGGGCTGCGTTTTTTCACGGTGTACGGGCCGTGGGGCCGGCCGGACATGGCGCTGTTCAAGTTCACCCGGGCGATCCTGGCGGGCGAGCCGATCGATGTCTATAACCACGGACGGATGGAACGGGATTTCACGTACATCGACGACATCGTCGAAGGCGTCGTGCGGGTGGCGGATCGCGTGCCGGAGGGCGACGCCGCCTGGTCGGGCGATGTACCGGATCCGGGATCAAGCGCGGCGCCGTACAAGATCTACAACATCGGCAACAACCGGCCGGCGCCGCTGCTGCGTTTTATCGAGGTGCTCGAACAGTGCCTTGGACGGTCCGCGGAGAAGCGGTTCCTGCCGCTCCAGGCGGGCGACGTGCCAGCCACCTACGCCGACGTCGACGATTTGGCGCAGGCCGTCGGCTTTCGGCCGACGACGTCGATCGAGGAAGGCGTCGCCCGATTTGTCGCCTGGTATCGGACGTATTACGCGGACGGATCCTGTCCGGATGCGCCGCCCGTTTTCCCTTCCCTGCAAGGAGACCGAACATGAGCGACGACCTGTCCACTCGCCGCGGATTCCTGCGGACCGCAACCGGCGCGGCCCTGGTCGGCTGGGGGTTGACCGGACGGCCTTCGCGCGCCGCTGAACCGGCGCAGCGCGGTCGGATCCGCTTGGGCGCGCCCGTTTTCAACGCGCCGCAGGATCCCGAAGCCTTGGCTTTGGCTCACCGCCAGGCCGGCTATCGCGCGGCCTACTGTCCGGCGGTCAGAATCAACGATAAGCAACGTATTCGTGAGATCGAGCAGGCGTTTGCCAAGCACGATGTGGTGATCGCCGAGGTTGGACGCTGGTGCAACTTGCTCGATCCCGACCCGGACCAGCGGGCCGCCAACCTGGCGCGCGTAACCGAAGGGCTGGCGCTGGCCGACGAACTGGGCGCGCGGTGCTGTGTCGACATCGCCGGTTCGTTCAACCCCAAAGTCTGGTACGGGCCGCATCCGGACAACCTATCGCCGCGGTTCTTCGACGCGGCGGTCGAGAACGCGCGCAAGATCATCGACGCGGTAAAGCTCAAGCGGGCCAAGTTCTGTTACGAAGCGATGGGCTGGTCGTTGCCCGACAGCGCCGACTCGTACGTAGCGATGGTCAAGGCCATCGACCGCCCCGGCTTTGCCGTCCATCTGGATCCCTGCAACCTGATCAACTCGCCGGCGCGATATTACGGCCAGCGCGCGTTGTTGAACGAATGCTTCGACAAGCTCGGATCTTGGATCGTCAGTTGCCACGCCAAAGACGTGACCTGGGACATCGCATTGCAGATCCAGTTCCGCGAGGTCGTGATCGGCACGGGCACGCTGGACTATGCGACGTATCTGCGGCGTCTGGCGGAATTGCCGCAGTCGCCTCCGCTGATGATCGAACACATGAAGGACGCCGCCGAATATGACCGCTCGCGCCAACATCTGCTCGAGGTCGCCGCGCAGGCCGGACTCAGTTTCGACTAGCCAGATCCGCGTCCGGCGTTCGGGCAAACGCCGCGAACGAAGCGGCGCGGCTGGCCCCGGCGCCCGCGGCCCCGCCGGCCATGGCATCCCCGGCGTCCGCGGCATGACATGGCGGAGGGGCGTCCGATGATCGACGACCACGCGGCCTCCGAGACGCACCGCCACAATCAACACGTCTGGGACGAGCGGGCACGGGACGGCCAAGCGTACACCGAGCCGTTGCGCGACGACGAGCTGTTCGATCCGACGCGCCGCGCGGCGGCCTTGCGGTGGCTGGGCGGCGATGTCCGCGGCCGGCGATTGTTGTGCTTGGCCGCCGGCGGAGGCCGACACGGCGTGCTGTATGCCCTGTCAGGCGCGCACGTCACGGTGGTCGACCTCAGCCCCGAAATGTTGCGCATCGATCGCCGCGTAGCCGCTGCGCGCGGCGTCGACCCATACGGTCCAGGCGTCGATGGACCGGATGCCGATGTTCAGCCCAGGACAGTTCGACGCCGTGGTCCAGCCCGTCAGCACGTGCTATTTGCCCGATATCCGCGCCGTCTACCGCGAAGTGGCCCGCGTGTTGGCCGTCGGTGGCGTCTACGTCAGCCAGCACAAGACGCCCGCCAATCTGCAGGCCGAGCTGCGGCCATCGCCGCGCGGATACGAACTGGTCCAGCCATACTTCCGACACGGGCCGCTGCCGGCAGCCGAGCGCAGCCTACTGCGCGAGGCCGGCGCGCGCGAATATCTGCACCGCTGGGAGGAGCTGATCGGCGACCTATGCCGCGCCGGATTCGTCGTCGAAGACCTCGAAGAGCCGCGGCACGCCGACCCGCAGGCGGCCGTCGGCAGCCTTGCCCATCGCGCTTGCTACATCGCCCCGTATGTGCGGATCAAAGCGCGGCGCATCGGACCTGTCCGCCAGGACGTACGCTTGGTTTTGCCGCCGGATTGATTTGCGGGCCGACACGTTGGCCGCCGGACGCACGGGCCGCGGTCGATCAGGCCGCGGTCGATCAGGCCG
>JAVYAJ010000087.1:0-1933 GCA_032229885.1 Candidatus Anammoximicrobium sp. | reverse complement strand
CGGTGTTGGTGAATACGGATTGGCTGTCAGTCGCCACAAGCGTCGCGTTGGCGGTCTTGGCGATGACCGGGGTCAGGCCGTAGGTAGCCGACATGTTATCGAGCGCGTTCGCTTGCGCGGAGCTCAGCCCGGCCAGCGATTCAGCCACCAGCGATGACATGCCGCGCCCCCTTACGAAGCTACGCCATCGGCCCAGGTAGCGTTGTTGATATAACGCGCCGTGCCGTTGGTGCGGTCGCCCACGCCAACGCCAAACTCGGTGAAGAGCATCATGTTGGCCAGCGGGTAATTACCGTTGCCCGCATGCGGATCGGGAATCGCCTCAACCTGATAGCCGCCCCCGTTGACGCGGATGCGGATCGGGTTGCGCTGGCTGTTCGCGCCGTAGGTCTTGAAACCGAAACCGTAGTGCTGCGGCATGCCGCGCACGGTGAAAATTTCGATGTTGGGCATGGAACCCAGCGCCTTCACGCCGCTGGACGTATACAATGGCGACATGCTGGCGATGTCTTGCAACGCGCCGTAACGGACGGTCGGGTCGCCTACCGGAACGAAGCCGGTAGAAGCGATGATCGACGCCTCATTCGACGGGCTGGCCAGATAGATGAACGGCGGGACGTGGCCGTGCTCAAGCAGTTCGTCCACGATGTCGGCAAAGACCGTCGCATCGTAGCTGCCCGACTTGTTGTGCCCCACGTAGTGCTCGTGGTTGGCGTCAAACGCCGTGCCACCGAACGCAGGCGGAACAAAGTCCACAGCCGTCGAAGCGGCCGCCGTAGCGAAGCCGGGGGAATATCCACCGCTGCCCAGCCCCATCGCCTTGCCGCTGTCGTCGCCACGCTTCAGGAGACGACGCAGAACTTGCTTGCGGAACAGATCACGGGCGTCTTTCACGGCGTCTTGAATGTCGGCTTCGATCTGAGTGATGCGAGCATTGCGCAGATAGTCCCACGTCCATTGCAACCGGCGGTCGAATCCGCGAATCGGCAGCATGTGGCCAGTCGTTTCCGCCCGCTTGCTATCAGGACGGCCGTACTCAGTATGCACCTCAAAACCGTTGGAAGTTCCCACACGGTACTCGAGGGTCGGGTCGGCCTGGTAGGATACCAGCATCGACCACAGCGGATCACCGGCGATTTCGGCGTTGAGCGACGCCAGAGCGCCATTCACCATCGCCGCGACTTCGGCGTAGGACGTGCCGTCCGCCAGCCGAATCTTTTCCAATTCTGCCGCGTCCCAACCAACCGGGAGCGTCAGTAGACTTAAGTCACGAGGCCCAATTGCCATTTTTCACCCCCTTAGATTTGGACGAACAGAACGCTGGACGAGATAGCCACGCCGATCTTCGTTTGATTTCCAGCCTTGCTCGCGGCCACCGTCCCGTTGGTCGTGTTATCGTAGATAAGTCCCGGCGTCGCGTCGTCAAGATTCGAGACCGGGCCAAAGACCACAACGTCGATCAGGTCGCCGTCGCCGCCAGCCGACAACGCGATGCCCATATTGGCTTGCGCTGCGCTGGTCGTGTTCGACGGATCAACCTTGCCGTCGGACTGCATTGATACGACTTGCCCGACCGTCACCGCCGCGCCAGCGGTAAAGCGGCGAACAATCGCCCCTTCCAGCGGCTTAATCAGTGACGCATCGGACTGAATTCCAAGTGCCATTTCCCTCTCCTATCGCCCCTTCAGGCTTTTGATATAAATCTCTGGGTCAACGCCCAGCCGGATAGCCTGCGCTCTTGCTTTAGCCTCGTCGATGCCGCCGCTACCAATGCCACCCGCGCCCGCGTCCAGCGATGGCGCTTGCGGCTTGCTCAGCATCGCGGCGTTGGCTTGCAGCCATGCGTCCAGCTTGAACGGGTCGTCATAGTCCGGCACTAGCGTCCGCATCGCCTCGGGCAGCTTGTCTATCGCCGCCCTGTTGCGTTCGGTCG
>JAVYAJ010000086.1:0-8947 GCA_032229885.1 Candidatus Anammoximicrobium sp. | reverse complement strand
GGAAAAGTATATGGGGATCTCGGCCTGCGACGCTTGTCACGGCCAGCGGCTGAATCCCCAGGCTCGGGCCGTGCGGCTGACCACTGCGCATCCGCGGTTTCGCGAGCGAGCGGCGCTGTCGCTGCCCGAGGTGTGCGAGCTGTCGGTGCGCGACGCCGCGGATTTTTTCAGCCAACTCGAGCTCGATCCGACACGGGCCGTGATCGCCCACGAGGCGCTCCGCGAAATCTGCGGTCGTTTGGGTTTTCTGTTGAACGTCGGGCTCGAGTATCTGTCGCTCGGCCGCACGGCCCCGACGCTGTCGGGCGGCGAATCGCAGCGGATCCGACTGGCCGGCCAGATCGGCTGCGGGCTGGTCGGCGTGTTGTACATCTTGGACGAGCCGTCGATCGGCCTGCATCCGCGGGACAACCAGCGGCTGCTGGCCACCCTGCAGCGGCTGCGCGACATGGGCAACACGGTGCTGGTGGTCGAGCACGACGAAGATACGATGCGGGCTGCGGACCACATCGTCGACTTTGGGCCGGGGCCGGGTGTTCGCGGCGGCGAAGTCGTCGCGGCCGGTTCGTACGGCGACATCGTGGCCGCGCCCCGCAGCGTCACCGGCCAGTATCTGGCGGGCCGCTTGGAGATCGAGACGCCTGCCCAGCGCCGCCCGATCGGCGAGGGCCGTCTGCGCGTCCTCGGCGCGACGCACAACAACTTGAAGAACATCGACGTCGAAATCCCGCTGGGGCTCTTCGTGTGCGTCACCGGCGTGTCCGGATCGGGCAAGAGCTCGCTGGTCAACGATATCTTGATCGAAGCCTTGCGGCGGGATCTGAACCGCGGCCACGGCGAGCCGGGCGCGTATCGCGCGATCGAAGGCCTCGAGCTGCTGGACAAGGTGATCGCCATCGACCAATCGCCGATCGGGCGCACGCCGCGTTCCAACCCGGGCACCTACATCAAAGTGTTCGACGAGATTCGCAGCTTGTTCGCCCAGATGCCCGAGTCGCGGCGGCGGGGCCACAAGCCGGGCAGGTTCAGCTTCAATGTGGCCGGCGGCCGGTGCGAAGCGTGCGAAGGCCACGGCGCCACGCGGCTGGAAATGGATTTCCTGGCCGATGTCTGGGTCGTCTGTCCCGTGTGCGAGGGCCGCCGCTATAACCGCGAGACGCTGCAGGTCAAGTTCAAAGACCGATCGATCGCCGACGCGCTGGGAATGGATGTCCAACAGGCTCTCGAACTGTTCGAGAACGTCCCGTCCGTGCATGACAAACTGCGGACGCTCAGCGACGTGGGCCTGGATTATATGAAGCTCGGACAAGCGTCGCCGACCCTGTCCGGCGGCGAAGCGCAGCGGATCAAGCTGGCGCGAGAACTCGTCAAACGCAGCACGGGCCGGACGTTGTACGTGCTGGACGAGCCCACGACGGGCCTGCACTTTGCCGATATCAAACTGCTGCTGAACGTATTGCGCGGCTTCGTCGAGGCGGGCAATACGGTGCTGGTCGTCGAGCACAATCTGGACGTGATCAAGACGGCCGACTGGATCATCGACCTCGGCCCCGAGGGCGGTGCGGGCGGCGGCCGAATCGTGGCTGCCGGGACGCCCGAGCAGGTCGCGGTCTGCGCCCACTCGTACACCGGCCAAGCGCTGGCTGCGGTGCTGGCGGCTGGCGGCAACGGAATGTCCGCCAATGGGCGCCGTCGCGGCCGCAGCCCACGGACCGCCCGCGCCCCGACGGCGGCCGTCGCCCGCAGCGCAGGCCGAGCCGCCGCGCGGAACGGATCCGCCCGGCAGATCGTGGTCCAAGGCGCCCAGCAGCACAATCTGAAGAACGTCGACGCCCGGATCGAGCGCAATGCGCTGACCGTGTTCTGCGGACCCAGCGGTTCAGGGAAAAGCTCGCTGGCCATGGACACCATCTACGCCGAAGGCCAGCGCCGCTATGTGGAAAGCCTCAGCGCATACGCGCGCCAATTCGTGGGCCAGATGGAGAAGCCGAAAGTCGAGCACATCGAGGGCCTGTCGCCGGCCATCGCGATCGAGCAAAAAAATCTGGGCACGACGCCACGCTCGACGGTCGGCACGGTGACCGAGATCTACGACTATCTACGGATCCTGATGGCGCGGCTCGGCGAGCCGCACTGCCCCGACTGTGGCTGTCCGGTCGGCACACAGACGGTCGACGAGATCATGGACAAGATCATGGCCGCCGCGGACGGCACGCGGTTGTACATCCTGGCGCCCGTCGAGATCGAGGTCGGCCGCGAGTATGCGTCGCTGTGGGACGAGATGCGGACGGCCGGATACGTTCGCGTTCGCGTCGACGGCGCAACCCATTCGCTCGACCAGCCGCCGGAGATCGATCGTCGCCGCAAACACGACGTCGAGATCGTGGTCGATCGGATCGTCGTTCGAGCCGATGCGCGCTCGCGAATCGCGGACAGCGTCGAGAACGCCTTGGCGTTGGGCCGTGGCGTGATTCGCGTGGCCGAAGTCCACGAAGAGATGCCCGAGCACCGGTGGCCGGTACAGACACACAGCCAGCATCTGGCGTGCGAGCAGTGTGGCCGCAGCTTCGAGCCGCTGACACCGCACAACTTTTCGTTCAACAGTTCGTTGGGCTGGTGCCCGTCGTGTCAGGGCCTAGGCGTCCAGGTCGGCGCCAATGCAGCCGCCCTGCTCGGCGATCCCAAGCTGACGTTGGCCGACGGCGCGGTGGCCCTGTGGCCCAACCTGAACCATCGGGTTTCACGGCGGATGCTCGAAAGCCTCGCGACCGGCACGGGGGCGCCGCTGGACCGTCCGTTCGATCAACTCGGCGCACGTCATCGGCGGATCATCATGCACGGCACGGGCGACCAGTGGTTCGAGGTCCGGCCGCGGGCAAACCAGGCCGACGATGTGCCCGCGTTCCGCTTTCAGTTCAAAGGGCTGTATCCGGCGTTGGAAGAGGCGTCGCGGTTGTCGCCCGCGCTCCGCTCGCGGCTGGAACAGTTCGTCGACGAAGTGGAATGCTCGGCCTGCGGCGGCAGCCGGCTGCGGGATGATGCGGCGGCGGCGCAGTTTCATGGGCGGACGATCGACGAGTTGAGCCGTCTGCCGTTGGGCGAGCTGCACCGCGTGATCCAAGGCTGGAAGCTGACGGCCCGCGAACGAAAGATCGCCGGCGAATTGCTCCGCGAGATCGACGGTCGCGTTCAATTTCTGCTGGACGTCGGTCTGGAATACCTATCGCTGTCGCGACCCGCGGCCACGCTGTCCAACGGCGAGGCGCAGCGGATCCGGCTGGCCAGCCAGTTGGGCAGCGGCCTGTGCGGCGTACTGTACGTGCTGGACGAACCGACGATCGGCCTGCATCCGCGCGACAACGCACGGCTGTTGACGGCGCTGCACAAGTTGCGCGATCTCGGCAACACGCTGCTGGTGGTCGAGCACGATCGCGAGGTGATCGCGGGCAGCGATTTCATCTGCGACTTTGGCCCCGGCGCAGGCCGCAACGGCGGCCAAATCGTGGCCAGCGGCTCGCCACAGCAGCTTGCCCGTCGCCGCGGCTCGGTCACCGGCCCCTATCTGAACGGCAAGAAAGCGATCGCCGTTCCGACCAATCGGCGCATCGCCCGCGCCCCGGACGGCCAGGCTTGGGTCTACACACGCGCGGCTAGCGCCGGCTCGCCCGCCGCGCCAGTGGGCAACAACGGTCGTGCCGCGACCCAGCCGCCGACCGCGGTTGTCTGGCTCGAGATTCTCGGCGCGCGGCACAACAACCTGCAGAACATCGACGTCCGCATCCCGCTGGGCGCGCTGACGGCGGTGACGGGCGTCAGCGGGGGCGGCAAAAGCTCGCTGGTCGACGACGTGCTGTACAAGGCCGTCGCGCGGCGGCTGCACCGCGCCAGCGTGATCCCCGGCGCGCATGACGCCATCCGTGGCCTGGAACATGTCAACAAGGTGATCCGCGTCGATCAACAGCCGCTGGGCAACTCGCCCACCTCGAATCCGGCGACCTATACGGGCGTGTTCGACTTGATCCGCGAGCTGTTCGCTCAACTGCCCGAGGCCAAACTGCGCGGATACAGCCCGCGGCGGTTCAGTTTCAACGTGGCCGGCGGTCGCTGCGAGGCGTGCGAAGGCAACGGACAGAAGTGCATCGAAATGCACTTTCTGCCCGACGTGTGGGTCGCCTGTGAAACGTGCCAGGGGCGAAGATACAACCCCGAGACGCTGGCGGTGACCTATCACGGCCGATCGATCAGCGACGTGCTGGACATGACGTGCGGCGATGCGCTGAAGCTGTTCGACAACATCCCCAAGATTCGACGCATCCTGCAGACCCTGTGCGACGTGGGGCTGGACTATCTGACGCTCGGCCAGACCGCCCCGACGCTGTCGGGCGGCGAGGCCCAGCGCGTCAAACTGGCCGCCGAACTCGCCCGCCCCGATACGGGCCGCACGCTGTACCTGTTGGACGAGCCTTCGACCGGGCTGCACTTCGACGACTTGGCCCGTCTGCTGGATGTTTTGCAGCGCCTGGTGGATCTTGGCAACACGGTCGTGCTGATCGAGCACAACCTGGACCTGATCAAGCAGGCCGACTGGATCATCGACCTGGGCCCCGAGGCCGGCCAGGGCGGCGGCCGCGTCGTCGCGGCGGGGCCGCCCGAACAGGTCGTCGACGCGGCGGCCGCTGGGACAGCGCCAAGCGCCGCGTCTGGCGACTCGACTTGTTCCCGTTGGGAAACGGCTGATGGTGGCGGCGCCGTGGCGGGGCTGCGGGTCGCCGAGCAAGCCGACTCGCCGTTCGTCGTGCGTTCCCGACGAACCGCGGGCAAAGCCGCCAGGCCTGCGCACAGCGCTCCGTCGCCGGGGCGCGACGACGCCTCGCTCCAGACGCTGCGCTCGCACACGGCCGCCGCCTTGGCCGCCGTTCTGGCCGCCGGGCCGTACGCGACGCGGGCGGTCTACGACCCGTCCGTCATCGAGCGGCAACGCGCAGGCGATCTCGAGATCCGCGACGTCGGACGAGACGCCAAGATGCCCTGGGAGGTCGACGGACGTCGCTGGCACACCCGCGATCGGGTCGGCCGACGCGGCGAGCCGTGCAAGTGGGACGGGCGGATCCTCGAACGGGTCGTCGACCGAATCCAGCAGTTGGGCGAGTTTAGCGACACGGACTGGAGCTCGCGGAGCGTGGTCGAGATCGCCGCCCGGAAAAAGACCGATGGGTGGTTCCTGCATGCGCTCACGGGCGAGACGTGGCTGTTGAAGCTCAAATTTCGCGTCGGACACAACGCCGTCCGCTGCGGCGAGCTGGTCGAGCAACTGAAGCTAAAAACGCTGAACCAGATGGAAGATCTGCCGGTCTATGGCAACGAGGCGCGCGCCCGCTGCAAGAGACTTCGCGGGCCGTGGCAGGAGATCGAAATCCGGGCCCACACATTGGACGAAGTCGATACGCCCGCGTTCTGGAACTTTCTGGATACGGCCGTTCGCAGCTTCCAACAACTGACTCACGGCGTCGCCATCGACGACATCATGCCCTGGAAAAAGCTGGGCCAACGGTGGCATCTGATGCGGAAGGGATTTCCCGTGGGCAGGCGCGTGGCGTGGGATCCCGCGGTTCTGGAACCGTTGATCCGGCTGCTCGAACAAACCGCGCCGAAGGGTCAGTTTCTGTGGACCAACCAGGTGCAAGTCCCCATCACCCTGCCAGGCCGCCGCGATCCGTGGGCCGTGCTGTACACCAAGAAGGCCGCGTCGCTGGACCTGTACCTGTTCGGCCCGAAGAATGCGGTCGGACTGGGCCGCTTCGCGTCCTTGGCCCGAGACCGAGACCTGGACGCCACCCGTTCCGACTGCGACGTCGTGCGGCTGCGGTTCGTGAGTGCGAGTGATCTCAATAAGGGCGACTTGGCGCAGTTCCTGGCCGAACACCTCGCCATCGCCGCACACTGAAAAACGCCGGACGACGAGCTCGCGCAACGGGCGCAACGCCGCCGCAACGGTACCCCATCCACCGGCGCGATCGGCCCGTTCGACGCGCCCGTTCGACGCGCCCGTTCTGGCCCGAGCATGGCATGGTCTTCACGAGAATATCTTCGGGCACAGCGGCTCGATCGCGCACTCGGCGCACCGCGGATTCTTGGCAACGCACGCGCGGCGACCGTGGAACTGCAGCAGGTGACAGATCGCAACGGCGCGGCTCGGAGGAACAACCTCCGCCAAATCCAACTCGATCTTGTCCGGGTTGGTTTGCGAGCTCAGCCCCAGGCGTCGAGCCAGTCGCGCGACGTGCGTATCGACGCCAATGACCCGCTGGCCAAAGGCGTTGCCCAGCACGATGTTCGCGGTCTTGCGCCCCACGCCCGCCAGCGTCAGCAGATCATCGCGATTGTCCGGGACGTGGCCGCCGAACCGTTCGACCAGAGCACGGCACGTCTGCTGGATCATGGCGGCCTTTTTCCGATAGAAATTGATCTGCCGCAGATCCTCGTACAGCGTTTCCAGCTCGGCCGCGGCCCAGTCGGCCGCGGTCCGATATTTGGGAAACACACGGACGGTCACCGAATTGACCAACTCGTCGCGAGCCTGGGCTGCCAGAATTAACGCGATCAACAGCTCGAGTGGATTCGCATAGTCCAACTCAAGTCTCGCATCCGGATGCGTCTTGCTCAACACCGTGATGATCCGCTTGACGCGCGCCTTCGTCTCGGCCTTCGTTTCCACAGGATGTATCCTCTCTCAAACAGAGAACTGTGAACAGGATGTCATGTTGATGAACATCGCCGATCAAACGGTGGCGACGGGCTGGGGTCCCCTGCGCCGCTGGAGGCAACCACTGCTCGATCCGATCCGTCAATCCGCTGATTCGTGGCGGGATGTCGCGTGCAACGAGCGTCTGTGCGCGTTCCGATGGCGCCGTGCCTCGTAAAAGCCGACGATCGCCGGACGACCGTTTGTTCAGCGGAACGGCAATTTGCCGGCCGCGTCGGCGTGTTTGACGCCGTCGGGCCGCGGCATCAGACTACATCCTGGATGACCCGATTGTACACGCTCTCGATCCGGGACCAGAGTATCGGCGAGACGTCGTACGGACCACTCGACGTGATCGCGACCAGGCACTCATCCGGCGACGTCCGGGCGAGCAATGCCGTTGCCGCCGCAGCGACTGCGGGTGAACGGCTCATCCCCGTGCGCAGAGCGAAGGAGATCGCACATGTGGGCATTGGAAACGCAGAGGCGCAGAAAGCGCAGAATCTCGTATTGTATATTCGCTCTGCGGTCTCCGCGTCTCTGCGCTTCAAAAATGTCCTCCCTCCTGCCCACAATTGACGCCATTGGTCCCGCTCGTCCATCGACCTCTCGTACACGTTCCTCTGCATCGCCCCCAAGGACGCTTCGATCCACCGCAGAGCCTCGTAATTCTGCTGCGCTGCCCAGTCGGCACGCCGTTGACTCGTTGACTCGTTGACTCGTTGACGGTCCTTTCTTTTCGCTCTGGCCCCACAGCCGTCATTTTGATAAGTTCCCCCGTCGCTTGTCGTCCGTGTCCAGGTGTCGAGGGATCTGTCGATGCTTCAGCGAGTTCTCCCCATCGTTCTGCTAGCGACCCTCTCGTGTTGCGCCGTGGTCGACCCGGCGCTTGCGGCCAAGCCCTGGGAATTGCTGATCCCGTTCAAACGGGTGGACGCCGAGGCCGGCAAAGAATATCGGCTGACCGAAGATCAAGGCCCTTGGATGATCATGGCCACCTCGTTCGCGGGCCCCGGAGCGGAGCAGCAGGCCCAGAACCTGATCTTCGAGCTGCGACGGAAGTACAATATCGAGTCCTACTTGCATCGCAAGACCTTCGATTTTACCGAGCCCGTCGTCGGGCTGGGCGTCAATCGCTTCGGCGGACCGCGGGTCATGCGCCACGCCAACGCGGCCAAGTTTGACGAGATTGCCGTGCTCGTCGGCAATTTCGAGGACGTGAACGACCCGCGGATCGAGAAAGTCTTGAACGAGGTCAAGCACGTCCGCCCAGAGTGTCTAGACATCTCGAAAAACAAGCAGACTTCGCAACGATTCATCGGCCTGCGGGAAATCCAACGTCGCCTGACGCCCGACCCCGAAAAGAAGCAATTCGGTCCCATGGGCAACGCTTTCGTGACGCGCAATCCGCTGCTGCCCCAGGAGTATTTTGTCCCGCAGGGGCTGGATCCGTTCGTCGAAAATATGAACCGAGATCTGCCCTATAGCCTGCTGAAGAATCGCGGGGAATACAGCGTGCGGGTCGCCGTATTTCGAGGGGCGTCCACGATGAAGGTCGGCGAGGCCGACAAGCTGGCCAGCAAGCTGGGCGACGCCGAAGTCAAAGCTCATGAACTGACCCGCCTGCTGCGCAAGCAGGGTGTCGAAGCGTACGAGTTTCACGACCGCTACGAGAGCATTGTCACGATCGGCAGCTTTGATTCCGTCGGATCCAAACAACCCGATGGAACGATCGAACTCAATCCGGCCGTGCATCGTTTGATGCAGGAATACGGCCCCAAAAAGGAAACATTGCCGGGCCTGGCTGGCCTGGGGGTGATCCCCCGAACGCTGAATGGCATCTCGTTCGATATCCAGCCCGTCCCCGTCCAAGTCCCGCGCGCCTCGATTGCCGCCGCCTATCGCCCGAATTCCTTGCTGCGTTAGCCCTTGCAAATCTCCTGTAGGCCGTGCTTGCCCTCGCAGTTCCAGTCCTACGCGTCTTCGAAATCTCTCTCCACACGCGCCGCTCTGCCCGCCTTGGCCGGTCGCGTCCCCACTCGCGCTCGCCACCCCCGAAAAAAGCTAGTATCGCCCCAGCTCGATTCATCTGCATCGACTTAACGCGGGCCAGTGCCCGCAACCCAAGAATCTGTTTGGCCGAAGGCCTCCGATCACCGTAGCCTGGGGCAACGCCCCAGGACCGGCGCCGCGCGCGTATCTTTT
>JAVYAJ010000085.1:0-4782 GCA_032229885.1 Candidatus Anammoximicrobium sp. | reverse complement strand
TGCTATCATCTCTGATTCCTGGGGCGTTGCCCCAGGCTACGTTGGTGATGGCCTTCGGCCAACACGCTTCCTGTCGTCTGCGCTGCGCAACAGTCATGCAATACCAATTCCACCTAACGCGGGTTGGTGCCAGAAACCCGAAAGTGTGCTGCACCGACTAATGTACAAGATGCGCGCACCGTGCGCGCATGATACGAACGAAGACTCTACTGTGGCGTTTTCGACTATTTTGACAGACTCGTCGGCCGACGCCATCCGAGACGCTTCCATTCCGAACCGGGCGAAGTATAACGGAGCGTATCTACACGCCCCCTTTTGTCCGGAGGTCTGTCATGTCGTCACGTCCCGCCGCGGTGGGCGCGCTGCTGGTCTGGATCGGTTCGTCTTTTTGCGCTTTGGCCGAGACCAAAGACTATCCGTTCACGCCCGTGCCGTTTACCGCCGTCCGCATCGACGATGTGTTCTGGGGGCCCCGCCTGGAGACGAATCGCGCCGTCACCGTGCGGTACGACTTTCAAAAATGCGAGGAGACGGGCCGGATCAGCAATTTCGCGCGAGCCGGCAAGCTGGAAACGGGCCAGTTCGAGGGCATTCCGTTCAACGATTCGGACGTGTTCAAAGTGATCGAGGGCGCGGCGTACACGCTGGCGATGCGCCCGGACCAGGATCTAGACAAATACTTGGATCGGCTGATCGCCAAGATCGCAGCGGCGCAGGAGGAGGACGGCTATCTGTACACCGCGCGAACGCTGGGTTTTGTCAATGGCATGACCGGCCCCCAGCGATGGACCAACCTGGGTTCGGGACACGAATTGTACAACGTGGGTCATCTGTACGAGGCCGCGGTGGCCCACTTTCAGGCCACCGGCAAACGCGCGTTGCTGGACGTTGCCCTGCGCAACGCGAACCTGTTGGTCAAGACCTTCGGCCTCGAACCGGGCCAATTGATCGACGTGCCGGGTCACGAAGAGATCGAGATGGGGTTGGTCAAGCTGTACCGCACGACGGGCGAGCCGCGGTACCTGCGGCTGGCTAAGTTCTTCATCGACATGCGGGGCCGCGCGGACCGGCGACGGATCTACGGCGCGTACTGCCAGGACCACCAGCCGCTGGTCGACCAGCAGGCGGTCGTCGGCCATGCGGTCCGCGCCGGGTATCTGTACAGCGGGGCGGCCGACGTGGCGGCCTTGACCGGCGACCGAGATTACATCCAAGCCATCGATCGGCTGTGGGAGGACATGGTCTCGCGGCAGATGTATTTGACCGGCAGTGTCGGCGTGGTGGGCCACGGCGAAGGCTACAGCGAGCCCTACGATCTGCCGAATCTGAAGGCGTACAACGAGACGTGTGCGGCGATCGCCAACGCGTTGTGGAACCATCGCATGTTCTTGCTGCGCGGTGACGCCAAGTACGTCGACGTGCTCGAACGGATCATCTACAACGGCTTTCTGGCCGGGGTCTCGTTGTCGGGCGACACGTTCTTCTATCCCAACCCGTTGGCGTGCGACGGACGTTTCCGATTCAACCACGGCGACCTCGTTCGCAGCCCTTGGTTTGGCTGTTCGTGCTGTCCGGTCAACGTGGTCCGCTTTCTGCCGTCCATCGCCGGTTATGTCTACGCGCATCGCGACGACGCGGCCTACGTGAATCTGTACGTTGCCGGCCATGGGCAGGTTGCCCTGCCGTCGGGCTCGGTCCGCATCGAACAGCAAACGCGATATCCCTGGGACGGCAATGTCCGGCTGACGGTCCGCCCCGAGGCGCCGCGGGCATTTGCCGTCAAGCTGCGAATCCCCGGCTGGGCCCGTGGGCGCCCTGTTCCCAGCGACCTGTACCGCTATGCCGACGGATCCGCGCCGCCGCTCCGGCTGTGCGTCAACGACCAACCCGTGCCGCTGGACGTCCAGAATGGCTATGTCACGATTCGCCGGACCTGGCAAGACGGCGATGTGGTCGAGTTGGATCTGCCGATGCCTGTCCGCCGCGTGTTGGCGCACGAGAACGTCGCGGCCGACCGAGGGCGGGTGGCGATCGAACGCGGACCGATCGTGTATTGCGTCGAGGGCGCCGACCACGACGACCACATCTCGAATCTGGCGCTCGGCGCGGACGTCGCGTTGACGCCCCAGCATCGGGACGACCTGCTCGGCGGCGTCACCGTTCTGCAGGGCACGGCCCAGGCCGCGTTTCGCGACGCCGATGGCGCACAGCGGACTCGGCCGGCGACGATCGCCATGATCCCCTACTATGCCTGGTGCCATCGCGGGGCGAACACGATGGCCGTCTGGCTGCCGGAGACGATCGAACTGGCCGAAACGCCGCTGCCGCCGACCATCGCGTCCACCAGTCGCGCATCGGCGTCGCACTGCTGGACGCATGACTCGGTGGCCGCCCTGAACGATCAGATCGAGCCGACCGATTCGCGCGACCAGACGATTCCGCGATTCACTTGGTGGGATCGGAAAGGCACGACCGAGTGGGTCCAATACGATTTCGACCGGCCGACGCGCGTGTCGGCTGTCGAAGTCTACTGGTTCGATGACACCGGCCGCGGCGGTTGCCGTGTGCCCCAATCTTGGCGGCTGCTGTATCGAGACGGGTCGCAGTGGAAGCCCATCGAGACGCCGGATGCCTGGCCCGTAGAACGGGATCGGTACAACACGGTCCGATTCGCCCCCACGACATGTGACGGCTTGCGGCTCGAAGTCCAATTGCAGCCCAATTTCTCGGGCGGCGTGTTGCAGTGGAAGGTGCGCTAGCCGATGGCCCCCGTACGCCGATGCGCCGCGACCAGGACGCTAGCGCCGTGGTCGGCCCGCCGTATCGCGTCCGAGACGCTTTTCCAGGATCCGCTGGTCGATTGAGGAACGTGTCGTCAAAAGTGTGAAAATGGCGACATGCTCTGGCAATATGTCGCCAGCGACGACATAACCTGGAAACGTGTCGCAAAAACCCGATTTTGGAAACACGACAATGCGATCCACATGGCGTCCCGACCAGCCATACAACGATTTGCCCGAGCTTCCGCCGCCGGTCGAGCTGGAAACGAAAGCCGTTCTGAAGCAATGTGTTACGGCGCGCGCAGCGCTGGCCGAGCTCAAACAGGCTGCCGAGCTCATTCCCAACCCCGCGATGCTGATCAATACGTTGCCGCTGCTGGAAGCACAGGCTAGTTCCGAGATCGAGAATATCGTCACCACGGCGGACAAATTGTTCCGATACCTGCGGATCGAGGACGCGGCCGATCCGGCGACCAAGGAAGCCCTGCGCTATCGCCACGCCCTGCTCGAAGCCTTTGGAACGCTGAAAAACCTTCCGCTTTGTACGCGCACCGCGGAATTGGTGTGCAGCCAGATCAAGGGCGTCGCCATGCACGTGCGCCGGATGCCGGGCACGGCGCTGGCACGCGAACGAACGGGCGAGGTGATTTATACGCCACCCGAAGGGGAAGCGCTGATCCGCGATCGGCTCGCCAATTGGGAGCGTTTTCTGCACGGCTCGTCATTGGAAAAGAAAAGGCACGTCAGCGACGGAGCGCGCTCGGCAGACGGTTCCGACAATAGGCTCTCGACGCCTTCTTCGGCCGACGAGTTGGATCCGTTGGTGCGGATGGCCGTCGCGCATTATCAGTTCGAGGCGATCCATCCGTTCACCGATGGCAACGGCCGTACGGGACGGATTTTGAACAGCCTGTTTTTAGTCGCGCAGGGCTTGCTCCCTTTGCCGATCCTGTACCTCAGCCGCTACATCATTCGGCACAAAGCAGACTACTACCGTCTCCTGTTAGAGGTGACGAAAAAAAACGCCTGGGAGCCGTGGCTGTTGTACATGCTGCGCGGGATCGCGGACACGGCTAGCTGGACGACCGCCAAGATCAGCGCCGTTCGCAACCTGGCAGACATCACCGCCGAGCACGTGCGCCTTGAGTTGCCCAGAATCTACAGCCGTGAATTGATCGACGTGATCTTCCAGCAGCCCTACTGCCGTATCGTCAACCTGGTCGACGCTCGGATCGCGGGACGACAAGCCGCGTCGCGGTATTTGAAAAGCCTCGTGTCCATCGGCGTGCTCGGCGAACAGACCTTGGGCCGCGAGAAACTGTTCGTCCATCCCAAGCTGCTGACGCTGCTGACACAAGACACCCATGCGGTCCAGCCCTATCCTGCGGCATCGCGCCTGCGATCAGTCTGAGGTGCAAGAGCCGCAAGCCGTTGTTGAAGAAGCTGTTCACATTTGCGCCAACGCGGTTCGAACCTCGGGCTACGCAGTTGCGCGGAACGCGCCTAGCCGCAGGGATCGCCGAGCACCGCAGGGCCAACCGGCGCCATTTGCGGCGGGCGTTGCGTGTCGATCGGTTGGAGCTCGCCCAGCGGCTGTTCGACGGCCACGGTGCGGGCCGGGAACCCGAGGGCGTGAAACAGTTGGAACTCGGCGCGGTTGTACTCGGCGATCGTGCGATAATAGCGGTCGTAGGCCCGCTGCAGTTCCTGGAGCGCTGCGACAGCCTCTTGCGGACGAATTACCAATTGCAACAGATCGCCGGCTCCGCGCGTTTGGCTCAACCCACGCACATTGCCGTGAAACGATCGCAGTGACGTGTGGACGTGCTGTTCGGCATAGCCGACCTGGGCCGTGGCGGCCTCGAGCTGGGCGTGGGCCTGGACGACCTCTTGGGCGATCTGATCCTGTACTACTAACCTCAAACATCGTGAATTTTTCGACAATGTTTTTCAGACAGCGACAGCGTCGAGTTGTTGAATGATTACATCTTGTGCTTGCAGT
>JAVYAJ010000084.1:0-9414 GCA_032229885.1 Candidatus Anammoximicrobium sp. | reverse complement strand
TGGCCCGCGCAAGGACGTCGATGAAACGCAGAGACGCAGAGGACACAGAGCTACGGCAAGCACAAGATGTAATCCTTCAACAACGTAACGCTGTCGCGGTCTGAAAATATTGTCGAAAAGTTCACGATGTTTGAGGTTAGTGGTACAGCGCCCGTCCGTCGAAGGCGGCCGCGCAGTGATGCCAGTCGCCATCGAGCAGACGCGACGGATCGATCGGCGCGTCGCACTCGACGTATCCGTTCACATTCAGACCCAGGGACAGAATCCGGCCGTCCTCTTGGAACGAGAACAGAACGCGTCGATCGCCGTCCTCTTTGCGAAAGATTTCGTTGTACTGATCGAAACGGGCGACGCGGACCCAAGCCGAAAAACCGATCCGCGTGATCGCGCCAAAGTCGGGCTTGCCGGCGGGCGCGACGGCCAGCAGATGCTGGCCGGAAAACCGCATCGCGCGTCCGTGCAATCCGTCGGTCCGGCTCGCCTGGGCCGAACGGTCACCGGCGAAGTCCGCGTGATGTTCATTCCCGCCGTGGTCCAGCACAGGACCGTCACGCTCGTCGAAGGTCCAATGCGTGATCAGCGGTTTGCCGATCGTACCCGCGATCGCGCCCTCGTTCGCGTCCCTGGTCGCCGACGCATCGCCCGAAGGTCCGGCTGCGCAGGCGGACGCGGACGGGCTCGCGGCGAGGACGGCCTAGACCGCTGACAATGCCAAGCCGGATAGCGAGCCCACGTTTGGTCGGCGCATGGCGTTTCCCATCGTTGTTCGAGACGCGAATGTGTCGCCCGGTTCGAGTTGGACCGGCCGCGCCGCAGACGCGCCCGGCGCCCAACGCGAACACTCGCCCAGACGCCCGAACACGGATCTATCACACCGTCGCGCAATCGCGCCGCTGTTGACGGTCCATTGTTGAATGAATATGATACAGCCAGAATCGACGAAAGCCTCTTGTTGACGCACCGGTTTTTTACGCTAGGGTAAAGGCCGACGGCAGCGGGGGGCCGGCCATGTTTGCCCGCCAAATAAAACATGTTTGCCCTCCCAACAAAACTATCGGCCGCCGATAGTTTCCTTCCTTCGCACCAAACCTCACGCCTCGCGCGTTCAACGAAGAAGGGGTTCTGTGATGGCCACACACACCATCAACAAGGCGTCGTATAAGGGGATCGGGTATTCGATCGTCGAACTGAACGACGTCCGTCATGTCTTTGCCGCGGGCGCGCCGGAGCGTGGCGGTTCGTTGCGAGAGCAAGCGGAGGACGCCCTGCAAACCATCGAACGCGTGCTGGACAAGGAGGGCGGCCGCCGGGCGATCGTCCAGCAAGCGGTGTTCGTGCCGGATGTGAGTCTGATCGAACCATGCCGACGGATCATGCGAGATTTCTATGGCGACGAACTGCCGGCGACCAGCTACGTTCCGCAACCACCGGGCGATGACAAGCTGGTGGCGATCGAGGCTTTGGGCGTGGGGCAAAGTCTAGGGAAAGTCGAGATTCAGCGGATCAGCGAACAGCTCGTCATCACTCGGCACAACGATATTGCGTGGGTCCATTGCGCGCAGGTCGTTCCGCGCAGGGCGGACTCGAGCGTCTACGACGGCACGATCGATGGCCTCGAGCAGATTCGCGCGCTGCTGGCCAGCGTCGATGTCCGTTTCGACCAGGTGATCCGGACGTGGCTGTATCTGGGAGGCATCGTCGATGACGAAGGCCCGACGCAGCGGTACAAGGAATTGAATCGCGGCCGCAGCGACGTGTATGCAGACATTCATTTCTTGGCCGATCGCGTGCCGTCGGGACACCGAGCCCGCGTGTATCCGGCCAGCACGGGCATTGGGACCGAAGGTCGGGGAATCATGATGAGCGCCATCGCGCTGGCAACCGATCGATCCGACATCCTCGCGGTCCCGCTCGAAAATCCGCGTCAAACGCCCGCGTTCGACTACAGCGACTGCTACAGCCCGAAGAGTCCCAAATTCTGTCGGGCGATGGCCTTGTCATGCGGCAATTATGCCACGATCTTCATCTCCGGAACCGCCAGCATCACGGATTCGGAAACGCGCCACATCGACGATATCAAGGGACAAACGAACGAGACGTTGGACAACATCGCCGCGTTGATCTCCGAGCAGAACCTGAGCCGTCACGGGCTGGCCGGACTCGGCACGTCGCTCGACGGCCTGGGCTTGATCCGAGTCTACATCAAGAACCGGGCCGACTATGCTCAGGCTCGCGCGGTCTGCGAACAGCGATTGGGCGAGCTTCCGGTGATCTACGTGATTGGCGACGTGTGCCGACCCGATCTGTTGGTCGAAATCGAGGGGGTCGCATTTTCCCGCAATGCAACCGCCCCCGCCTCGGACGTCGGCCATCGACAGTTCGATCAGCTTCGTTGGAAGTCTACGGTCGTCTGAAGCAAGTCATGCCAATGCGCGCGGACCCGCGTTCGAGTCGCGGGAAAAGTGAGCGCCGGCGTGGGCCGGACGGCGACCACGGGGAAGCGCGTCGTCCCGGAAGGACACGGTCCGTCGCGTCCGCCCCGTTGCGGCCATCCTGTTGCGGCCACTCCGTCGCGTCTACCTCGTTGCGGCCGTCCGGTCGTAGCCACGACAGAGCGTGGCCCTCCAGTGTGGCCCTCCAGTGTGCATCGGCTGGCCGCGAGGGATGCGCTCTGGGCTGATATGCTACGCGACCGTTGCCCGTCGTGGGCGATGAATCCTGGCCCGTGGCACTAGTCGCGTTCGCGGCGGTCGCGCGAGTCCACCGATGTCGCTTGGCTGGCGGTTCGCGCGGAACGCTCGCCAGCGGTCACCAGCGTAGTCACCGAGGACTTGCCATAGATAGGCGAATAGCGGTAGTAAACCTCTAACGTCATCGCTGCCAGGGCCGTGCAGTACAGGCGACCCGCATTGTCAAAATCGCCTTCGAACGCCCAACTGCCCAACTCGCTGCCTTCGCGGCTCTGCGTCTGGACCAGATAGTCGCGCATGAAGGCGTTCCACTCGTCCCAGCGCGCCCCGCCATAGTGGTGCATGACTTGGGTTGCGTAGTAGTAGAAATACATCCCCATTCCCGGGCGGGCCCAGTGGTTCAGCCGATTCGCGCCTTGCACCAAGCCCGGCCGACGCTGCGGCCAGCCGGTGTACATCCGGCACAGCAGGCCGATCGGCGTGGTCGCCGTGATCGGCGCGCCGATTTCCACATAGGGTCGTCTGGCGCCATGCGTATAGCCGTAGATCGAGCCGATTCGATCCTCGGCCACGGAATCCAAGAATCGCACCGCTCGAGCGGCGACGCGAGGATCCACGTCCAAGCCGGCCAGATAGGCGCTTTTGAGCGCCATCAATTGCCAGCCGACGACGGACGTATCGCCCGGTTGGCCCGGCTGATACCGCCACCCACCGCCCGCGTGTTGCGCACGCTCGATGAACTTGATTGCGGATTGAGCGGCGCGGTTCAGCGACGACTCGGTGACAGGGAGCCGCGCGGCAAGGTCGACGCTGACCAGGTTTCCGTCGCCATCCCGGCCGAGACGCACGGGAACGCTGGTGCGCATTGTTGCGGCAAGCGATTGAGCTTCGGTCCATCGCGGGTTCGGTGTCGCTGTTTGCTGGTACTCGCTTCGGGTCATGGCGAGCGTTTCGCACAGCGCCAGTGTCGCCAAACCGTGACTGTACATGTTGCCAGCCGGATCAGCCAGATTTCCGTCGGCGGACTGATGTTGGATCAGGAATTGCAAACCCGCCGAGATCTCGGTTCGATAATCGCCCTGCAAGGGCGTGTGCCCAGCGCCCAAGAGGGCCAGCAGCACCATCCCCGTGGCGCCGTTGATCGCATCGACGAACGGGCCCGCGGCGCTGCACGAACAATTCACGCACCGATGCTCGCCAAGTTGCTGGTTGAAGCACCACGAACCGTCCTCGCGTTGATGACGAACCAGCCACTGCAGGGCCAGTTGTACCGCGTTCTCGCTGTCCGCCGTGGCGCCGTGCAGCAGGGCTTGTTGGCGGTGATCTCCGCGCCGCGCCAGCCCGCCGCGCGCATCGTCGCCGACCATGAACCCCGGCGATCGCGCCCGTGGCGAAGGCCCGTCCGATGCCGCCAATTCCGGCGCGAGCGAGACGGTTTCCAACGGACTCGTGATCGGCTCAGGGGCCGCGATCTCCGGCGCCGCCAACATCGCGTTATCGTCGAGCGATTGATCGGGGATGGCCTCCAAAGCCGTATCGTCGGAGGCGGGCGGCGAGTCGATGATCAACTCGTCAAAGGCATCCACCGCGTCTTCTTCCACGAAATCGGCGGGAAAGAGGCTGATCGACCGGGCTCCGCGATCCGCATCGTTGATCGCGTACAGACTCAACAACAGAAACAGGGCCAGGTGAATGCACGCGCTGACCAAGCCCCCCGGCATGGCGTTGAACAGCACAAAGGTCCGGCGGCGATCCCGAGGCTGCGCCGCCGCAGCCTCGGTCAGCGGGGCAGGCGTGTCCGGCTCTTGTTGCAGCCGCCGTTCGAGCAACACATCGGCCGGCGGCGCCGCGAGCGCCGGTTCCTGTTGTAATTGCCGTTCGAGCGAGGCGTCGGCTGGCGGCGCCGTCAGCCGGGATCCAGGCGCGAATGCCCGATCGGGCGGCGGACAGCACATCGGCGGCCCGGCCGGCTCGTTTTCCTGAACCGGGGATGCAATTTCAGAAGCTGATGCTGCTTCGCCGAACATGTGCTTGAACGCCCCTTTTTCGCCGTTACGCTCTCTTCATAATAGAGTGAACGGCGAGAAAGTAGAATAGATCAGCGGCCAGCCATCGCGATCTCCGACCATTCCAACGCGCGGTGTTCACGCCCCGGCTCGTAACACGGGCTCTCGCCCGCCACCCAACAAGAGCGAAAAAGGGCGGCGGAAAATCACGGATCACCGGAATCATCCGAAATAAAACCTCGTGTCCACCAGCCTCTTTTGTCCATACCCTCCGTGGTCCCCACCTGCGAGCACCGCGCGCATCAGACGCGTGCGGCTCGAACCGTCCGGGCCAGAAACCGACGAGCTTGCTCGCCCGCTATTCCGACAGCTTCCAGATTCGAAAATCGTCGAACCGGATCCAATGCGCGGCATCGGCAGGTCCCTGATAGCATTGAATGCTGACCTGATCCTCGTCCGCTTTCGGCAGCGTGGCCGTCCCGACCGTCTCGAACTCATGGGTATCATCGGCACGATACTGTCCCGTCCAACGGTCGCCGTCGATGATCACCCGCAACTGGACCGAATCGCCAGGCATGGGCTTGCGGCCCGGAATGATGTACAGCTCGCCATCGATCCGTTCGTGCACCAATTTCGGTCCGGGCTTTCCGTCCAGATACCAGGTGATTCCGCCCTGCTCGTACTGCTGGATCGGTTTTTGCAGGAATGTGACGGTCACGTCGATCGCATACGAGCCCCGCAGCCGATCGGGTGCGCGGCGGACCAGCGCATTGACGACCGTCGCCGCGTTTCCCGGCTGGACGCGAATTTCGAGCGCGTCGTCGCGAATCCGCCAGTCGTCAGGATTTTCGCGAACCCAGGTCCAGCCGTCTCCGAGCTTGCTGGTGAAAGTGTCTTCGAAAATCAACTGCGGTTCGGCGGCTAAACCCGCGCAGCTCAGCCCACACAGCACTGCCATCATTGCCCACGGTCGCCTCATGACGTGTCTCCTTCGGTCGGCAGATCTACGGAATCCACGGAATTGGACGGACAGCGCACATCGCTGCCGTACCGTAAATTCTACCGTCTCGCAACGCACCGTGTATGCCGGACGATCGGACGCGACAGACGCCGTGGGCGCCGTTTGCCCAAGGCCATCATGCAGCGCGGCCGGCGGTTTCAAAGGCCGAGGTCCGTCTCGATCGCGCACGATTTGGCGTCCGGCAGGACGCTTCTATCCGAGAATGGTCTAACATGTCCGGGGGCTCGAGGGGAACGAATTGTCCGCGGCTCGCACGACTTAGCGCACCCAGCGCACGCTGAACGGCGGTTCGTATCGTTCGCGATACGAGACCAACGGCGCCTCGATCGGCTCGGGAAGGTTCGATCGACGGGCATGGGCCGGCGGAGATGGCAACTCGCCCGGCTGCGGATCGCGCGCGGCTATGTTCGTCGCGCGGACTGCTTGCGGGCCATCCGCAATCCAGGCGCCGAGCCCGTGTTTTTCAGGGGTGGATGAATAGGTGGCGACAGCCAGGGGCGTGATTTTTTCCAAGCCATTCATCCGACTCGCATCCGACGGATGCGTCGCCAGATACTCGGGCAGCTTGCCTTGCGAGCCAGACGCGGCCAGACGCGGCCACAGTCGAGCCGCCTCGGCCGGATCGTAGCCGGCCTTGGCCATCAGCACCAATCCCATCTGATCGGCTTCCAACTCCTGCTCGCGGCTGTAGGGGAGGATGGCGTCAGGCGCCGTGGCGACGCCATAGGCTTGCAGCGCCGCGTCGCTACGACTCGGCTCTCGTCGGCTCGCCGCGGATCGAATCATCTGCCACGTCCCTTCGGCGGCATGATGTCGGCTCATTCGTTCGCCTCCGTGGCGGGCCAGGACGTGGGCGATTTCGTGCGACATCACGACTGCCAGGCCGGCTTCATGGACGCAGCTCGGAAGCAGCCCTTCGCAGACGGCCATTTTGCCGCCGGGCAGGCAGAACGCATGGCGTGCGGGCGACGCCAGCAGACGAAATTCCCAGGCGTAAGCCGGGCGCTCGGCGGCTCGCGCCAGCCGCAGGCCTACGCGATTGACCAGCTCGATCGCGGCTTGGTTTGTCGAAGCCGGCGCCTGTTGCAGCGCCTGGTGATAGGCGACTCGTCCCAACGCCACTTCTTGCGGCTCGGGCAACAGCAGCAGTTGTCGCCGCGGGCCGTTGGCCAGCGACCGGCAGCCGAGCTCGCACGAAGTGACGCCCAACAACAAGACATGCTGCAGCGCGGAACGGCGAGAAATCTCCATCGGCGGACTCCGTAGTGCGAAGCGATGGAAACAGGGATCGTAGGGGCATCGTCCGTTGATTCCCATCGTTCCGATCGATCGTCACAGATGAGAAGTCCCGCCGAGACCGCGCCACGCCGAACAAGCGTCAACGAGGACGCACGCTGCAAACCTTGCGCGGTTTCTCTGCGAAAGCCGCCGAGTCCGGGCTGTTGGCGTCGCCCGCTCTCGCCTGAAAAGCGACTCGTGGCGCAGGTCCGTTGCGACGCGCCCTCCACGCGACCGCGGCCCTACGGGGCCGGCGAGGGCGACGCGGCCGTTCGCTGCCGGGCCTGCCATGAAAGCGTGAATTGATGGTTTTCACGCCCCGGCACGTACTTCGTCTGATCGCACAGGCGTCCTCGCGTCGTATCCCAGGTAATGACGCGAATCTGATTTTCGTTCGGCAAAAAGCGATAAATCCGTAACGGGCCGGACGATGTGTAGTCCGACATCAAGGCGTGGACCGTGTTGCCGTGGTCACCGACGCTGGCCAGATATCGCGCGCTGGTCCGGCTCTGGTCGCCGGAGAAAATGGCCAGAAGATTGGCGTGCCGACGATAGCATTTGTCCCACATCTGTTCGGGCGTGTTGCCTCGTTGGCCGTGAATCTTGTTCCACCGCATGCGGCCTTTCGGCGCGTCGAAGAATTCATGCGGTTCGCGAGGGTGTTCGATCGGGCCCAGATCCATGTGCGTCGAGATCAATGCGACGCGTTGGGCATGTTGTTCCAATACCGTATTGGCCCAGTCAAGGACGTCGTCCGGCGCGTTGCACTCGAGGTGCAGGAAAACGAAATCAACTCCTTCGGCGGAAAATAGCTGCACGCTGTTCGCGTTATTGCCGGAGATGTTCGGTTCGGGACGATCGCTCTTGAACGTGCCCGCGTACCAGGGGAAATCGACGAACCGCGACGCGGGAAAGTATTGCTGGAACAGCGACGAATCGCCGGCCGAAGTCATGTCGTGGTTGCCCACGACGATCGCATAGGGGACTTTGCCGTGCAGACGGTCCATGCATTGGCGGGCGAGTTTCCACTGGGCGACGACGTTGCGATCCACGATATCGCCGACGTGGCTAACCATGGCGATCCGTTGCGTTTGGAGGTTCGCCTCGATCCACCGCAGATGGGCGTCGAAGACGGGGTTGGCCAGGGGCGCGTCGCCGTCGGGGGTGCGTTTTGTGCCGCGCCCCGTGTAGCCCTGCGTGTCGGGGATCACGACGATGCTGAACGACCCGACGGGCGCTGCGTCGAGCTGCGCGTCGTCCGCTCGCGGATTCGTACCGCTCATGGCGAACGAAGCCGCGGCAATCAACGCCAGCATGAGGCGTGAAGACGTTTTCCTCATGGGTTTCGCCTTTCTATGGAAAAAATGTCCGTTTTCGCCTGCCTTCCACGTCGAGAGGCCAGGCCGTATCGCGGCGTGCCGAGCCGTGTGTAGCCAGCGCGCCAGCCCCGCACAACGCATCGTCAGCCAGGTCGAGGAAAGCTGTGGCGTGGGAACCGCGAGTCGCGCACGGTTGTGTTGTCCAATTTTGGTCTTCGGGCAACCGCATTCGTCGCGGGCAAGACTCGCGCGGTCTGGCCACTGCGGGATCCCAAGGCTTAGTCTTGATGACGCCGTATTTCCTTACCACCCGCCGGGACGTCAAAATCATGACTTCCGCCGGTTGGTGGAAGGTCTACCGACGCTGACCACACCGGAAATAACCGCGGATCATCCACGTCATCATTGTCGCCGGATTCGTTGGAGCGCGAAAAGCCATCGATCTCGACTGTGTATTTTCCGCCCAGAACGTATTGATCCGGAGGCGTCTCGTAATGACCGTCCTTGAAGATGACGACGCTGCGACGCGCTTTCGCGCCTTGCGATTCGTCTGGGATCAAGATCAGGCGACCAAACGGCACTGGCTGGCCGCCAAACGTAACGGCGCCGGACAGCGGGTAGCGCGGCATCCGGTCGCCACAGCCCCATAACATCGAGGCTGTGATCATCATGACACTGGCTAAGATTACGCGTTGCGTCAAGCATGTCACGCGACTGGTATGCTCCATCTTTTCTCCTCTCAGCGCCAGGATTCCAGCTAGCGCGCAGGGTGTGACAAACGTGCGGAAAAACCAAGTCAGCAGGCTTGCTCAGCGAGTGACGTGCCTCCGGTTCCCACCGACCATGACCCGCTCTTACGTTGGGTCGGCGACGTCGATTTGCGACGCCAAAACCATGCTCCCTTGGTTCGAGAATCCTCGCTGGCGACGTCCGCGCGCGCCGAGGCGTACGCCGAATCAGTCTTGCAGATCAAAGGTGAATTCATTCCGGCACTAACCCGTGTTAGAGTCTTAGTTCGTATCATGCGCGCACGGTGCGCGCATCTTGTACACTGGTCTGTATATTACACTTTTGGGTTGCGGCACTGTCCCGCGTTCAGA
>JAVYAJ010000083.1:0-6030 GCA_032229885.1 Candidatus Anammoximicrobium sp. | reverse complement strand
TGGGTGTCCAGTTCCGTCATGCTTTCGCGGATCTCCCAGTGGACGATGTAGCGGCTGTAGCCGTCCAGCACGCTGATGAGGAAGTAGAACGTGCCTGGCAGGTTCAGGTGCGAGATGTCCACGTGCCAGTGCTGGTGCGGCCCGTCGGGCTGCACGAACCCCGTGCCTTTCTTGGAAGGGGCCCAGAGGCGACGGTCCAGCCGGCCGGCGGCCTTGAGCACGCGGTAGGTGCTGCTGGGACTGACGGCGACGATGTCGTTGTCGAACATCATGAACGTCAGTCGGCGGTATCCTTCCAGGGGTTGGCGGTCGTGATAGTCGAGGATGGACCGCTTTTCCCAGTCTTCCAGCCACCCGTTCGCGCGGCGCCCGGCCGTTGTGCTCGTTGGCCTTGCCGTAGCGGTCCCGCCACTGATGGAACTTGCTGGCGTCCAGCCCCAGCCAGCCCAGCAGCCGTTTGACGGAGAGTTCCGCCCGGCGGGTCCAACGGTTGACGTAATCCACCCCCTCGTCCCGCGTGTCGTGAGGAACCCAGCGTCCGTTTAGAGTTCCCCATTGGCTTTTTTTGACCGGACGTTCTCCTCCAACAGTTCGGCGATGACCTCGTTTTTCTGGACGAGCTTCTCTCGGAGCCGGGCGATTCGCTGGTCCTTGGTCTTCTCGACGCATCGCGAGGTCGGCTGTTTCTGGAAGGCCCTCTCGGCCTGGTCCAAGGCCTGCTTGACCCACAGGTGGATCTGGCTAGGCTGGACCTTCAGTTCCTCGGCCAGGGCCGACACGGCCTCTTTGCCGGCGAGATGTCGGCGGACAATCTCGGCCTTCTGTGGGGGGTGAAATGCCTTCGGGTTGCGTTGCTCATGGAAAGTACATCTGCATGAGTCTATGCTAACCCAAACGGCCCGACATTCCAGTCTCAAGAGGAGCAAGACAGTGTCTTCCGCAATGCCACAATAGGTTGTGTTGCGAACGATCGCGATAGCACAATATGTTGTAGGTAGAGCCCAATGTTTGAACAGACTCTCTATCGCGTGCGGCTACTCAAACTTCAGGATAGGACAATGCACGAGACTCATCCTCGCACTGGATCGCGGCAGACTGTCAGGGCTCCAACAGGCGCAGACGAACGCTGGCGATCAGCAGGTCGCCGCCGACGGCGGACAGGCGAAAGTCAGCGCCGTTGGCTAGTCCGGAAAATCGCGCGTGGGGCAACACGAAGCGGGCTTCTTTCCAGTCGTTCGTGCCGCGGATCGGCTGGTTGGGGCCGGGGCGAAACTGCTGGGCAAGCCCGGCGAGCCGCGGATCGTTCGAGTCGTATTCGACGCGAAAACTCGCCGGTCCCGCGTCTCGGTAGACGACGGTCAATTCGACCGACTCGTCCGTGTCGAACAGAAACTCGTCGTCCACCTCGAAATATAGATAACGCGAAGTCGGCGAGAACCTGTGCTCTCGCGTGCTCCACGCCGCGCGGCCGTCGATCGTTTTCTGATCCACGGGTCCGTCGCCGTCCGGCATCGGCGCGATCGCCAATCCGTCGGCGCGGCCCGGCGCGGCCGTTGCGACGCGGCGCGTCGGACGCGTCGTCGCACGAGGCAATTGTCGGCCCGCATGGAACGCGTCCGCGAACTCGCGAGTCAGTTCGATGTATTTCCGCCCGTACTCGCGGCTCTCGCAGATCTCCGTTCCCTCGTGGAACTCGTTCCAAGTCTCCACATGCACGAGCCACGGCCGGGCGGTGATCGGCTTGGTCAGTAGCTGTTGCCAGGCGCGACGATAGAATCGTCCGTCTTCGCGCGGACGAACCAGCGGCGCTCTGCCGGGCACTGCCGAATGGTCGTAGCCCGGGCCCAGACCGGCGACGTCCAGGAACTGGGGCCGCAGTGCGCCGCCCCATTGGTATTCGCCATCGGCGTCACCTGGCCAACCGCGCATCTTGACCAGGAACAAGTCCGTGCCAAAATCGTGGCGGAACAGCTCGCGAACCGCGGGAAACAGCGTCTCGTCCACGCGCTGGGCAAACGCCGACGCGTACAGGAAGACCAACGGCCGACCGTCGATCTGAGCTCGATGCTGGGGCGGAATCTGGCTCCAAAAGTTGCGGATGGTTCCGTAGAACCACAGCCGCCCACTGGGCGTGGTCAAGTCCACGTGATAATCGCCCTCGTTGTGCCGCAACGTGCTGGTGTCGTAGAACATGCCGATCGCGGGCGGCGAATCGCCTGCATCGATCCGTCGCTGACGAGCCGTCACCAGCGGCCCCAATCCGGTGTCGCTCCAATGCTTCTGGCTCAGCGGCGTGCCCCAGTACACCGGCAGCAGCACGTCGATCCCGGCGGCCATCATGTCGCACAGTTGCCGATCGTGCCAGGCGACGCTCGTGTAGCTGAAGTCCGTCAGCGTGGGCGGGTGATCGGTCAGCGCGTCGCTGCCGTCGCCGTTCACGATATGCGCATTGGTGGCGGCGTCGTACCAGTAGAAGTAGGTCGTCGCGATCAGCGGCGAACCGGACGAAAACGTCGGCCCGCCGGCGGGGGCTGATTCACGCGCCAGATGCTGGCCGGGCGGCGGTCCGAGACGATAGTCCGCGGGCACGTCCGCGCCGAGGGCGACCAAACCGCAAAACATCGCGACGTGGAGACAAGTCATGTGGCACCTTTGGATTGTATCTTCGGAGAGCTCCCGTGAGGGCTTACCTGCGGCGTCAAATGAGCGTCGAGCTGAGATGATCGGCGCGCCGCCGCAGCGCGCACGCGCGTCCCGGCGATTGCCAGCGCACCGCGGCAAGTCTAAGCTGACAGCGGACAGGCGGCAAGCCAGCGAACCGTCATCCGCGCCGCCCGCCCGCGCGCTGCCCACTCTCACGACGGGAACCCAGGCCATGAACCGAAATGCGCTGTTCGGAATCCTGAGTGCGATGCTTCTGATCGCCGCGACCATGGCTCGCCGCGCATCGGCGGATTGCGTGATCGACGCCCGGACGGCGGCGATCCGAACCGAAGGCGGCCCGCATGCCGGCGGCGGCTGGAATCTGTGGACCAATGGCCGCGTGGGCCAGGCGCTGCGATTTGCCGCCGATGGCGTCTATGACATCGTCGTTCGCGCGTGGGGCAGTCCCGCGGGCGGCGTGTGGCCCGAGATGGCGCTGCTGGTCGATGGCCGGGTGGTCAAGACGGTCTCGGTGGATCGCCCGGAGGCGACCGACTATCGCTTCCAAGCGGATCTGTCGGCCGGCGTCCACGAGATCGCGGCGGGCTTTCTGAACGATGCGCTGATCGGCCAAGAGGATCGCAACCTACATCTCGCCCGGATCACGATCCGTCCGCCGCCCCGCGCCGCGGACCCGACGCCGGTCGGCCAGCAGGAACTGACGCAAGCCGCCGAGCGGCGCGAAGCCGAAATCGTCGCGGCGACCCGGCCGGTCATCGAACGACATCGCCAGACGGAGGCGACGATCCGGGTTCTGGACGCCACCGACCGACCGCTCGCCGACGCGGCGATCGCGCTCGAACAGACGGCGCACGATTTTCTGTTCGGATGCAATATCTATATGTTCGATCGTTTTCGCGACCAGGCCCACAACGCCGCGTACAAGCAACGATTCGCCGAACTGTTCAACTATGCGACCGTCGGATTTTACTGGCGCGGATACGAACCCGAGCGAGGGCGGCCGAATTACGCCTATACGGACAAGGTCGTGGCGTGGTGCGAAGCCAATGGGATTCGCATGAAAGGCCATCCGCTGCTGTGGGGCGACGAAGCTGGAGTTCCGACATGGTCCGTCGGACAGCCGCCGTCGGAAACGCAGCGTCAGCGAGTCGTCCAGATCCTCGAGCGATACCGCGACAAGATCACGTTTTGGGAAGTCGTCAACGAGCCGTCGCATCTGGCCGAACCGAAGATCGACCAGCCGTATCGCTGGGCCCGCGCCACCAACCCGCGCGACGTCCTGATCGTCAACGATTATCATGTGCTGGCCGATGGCGGCCCGGGTTTCTACCGCCTGCTGACGGCGGCCATCGACAGCCGCGTGCCGTTCGACGGGATCGGGATTCAGGCGCACGAACCACGGGCAATGCGTTTCCCCCTCGATCGGGTCCGGCAGATCCTGGACCAATACGCAACGTTCGGCAAAGGACTGCACATCACCGAGTTCACGCCCACTTCGTCGGGTCTGCCGATCACGGGCTCGCATCTCAGCGGCGTCTGGGACGAGGCGGCGCAGGCGGATTACGCGGTGAAGTTCTATCGCGTGTGCTTTGCCCATCCCGCCGTGCAAGTCATCACCTGGTGGGATCTGTGCGACCAAGGTTCCTGGCTGTCCGGCGGCGGAATGCTGCGCGCCGACACGTCGCCCAAACCGGTCTACGAACGGCTTCACCGGCTGATTCACGACGAGTGGAAAACCCGCGCCCGAGGGACCACCGATGGCGAGGGGCGGTTCGCGTGCCGCTGTTTCTTCGGCGCGTATCGACTTGTGATCGAGACGCCCGCCGGACAGATCGAGCGTCGGATCCGGGTGACAAAGGACGGCCCCGCGGAGATCGTGGTTCGGCTGGCGGCATCCTCCGACGGTTGAAACGGACCGCGGCCCAGCGGCGAGCGAGAAACCGGGTTTTGCCCCCATAGGTGACACATGATCCTGCACGTGGACATGGACGCGTTCTACGCCTCGGTCGAAGAGCGAGAACGTCCCGAGCTGGTCGGCAAACCGGTCATCGTCGGCGGCACGCCCGAAGGCCGCGGCGTGGTGGCGGCGGCCAACTACGTGGCCCGCACGTTCGGGGTCCACAGCGCCATGCCCGCGATCACCGCCCGCCGACTGTGCCCCCGCGGCGTTTTCTTGCGGCCTCGGATGGAGTTCTACGCCGAAGTCTCGGACGAGATTCACGCCATCTTCGAACAGTACACACCGCTGGTCGAACCGTTGTCGCTGGACGAAGCCTTCCTCGACGTGTCCGGCAGCGAACGGCTGTTCGGATCGGCGACGCGCATCGCCCGGATCATCAAACAGGACATTCGTGCGCGTCTGCGGCTGGTCGCTTCGGTGGGCGTCGCGCCGAACAAGTTTCTGGCCAAGATCGCCAGCGATCTAGAAAAGCCGGACGGGCTTGTCGTCGTCGATCCCGGGCAGATCCAGGCCTTTCTCGACCCGCTTCCCGTCTCGCGCCTGTGGGGCGTCGGCAAAGTGGCATGCGGCACGCTGGCCCGGCTGAGCGTCCATCGGATCGGCCAACTGCGAGACCTGCCCGTCGACGTGCTGCGCGACCATTTTGGCGCCAGCGGCGACCATCTCTGGGAGCTGGCGCGGGGCATCGACCACCGCCCGGTGGTGCCCGAACAGGCGGCCAAGTCGATCTCGCATGAGACGACGTTCGTGCGGGATCTGGAAGATTCCGACGCGATCCGAGCCTGGCTGTTGGAGCTGAGCGAACAGGTCGGCTGTCGCTTGCGGCGGCACGGGCTGAAGGGTCGCACGGTAAATCTGAAGATCCGCTTCGGCGACTTTCATACGATCACCCGCGCGCAGACGTTGGGCCAACCGACAGACATCACCGAAGTGATTTGGCGAACGGCGGCCCAGATGTTCGCCTCGCGGCTGCCTGCGCGACGCCTGTCGATTCGCTTGTTGGGCGTCGGGATGAGCGGCCTGGAACACGCCGCTCAGGCCCAGTTGCGTCTGTTCCCCGAGGTCGAGGACGAGCGTCAAGCCCGCCTTGACCAAGCCGCCGACCAGATTCAAGAGCGATTCGGCCACGCAGGCTTGCAGCGCGCCCTGGGAATGCTGCACAACGTCGAGCATCGCAGCCGACGGCCCGGCGCGGATCGGGATCAGTACGGCAAATAGCCCAGCGCGGCCTCGCTGTGCTCGGCCGCAACCAAACGGGGGCGCCCCAGGTCCATTCGAGCCGTCGTAGAAGGCGACTCGAGACCAGGGGCCGGTGTCTCGAGGGACTGCGAAAATGATCTCCGGTCGTTGTTGAGGAGCGAGGCTGAGTTGGCCAGCCGAGTGCCGCCCCCAGAGTCTGGCCGGAG
>JAVYAJ010000082.1:0-32740 GCA_032229885.1 Candidatus Anammoximicrobium sp. | reverse complement strand
CGTGGCCCTCCAACCACGCGTGGAGCGTGGCCCTACACACTGCGCAGACTCTCAACGAGCGCATTTCAGCTGACAAACTGGGTAGGGACCAGTCGTCATGGCTATAAATCCCGACTTACGATATTGCACAGACTGGCGAAAGTCTGGCTATAGTGACCTGCTAATTCTGATTTGCGGCACTAGCCGCCGCGTCAGCCGTGCCTCCGACGGCGGGCGTCCATCGTCCAACGCGCCGAGCGTCCCGCCGCGGGTCGAACTCGCGGTTTGATCCAACCGTTACACCTCGCAGGAATACGCCGATGACAGCTACTCGCAGAGACCACACCCAGATCGTCTGGGATAGCGCCGTAGCCGATGATTGTCGCCAGATCGTGCGTCTGGCGATTCGCGAGGACTTGGGGCGACGCCACGACTGGACCAGCGTCGCGCTCGCGCCGGCCGACGCCCAGGGTCGAGCTGCGATCGTCGCCAGACAACCGGGCGTTCTGGCGGGGATGCCCGCGATCCAGTTGGCGCTCGACGAAATGGATGTCTCCGTCGTCTGCGAGCCCTTGGTCGCCGACGGGCAGAAGCTTGACCGAGGCGAGATCGTGGCTAGGCTGAGCGGTCCGGTCCGCGAGATGCTGACGGCCGAACGATTGCTGCTGAATCTGCTGGGGCGGCTGTCCGGAGTGGCGACGTTGACGCGTCGGTTCGTCGACGCCGTACAAGGAACCGCGGCTCGAATTTACGACACGCGAAAGACCACGCCGGGCTGGCGGCGATTGGAGAAATACGCCGTTCGTTGCGGCGGCGGGAGCAATCATCGGCTCGGCCTGTTTGACGCCGTGCTGATCAAGGACAATCATTTGGCTTGGCTGCAACTCGGGCCGGGCGACGCCGTCCGGTGCGCCCGCGAATTCCTTCGTTCGGTGATGCGCGATCCAAGCGAAGCGGAAACGATGATCGTCGAGGTCGAAGTCGATACGCTCGACCAACTGGACGACGCGCTGCTGGCACGGCCCGACATTGTGCTGCTGGACAATATGACGCCCGATCAATTGCGGGACGCCGCCGCCCGCAGAAACGCCGTCGACGCGGGAATCGAACTCGAGGCCAGCGGCGGGGTCAATCTAGAGACCGTCCGCGAGATCGCTCGGACGGGCGTCGAGCGGATCAGCGTCGGCGCGGTGACCCACTCGGCGACCGTCCTCGATATCGCGTTGGATTGGAGTCTGTAATATGGCCGACTCGACTTCGACCCCGGAACCGCTCACCGAACGTCTGCGAAGACAGTACAACGAGCTGGCCGAGTTGGCGGGATCGCTGGCGCACGAGATCAAGAACCCGCTGTCCGTGATCCACATGAATATGGAGCTGCTCGCCGAGGATTTTGCCGCCGCCCAAACGCCTCACGAACGCCGCGCGTTGCAGAAGATCGAGACGGTCCAGAAACAGTGTGAGCGGCTGGAAAACCTGTTGCGCGACTTTCTCCGGTTCGCTCGCCTGGGCGAACTCGAGCTGACTCCTGGCAGCTTGAATGAAGTGGTCGAGCGGGTGTTGACGCTGTTCGAGCCGCAGGCCAGGCAGGCGGACGTCGAGTTCGTCCGATTCCTGGATCCGGCCTTGCCCAGCATCAAGCTGGACGAACAGACGTTGTACGCGGCGCTGCTGAATCTGGTCAAGAACGGCCTCGAGGCGATGCCCGACGGCGGCCAACTGTTGGTCCGAACACGGTTGGCGCGCCAGGGCGTCGCTTTGGACCTGATCGACACGGGCTGCGGGATGGACAGCCGCACGGCGATGCGGATGTTCGAGACTTTCTTTTCGACCAAGAACGGCGGCTCGGGCCTCGGCCTTCCCACGGCCCGCAAGATCATCGAGGCGCACGGCGGGCGAATCAGCGTGCAGAGCGAGATCGGCCGCGGAACGCAGTTCACGATCGAATTCCCTCAACCGGCGCGGATCCTGTAGCGACGATCAGCCGCCGCCCGGACGATGCGACGGCGTGGCGATGCGACGGGCAGGCGACGGACGCTTCAACCCGCGCTCCGAAGGCGTCGTTCTCGAGGAGTTGGAGCCATGTCACCATCGATCATACGAAGATGTCTGGGATGGGCGCCGTGGTGCGCGGCGCTGATGACGGCCGGCGCACTGGCACAGTCGGTCAGCAAGACGCCAACGCGGTCCGGAGACAACAGGCCGGACCGGTCCCCTGGCCAGACGCTGGTCCAGTGGCGTTTCGATGCCGACAACGACTTGCAAGGCTGGACGCTTGGCGGCCAACTGGCCGACGTTCGCGTGGGTGACGGAACGCTGCACGGACGCGCCACCGGCAACGACCCGATCCTGTTCGGTCCGGTTTTCGAGATCTCGGCCACAGCCACGCAGTATGTCGAGATCTGTCTCCGAGGAACCTCGCCTTCGATGGCCGAGCTGTTTTGGACGGAAACGTTGGAAGGCCAGTATGGCGGATTCAGCGCGCAGAAATACCGGGCGTTCAACACGCATGGGGACGGCGCCTATCACGTCTACCGCATTTGGCCGTTCTGGCAAGCGGCCAAGAAAATCATCCGCCTGCGATTCGACCCGCCCAGCGATGGCGAGTTCGACTTGCAGTGGGTCCGCATCGCTCAAGCCCCGGCGCCGAACGCCTGTGCGGCCCAGGCTTGGAACGCTGCTGACCTGCGCGACCAGTGGATCGACTCGGGCGACGTGGCCCAAGGCCCTCAAGGACCGATCCTGCTCAGCCCGTTGTTGTCGATTCCGGCCGCCGAGCACGCGTTCGTGTCCGTGCGGTTGGCGACCTCGACGGCGGGCAGCGGTCGGCTGTTCTGTGTCTGCGACAGCCAGTTCGGTTGGCAGGACATGACGTTTTCGCTACGAGCGGACGGCCGGATGCACACCTATAATCTCGCCTGTGACGCGCTCGCCAAATGGCGCGACACCATCGTCATGCTCGGGCTGCAGTTGCCCGGCGGCGCGGATAGCGCGACGCAGATCGAGTCGGTCCAAGTCGCTGCCGATCCGCAGGGACCGATCGAGTTTGACGTCGTGTATTTCGGTCCCGACGAAGGCATCCAGCGGGCCGGGCGGCAGGTGCAGGTGAGCTGTATGCTCGCCAACCGCGGCGGCCAGACGGCTGAACACGTGGTCGCCACATTCGAGGCGGATGGGCCAGCTCAGGTGCTCGACGGCGCCACGAAGACGATCGATCACCTGTCGTTCGATCTGCCCAAGACGGTCCGCTGGCAGGTGCGTTCGGACCGTGTGGGAACGCTCGGCATGAGGGTGCGGGTCGCTGCCGCGGGCGCAGAGCCTGTGTCCGCGGTCGCCGCGCTCGAGCTGACCCCAAAGCCCGACGTGCCGCCCAGCGATTATGTTCCTGAGCCGAAACCGGTGAAAAGCCCGTATGAGATCGGCGCGTTTTATTTCCCGGGCTTTCCGACCATGCGGCAGTGGCGACCGATCCTCGACTGGCCCAATCGCAAACCGATTCTGGGTTGGTACGACGAGTCGAATCCTGAGTGCGCCGACTGGCAGATCAAGTGGGCGGTCGAGCATGGCATCGACTTCTATATGGTCGACTGGTATTGGTGTCAGGGACGGCGCCAGTTGGAGCACTGGTTGCACGACGCCTACGGCAAAGCGCGGTACAAACGATATCTGAAATGGTGCGTTATGTGGGCCAATCACAATCCGCCGAACACGCATTCGGCCGACGATTGGCGCGACGTGACGCAGTACTGGATCGACCATTACTTCCACACCCCCGAGTACTATCGCATCGATGACCGGCCGGTCGTGATGATCTGGGCGCCCCAAAACGTGCGCGATGACTTGGGAGGCAGCGACGAGGCGGCCAGGCTGTATGCCATGTCGCAGGAGATGGCGAAAGCCGCCGGATTGCCGGGGATCTATTTTGTGGCCATGAGCGGACACGACGATCACCGGCGAACGGCGGAATTGGTCCGCGAAGGATTCGAAGCGGCGACGACCTACCACGCCTTCCAGCTCGCCTGGCGGCAATCCGGAGGCAATCGATTCCCCTACGCCAACCTGCTCGATACATGTCCCGAGTTGTGGGACAAGGCGCAGCGTTCGTCCGGGGGCTTGCTATATCTGCCGGTTATCGACACGGGCTGGGACGCTCGACCTTGGCACGGCGACAAGTCGATCGTCGCCGAAGGCCGTACGCCAAACCTGTTCGGCAAGCTCTGTCGGCTCGGCCGCCAATTTGCTGACGAACACCACAAGAAGATCATCCTGCTCGGACCGGTCAACGAGTGGGGCGAAGGCAGCTACATCGAGCCTTACGCACAGTACGGTTTTCAGGATCTTGACCAATTGCGCGCCGCGTTCTGTGAACCGGGCGATTGGCCGCCGAACCTCGTTCCCGCCGACGTGGGACGCGGGCCTTACGACCTGCCGACGCCGGCCGCCAAGACCGCCTGGGAGTTCGACTCGGCCGCCGATCTGCAAGGCTGGATTGGCAACGCGCACGTTGCCGACCTAGCGTCGCGAGACGGGCTGTTGATCGGCCGCTCGATCGGCCACGATCCGGCGTTGCAAGTGTCCGGACTGCAGATCGAAGCGAGCCGTCTCAATCAGCTGTCGCTTCGCGTTCGCAGCAACCGAAACCAACGCTTGCAGATCTTTTGGGCCACGCCATTCTCGGCCATGAACGAGAACGCGTCGGCCAGCGTCAGCATCATCGGCGACGGCCAGTTCCACGACTATGAAATCGATCTGACGAAGGCTTCGCGCTGGCGGCGGATCGTCACGGCGCTGCGGATCGATCCGGCGACGGCGCCCGGCGTCGAGTTTGCGATCGATTACATTCGCCTGAGCTCGGGCTGATCACCTGCACACGGACGATTCCAGTGGCACGACCGAGCGTCGCTCTCCCAGCCGATGCCGTCGCCGGGACGGGCGAGTTCCGACGCGGTGCGTCGTTCGTAGGACGCTATCGGACGGTACGCCTGGTGACGGCCCCGCGACCGCGAGGCTGTGCCTGACAACCGGTCGCGGATCTCCGTCCGTCGCGGGCCCGTGCCGTGTGTCATCGTGTGGGCGACCGCGCCCCCGAAAGGCTCGTTTGGTCGGTCGTCTCGAAGCCGTCAGCGAGCTGGTGTGCCATCACGTGGGCGACCGCGCCCCCGACGGGCGGCGCGCGACAAGCGCCCGCCGCGGTGGCGTGCTGCGCGCTCTGGATTCATTGAAACGCGGGACGGACTCGCGCCGGCGCGGAACCGAGATCGGACGAGCTGGCGACTCGCGGAGCCAGATTCGTGGATCGCGGCCCGGACGGCACGAACTCGACGCTGCCGCCCTCGCGCCGGATCGCCGGGGCCGAGCCGTCCAGCAGCTCACATGCCACGAGTCGAGCATGGGCGTGGCCTTCGGTTCGCAACTGGGCCTGCGCGTTGCCGCCCAACAGGCAGTGGGCGAGCGTCACCTGGGATGCGCCGCCCACAGAGACGCCGCTGCGAGCGTTGCCGCGGCAGGTGACACGTTCCAGCGACACGCCGAACGCGCTATCGTGGGCGTTGATGCCGTCCAACTGGAAACCCTGCACGATCAGATCCTGGATGACGACGTTTCGCACCTCGTACAGCGTGATGCCGACCGGCAGCGCGCAATACTCGAGGTCATAACTGTCGGCAGTCCGTTTGGGGGCCGTTCGAAAGAACACGCTGGCCTGAGACAGGCACCAGTGATGCGGGTGCAGGTCCGGCAGTCTCCAGTCTCCCGGCTCCGACACGGCTCGCGCCGCCGGCCTGCCGTCCAGAAACAGCAGTTGGTAGCTCGATCGCCACGGCGAGAATCGGTAGATGTCGCGAGCCACATGCTGCCAGGCGTCGTGCGGCACGCGAGCCGCGCCGTACAGCGTTGCGCCCGAGCCGATGATCTGAAATGGCTCGTCCGTGGTTCCGCTGTGACGTCCGGCTTGCAGCGTAATGCTTTCACGGTAGGGCACGCCGGTCGCGGCCAAGATGATTCGATCGCCCGTGGCCGCCTGGTCCAGCGCGCGAGCGATCGTCCGACAAGGCCCCGCCTCGGCGCCTCGACGCGCGGCTTCGGCGCCGACGAAACGGTCGTCGCCCCTGACGTTGTCCACAAAGATGTCTTTGGCGCTGGCGGCTAGCGTCAGTCCCAGCGAACAGCACATCCCCAGGCATACGATCCAACGGTTCTTCGTCATTTTGTCGTTTCTCCATCGTTGGAGACTGACTACAATAGCGCCCATGGCGGTAACAACCGGTAGCTCCGTTTCGTCCCGGCGTTATCCGTTTCATTGTCCGGCGTGGCGGCAGGTAGGTTGGATTTCAATCCGCCTTTGCCGCACGGAACCCGATATTCTTGTGGCAGGCCGGCTGGGGGCACGATGTCCTCCCGAATTCGCCCAGGATCCCGTTCTCGGTGCGCGAAAATCAAGTCGATTCATGCACTTTAGTTGCCCCAGGGCGGCGAGGCAACGATGAAAGCAACAATTTGTAGACAGACGATCGAACTGGTCGAGGGAAATATCGTCGACCAAGAGGTAGACGCGATCGTCAACGCGGCCAACTCGCGTCTGGCGGGCGGCGGAGGCGTCGACGGGGCAATTCACCGGCGGGGCGGGCCGAGCATCATGCGCGAGACGGATCGTCTGTACCCTGATGGCTGCCCCACGGGTTCGGCGGTCGTCTCGGGGGCCGGCCAGCTCGCGGCGAAGCACGTCTTTCATGCCGTAGGACCGATCTGGTCCGGCGGGACGCACGGCGAGGCCGAACTGTTGGCGGCCGTCCACCGTCGCTGTCTCGAATTGGCCATCGAACACGATTGTCGGAGCATCGCTTTTCCCGCGATCAGCACGGGCGTGTACGGCTATCCGGTCGAACAGGCTTCCGTTGTAGCCTTGCGGACCGTCCGCGAGTTTTTAGAAACGCGCCAGCGGCCCGAGTTGGTTCGTTTTGTGCTGTTCGATCGCTGGGCCTACCAGGCGTTTGCGCAAGCTCTCAGGGAACTCGCACCGCCGAGGGAACGCGATGCGTGAGACGCCGGCGCTGGTATCGCTCGCCGTTGCGGTTTGTCTCGCGGCCTCCGGCTGCGATCGCGATGCGCCCACGCTGATCGACGAGATGACAGCGGATCGAATGGGCGATCGGCCGGCGGTGGAAACGCGCGTGTCGACGCTCCCCCGCGCGCAAGCGACGGACGGCGTTTCGCCAGTCTCCGGCCAATCGCTGGCAGCGCCAGCATCGGCGGCGACCGCGCGTGGCTCGGCGGCGCAATCGGTGCGCGGCCGCGGACGTCCCACCCCGATCACGTTCGATGATTTGGAACTCGCGATGCCCGAGGATTCGGTGTTCGAGTCGGGGATGTTGACGCCCCGAGTCAAGGAACTCGATGGCCAGCGCGTGCGGATTCGCGGCTTTATCTTCCCTTCGATCTTCCAACAGCACGGGATCACCCAGTTTCCGTTGGTCAAGAATACGCAGTGCAAGTTCGGCCCCGGCGGCGTTGCGCATCACGTGATCCTGGTGGATCTACGCCCGGGCGTCAGCACCTCGTTCACCGTGCGGCCGATCGCGGTCGAAGGCGTGTTGACCGTTCGCCCGTGGACCGGCCCGGACGGCATGACTTGGACGGTGTACCACTTGCTGGGCGATAGCGTCGAGTAAGGCCGGCCTCGCCAGCGGGCAGCACGATTGGCGAATCAGGCGCCTCCGGGCGCATGCTATCGCCGGGAGGGGCGAGTTCCATTGCACGTCGCGGAGAGCAGGCGTTCCCTGCTGCGCAGGCTGCCCCCCCGACGCCTCGGATTCCGTCGGGATCGAGCGTCGCGAGTCGTGGATCGGACGCGAGCCCGAAAAAAACAAAAATCAGTCTGGCCTTGAACCTGCGGATTGGGTTACCTTGGGCGTTGCAAATTTTACAAGATTGCGTCGCGCGCGTCGGCTGAACCCGAGCGACGCCGCCGCGAAACCACGCCGCGAAAACCCGCCGCGAAAACCCACTGGATGCCACGTCCACGGGGCGGCCGACGCAGTGTTGGCAAAGCGAGTTCGTTTTGGTCCGAAATGTGCTGCGACACGGCACGTCGAGCCTTAACGAAGCGGAGGCTGGGATGCCTCCGTCGCCCGAACGGATTCAACAAGGGAGTGGCCCCAGAGCATGGAAGCTCGTTTTCTCTCGATTGCCGTCGTTTTAGCCTCGCTGTTGTCCCTGGGCGCGAGCTATCGAACCCAGAACTTCATCATTTCAGCGCCCACGCCCGAGTTTGCTCGAGCCGTCGGCGACGCCGGCGAGATCTATCGGCGCGACTTGGCCCTGGAGTGGCTCGGACGCGAACTGCCGCCGTGGTCCGAGCCTTGTCCGATCCGCGTGCATGTCGGCCCCAACCTCGGCGCTGGCGGGGCGACCAGCTTTATGTTCGATCGCGGTCGTCCGTTCGGCTGGCAGATGACGATTCAGGGAAGTGAAGAACGCGTGTTGGACAGCGTGCTGCCCCACGAGATCACGCACATGGTGTTCGCCACGCACTTTGGACGGCCGTTGCCACGCTGGGCCGACGAGGGCGCGTGTACGACGGTCGAGCATGATCTGGAACGCCGCAAACAGGATCATCTGCTGATCGAATTTCTGACCACGGGCCGCGGAATCGCGTTCAATCAGATGTTCGCGATGCAGGAATATCCCGACGATATTCTACCACTGTACTCACAGGGGTACTCGCTGGCGCGGTTCTTGATCGCGCAAGGTGGGAAACGCAAGTTCGTCGATTATGTTGGCGACGGGATGAAGTGGAATAACTGGACGGCGGCGACCAAGCACCATTACGGTTATGGCAGCCTCTCCGAGTTGCAGGTCGTATGGCTGGATTGGGTGCGGCAGGGCAGCCCGCCGCTGGCCCCTCAGGCTCCAGAGTCCTTACTGCCTCCGCCGCCTTTGCCCGCTGCGCAGGTGAACGGATTGGCCGAACGCGAACAGGGCGGAGCGTCGCCTAGCGAGTTCCAGTTTGCCTCGAGCACGCCAGCCGTGGCACAACCCGACTCGGGTGTCTCGGAAGCGAGCAGCGCCGCGTCGAGCGGCGGTCACACGACGGGCAGTTGGTATGCCCGGCAACGAGATCTAGCACAAAGCAGCCGACAGAACGCGGCACATCCCGTAGCGCCCGCCAATCCGCGCCGCGCCGACGATCCGAGCCCGGGGCAAGCGAGATCCGAGTCCGGCGTGGGCCCCGTCGAGCCGCTCGTCCAAAGCTCGCTGGCTCGGCCGCAGGCTCCGAGCACGATGCAGCCCACGGTCATTCAATGGCAGTCATCCCCGCCGCCGCCGCTGGTCCCCTTGCCCGCGCAGTTCCGGTACTGACCGGCTGGAGCGTCGCGGCCCGACATACGGGCTCGTCGGACGGACGACAGAGTACACCGGGCCACCCCGTCGATCGCACCGTGGACGCCCCGCGAGGCATTCGATCGCCCCATACTTGCTCGACGGTTGTCGAGAGGACACAATTTCGGACATGCCCGCCGGGATGTTCCCGGTCGGTCGCGTGAATCAGTTTCCTTTTTGTGGAGCACACGGTGATGAGCGACAAGACAAGCGCATCGCGACGCGATTTCCTGAAGGGTTCTACGGCCGCGGCGGCAGGCGTTGCCCTGGCTGGCCAGGCGAGCACTGCCCGCATGGTGCACGCCGCGGGTAGCGACGTCATCACGGTCGCGCTGATCGGCTGTGGCGGCCGTGGCAACGGGGCGGTTTCAGACAGCCTGAACGCCGACCCGGCGATTCGCGTCATCGCCGTCGCGGATTCGTTCGAGGATCGGGCGCAGGGCACCGCCAAGCGGCTTCGCGACCAATGGAAAGATCGCGTGGATCTGCCGGACGAACGCGTGTTCACGGGATTGGACGCCTATCAGAAGGCGATCGACGCGAATCCGGCGATGATCATCACCGCGACGCCGCCCGGATTCCGCCCGCTGATCTATTCGGCGGCGATCCGCGCCGGCAAGCACGTGTTCATGGAAAAGCCGTGCTGCGTCGACGCGCCGGGCTACAAGACGCTGATGGCCGCCAACGAGCTGGCCGAATCCAAGGGGTTGAAGGTCGGCGTCGGTTTTCAACGCCGTCACCAGCCCGAGTACATCGAGACCATCAAGCGGATCCATGACGGCGCCATCGGCGAGTTGCGGCTGCTGCGAGCCTATTGGAACGGCAGCGGCATCTGGAATCGGCCGCGCAAAGAGGGCGCGACGGAGATGCAATACCAGGTCGACAACTGGTACCATTTCTGCTGGCTCAGCGGCGACAACATCTGCGAACAGCACATCCATAACCTGGACGTCTGCAACTGGGCGTGGGCCAAGGACGGCCATCCGAAGGATGCGCATCCGACCGAGGCCAACGGGATGGGCGCGTGTCTGCAACGCTATCTGGGCGGCCACAAGGGAACCGGGCAGATTTTCGACATGCACTTCGTCGAGTACACGTATCCCGATGGCACGAAGATGATGAGCCAGTGCCGCCACATCCCCAATACGTTCCAGAGCGTCAGCGAAGCGGCGCACGGCGCAAAGGGCGAGTCCAACTGCGCGGGTTGGATTCGCGGCGAGACCGAGTGGAAATACGATGGTCCCCGCGTGAACTCGATGGTCCAGGAGCACAAGGAGCTGATCGCCGCCATCCGCGACGGCGCAGCGTACCACGAGGGCTGGCGCGGCGCAGCGAGCAGCATGACGGCGATCCTGGGGCGGATGGCCACGTACTCGGGCAAGGTCGTCAAATGGGACGAGGCCGTGGAGAAGGGCAAGAGCGAGTTCCCGGAGACGCTGGCCTGGGACGCCCCCGCCCCGGTGACCAAGAACGAAAACGGCGACTATCCGATCCCGATGCCGGGCATCTTCACCAACTGGTAGTCCGCCCGGATTGCCAGCGTCCGTCGATCTACGTCCGGCGGCAAGCCAATGCGCGACTGCCGCCGGACTGCGTTTCGCCGCGATGCGACGCGCATTGCCAGCAGTTGCGTAGATCCAGGCATCGGGGGCCGACCGCGCAGCGAGGGGCTGGCCGCACAGATCAGCGACGTGCCGCGTGACACATGTCGCCTGTCCGCGGATAGGCGAGACCGCTATCCCGATTTTGCCCCGCGAGGCGACATGTTCCCCCCGGACAGGGGCAAAGGTGGGGCAGGGGCAAAGGCCCAACGCAGGACTGCGGCTTGAAACGCCTTCTCGCGTCGGCTACCCTCGCGCGAAGGACCGGGAATGGGCCGCGTCACGGCTTTGCGCAAGCCCCTTTTTTTCAAATGTTCGGCCCGGCCTGTGGATTGGCTGCCTCGCGTGTGGCAGGTTTCACTGAGCCTGGCCCGCGCGGCCGTGCAGCTTGCCCGGTGCAGAGTGGACGTGTCGGCAGACCCATCGAACGGAAGAAGGAGACGCGCATGAACCGGGCTCAGCTAAACCGACGAAGCTTTCTGGGCGCGACGGCGTGCACCGCCGCGCTTGCCGCCGGAACGACAGACGCCTGGGCCGGCGGCGCGGCCGGCCGCAACTTTCCCGCGGTGCCCGACGACGGCGTGGTGCGGGACAGACTCTGGATCTGGGGAGGCGCGCCGGGCGCTACGAACGACGATTGGGGCCACGCCCCGTCGCGAATGACGGCGGCCGAGGCGGCCTTCTACATGGGCATCCCGAACTTGTTTCTGATCCGGCACAAGGGACGGCCCGCGTTGGAGGAATACGACCAGTACGCGATCGCGCTCAGCCCGTTGAAGCGAGTCGTATGGGCTGTGGTCGAATCTGGCGGCGACACCGCTCCGGAACGACGCGACTACGTCCTGCGGATGCCCGCCCGCTTTCCCAACGTGGTTGGGTTCATCATGGATGATTATTTCAAACCGGACGGCAGCGCGCATCTGAGCCTGGACGAACTGCGGCAGCTCGAGCAGAAAAGACGAACGCCCGACGGGCGAACGTTGCCGCTGTACGTCGTGGTCTACACCGGCCAGTTGGACCTGCCGATCCAGGATCACTTGACGCACTGCGACAAGATCACGTTTTGGACGTGGAAATCGGAAGACCTTGCCAACCTCGCGGAGAACTTCGCGCGGCTCGAACAGCTTGCCCCGCGCCATCCCAAGCTGCTGGGTTGCTATCTTTGGGATTTCGGCAACAAGGCCCCCATGCCCCTGGACCGTATGCAGCGGCAGGTCGAGTTCGGATATCAACTGCTGCAGGCCGGGCGCATCGAGGGTCTGATCTTCCTGGAACACGGCGTTTGCGACATCGGGCTAGACACCGTCAACTGGACCAGAGAGTGGATCGCCGAGGTCGGCCAGCAGCGTCTGTCCGGCTGACGCCGCGGCCAACGCGAAGGCCGTCGAGGATCCTCCGCGTCTCTCGACCAGATGCGTCGGAATCGCTGACCAGCGACGAAGTTTCACTTGCCGATGCAAAATCGGCTGAAGACACGATCCAGGATGTCGTCCGTGTAGACTGCGCCGACGACCTGGGCCAGTTCGTCCAGCGCCAGCCGCAGCTCGACCGCAACCAACTCGTCGCCGTCGTCGAGCGAATGCAGCGCCCGGCGCACAGCCTTCGCGGCCCGGTGCAGGCTTTCACGACAGCGATCGGCGGTGCCGGCGACCACTTCGGAACCGCCTCGGTCCGCGGTGAGGCAACGGAAAATGGCCCGCCGCAGCTCGGCCAAGCCCGTGCCCGTATGGGCGCTCGTGCCGATCGCGTCCGCCTCCAGCTCGACGGTGCGCGGAAGATCGATCTTGGTGAGAACCACGATCCGATTTGTGGTCGCGTCGGCTGCCAGCAAGCGGCGCTCGTCGGCCTCCAGCGGTTGCGTCGCATCCAGACAGAGCAACTGGATGTGGGCCTGGGCCGCCTGCTGCTGCGCTCGAGACTGGGCCGCGATGGCCACCGGCTCGCTGGCGGCCGCGTCTGTCCCGGCTGTGTCGATCAGACGACACGCCAAGCCATCGATCTCCAACGTTCGCGTCAGGTAGTCGCGCGTCGTGCCGGCGCGGGCCGAGACGAGCGCGGCCCGTTCGCCAGTCAGCGCGTTCAAGAGGCTGCTCTTGCCGACATTGGGCCGCCCAACCAGGGCCACGCGAAACGGTTCGCCGTCGCGACCGCGCGCCGCCATTTGCGCGATCAAACGGCCCAGCGTCTCGGCGACGCCGCGCAACTGATCGCGCAGCTCGTCCGCCGAGATGAACTCGATGGCTTCCTCTACGAAATCCAAGCCGGCTTCGACGTGGGCCAACAAGTCGAGCAGGCGGTTTCGCACTTCGTGCAGTGGTCCGGCCAGTCCGCCGGCCAACTGGCGCAACGCCACGCCAAGCTCGGCGCGGCTGTCGGCGTCGATCACGGCCAGCACGGCTTCGGCCTGCGTCAGATCCAGACGTCCCGCCAGGAACGCGCGCAGGGTAAACTCGCCGGGCGCAGCCAGCCGTGCCCCAGCCGCGCATACGGCCCGGACCGCCGCGTGCAAGACGGGCGGCGAACCCGGCAAATGCAGCTCGGCCAGCGGTTGGCGGGTATAGCTGCGCGGCCCCGGCCAGAAATAGAGGTCGGCGGGAACCTCGCCCAGCGGCGCCCCCAGTTCGAGTTGCCCGGCCAGCGTCCGCGGTCGCCGGATTTGTCCCAAGTCTTCCTCGCCGCGAAAGCACACCGCCAGACAGGCGGCCGTGTTCGGCCCACTGACTCGCACCACGCCGCGCGCAGCGCCGCCCGGCGCTGACGCGAGTGCTGCAATGGTCTCGTCTGGATTCACGACAAACGCGAGATAGAAGGTTCGGGACCGAACGAACGCGACGGCCCACCGTCCTGAGGCCCCCGGTCCTGTCCGCACACCCACCCCGGCGCCAGCGTCCGGGCGTTACGTAGACACGGCATCCTGCCGCGTAGATTACCTGCTGCCATCCACCCGCCGCGCCATTGGCGCCCCCGCGCTACATCGTCCCCGATTCGTCATCCTCGTCTTCGCTAAGTTCTTTCAGCTCTTCGACCAACAGCCGGATTTCGTTCTCGTATTCACTGGACATGTCGCCCTTGACCAGTTGCCGCAGGAATGCCGCGGCGCCCTCTTTCACTAGCGCCGCCGCCTCGGCGTCGGGAAACCGCACCTGCGGATCGGGCGCGATCAGCCCGCGACAGAAACTCATCAGCAGTTCGTTGCAAGTCACCTCGGCCGGCAAGAGCGTCTTCAATCGGTGCGGCAGGGTCCGCTTTGCCTCCGACAGCTCGCGAAGCGTCGTCAACCCGGCGAACGGCTGCTGGCCGGACAGCATCTCCACCAAGACATATCCCAGCGACGCCAGATCACTGCGGGGCGTTATCTCTCGGCCATCCAGCACCTCGGGCGCGGCGTACGACGGAGTGCACGTCCGAATCGGCGGGGGGTTGACCAACTCGAACGCCGAGCCGATGTCGATGATCTTGGCGTTGCCGGTTCGCTTGAGCATGATGTTCGAGGGCTTGATGTCGCCGTGCACAATGTCCTGGCGATGCAAGGCAGCCAAGGCCATCAGACACTCCTGCACGATCGCCACCGCCACCCCGGGCTTGAATCGCGTCTGTTTCTCGCCCGGCGTGGCGATCACGTTGTTGATATATTCCCAACGTCGCAAACTGACCCGAGTTCCAACCCGCAACAGCAGTCTGTTGGACAACAGATGACGCAGGTCGAATCCGTCGACCCATTCCATCAGCATCATCCGAATCCGGTCATAATCGACGAAGTTCAGCACGGACAGCAGGTTGTCCTGCTGGATGCGGGCCACCCGCGCGGACACGCGGGCGATCCGCTCCATGGCTTCATCGTACGCCCGCGCATTGCTGAAGCGTTCGGGCGCAAACAGCTTGACCGCGACCGGAACGGCAAAGCCGTCGGCCCCTCGGTGTTCCGTCAGATACACGACGCCCTGCCCGCCCGCGCCCAAACGCCGTTGAAAATGCGAATGGACCGTCCAGGGAAAGTATTTGGCTTGGATCAGCCGCTGGTAGCGAGCCGACAGTTCGGCATTGTCCCCTGGTTCGCCCGTATTGGAGCCTAGGGTCCGCGGTGCATGGAGATCGGTAAACGTAGTCGTCAGCATGGACGCGATCCAAGATCAAGATATTGCCAGGCGAGTTTGAAAGTGGCAAACGACGTAGGTGAGGATTGTTCCCTGGGGGGCAGGGGCTTTCGTCCGTCGACAGCAAAGACATGGTCGTCACCCTGGTCAAGTGTCGGCCCGCGCCTGTGTTGCTGCCTTGTCCGTTCCGCTGTGATGCTTCGAACTGCCTCGCGAGCCACTTGGTCGGCAATGCCATCACAATCCTATCATATCGTCCGCGCGTCCTGCCGGTCTACTGCCTTGTTCAGACGAAATGTTGGAGGGGTAGCCGCGGTCGTCAGACGGCGCCAAGCCGGTCGTTGGCGCGTCCGCCTGTGCCGCGCACGGCCCGGCGTTCGCGCACGCGTCGCTCGCCGGCGGTTTGATCAAGGGGCGACGCCGGCCGCTGCGAAATGGGCGGCGATCTCGGCGGCGTCCAGCGCGCGATGGTAGATCGCGACGTGATCGATCCGACCTTGAAACGGCGCGAACTTGTCGTTCCGCGCGCCGACGAAGATCTGGCCACAGTCGGCGGGGAAGGTCTTGGTCAGCCGGCCTTCGATGTCCGGTTCGGCCTGCCCGTTCAGGTACACGCGCACCACGCCGCCTTGGCGGACGAGTACGACATGATTCCACGAGTTCAAGGGCAGCAGTGTGGCCCCGACCAGCAGTTCGTGTCGCTCGTTCCCGTTGTACACGATCAGGCGTCCGGGGCCGCCCGCGGTTCCACCGATGCCGATGTGCTCGCCCGGCGCTCCGGCAGCCGCGTCGACGCCGCGCGAGAAGAAATAACCGGTAACCGGCCGAGCCGTGACGGGCAGCTCGTTCCAGATCCACATTTCGGCCGAGTAGTCGCCTGGCAGGTCGGCCAGAACCGCGGCCAATCGACCCTCGGCAAAGGGCGTGCCCCCCGGGCCGGATCGCCACGGGCCTGCGCCTTCTTCCAAGATCGCCTCGCAGCCGTGTCCACTGGCGTCGGGCACACGGCGCTGATCCGCTTCGTGCAGCGTCCACCACCCGGCGGGGCGGCTCTGGCGAACCGCGGCCGCATAGCGTTCGATCGCAGCGGCCGTGGTGGGGCGGATGGTCTGTAGCGGCGCGATCTTGGGCGGCGGAGACGGCAACGGCGGCGTCAGCCCGGACGCCCGATAGTGTGCCGCCACCTCGGCCCCGGTCAGGGCGCGACCGTACACGGCGATGTCATCCAGTTTGCCTTCCAACGTGCTGTCCGTGTCGTGACGGCCGCCGAAAATCAGCCGCGGTTTGCTGAGCGATTTGACATCGACTTCGCCGCGGATCTCCGGCTCCGGATTTCCGTTCAGATACACGGCCACCTGCCGTCCGTCGCGAACCAGAACGACGTGGTGCCAGGCCCGCAAACGCAATCGCGTCCGCCCCGCGAGGTCCGCGCCCAAGCCGTTGGCGAACCGCAAGATCGGCTCGGCCGCGGTCACGTCTTCGATCCGGAGTTGATCGGCGCTGTCTTCCGTGTCGCCCGCGCCGCTCACCGCGCACAGATGGCCGCAGATCGGCCGTGCGTCGGCCGGCAGCCCGTTCCAAAACCAGAACTCGACGCTCCACGCCTGTTGGTCCGCCGCCGGCGCCGCGGCGATGATCCGGCCGCCCGCCAGATGCACGCCGCGCGTGACCGCTTGTTCGGCGAACTCCAAATCGTGCGGGCTGCGGCCCGGCAAATAAAATGCGATGCCCGTCTCGTACGCGGCGGACCGATCGTTCCCGGACGCATCGTGCGCCACGGTGCCGCCAAGCTCGTCTAGCCGCCAGAACGCGGCAGGCTGATCTTTCAGGACCGCCTCGCAGTAGTCGTCCGCCGGAATCGCCCGAAACGTGCGCGGCTGGTTAGAGATCTGTTCCAACAGCGTCAATAAACGGTCGGTGATCTTGGCTGCCGCCTGGGGTTCCAAGCCAGCCGTGCGGGCTGGCCAGGTGGTATAGCCGCCCAAGGCGTGCTGTTCCGGCGGCGGGATATAGCCGATCGCACCGTTGGCCAGTTCGATATTGAACGTCTGCGCCAGCGGGCTTTGGGCCTTGAGCGCCAGGCCCGTGATCCCAAAGGTCTCGGTCGGCAACGCGGTGATCCCCAGTTCGCCGATCCGCACCGCCTGCAGCAGGATCTCGACCTCGGGCTCGGCGTGCAGATACAGCGCTTCCAGGGCATACACCTCTTCGCGATCCTGCGGCAGCCGATCCTGGATCTTGGCCGCCACGTCCCGCGCCCACGCCAGGCGCGCTTCGTCCGGCGCGCGGCGCCCTAGCCGCAGACGCGATTCGGCCATCGCCAGCGACGCCCAGTCGTGATAGACGATTTTCTCGTAGGCCTTCAGGGCGGAGCGCGCCATCTCCTGCGTGTAGCCATCCAGTCCCGGGTCGTTGGCCGGTTTGGCATAGTCCATCCACATGCTGTCGCCGCTGGTGCCCTGAGACATCATGCCGACGAACGGCGGCGAGACGTCGTCCGCGCCGATCAGCGCCGCCAGCGCGTCGCCGAAGCGTCCGCAGAAGTCGGCCGAGATCGCCGCCGAGCCCTTATAGTGGAACGCATAGTTTCCCAGCACGGCGATCGGACGACCGGCGATCGATTGGACGGACAACACAGACAACTCGGGATCGACCGGTCCGGACGGCCCGACGTGATTCGGGCTCTCGTAGCCGGGGTGCATCATCGCCCGTACCGTACGGTCGCCGAACGGATCGTTCCCCATGCGGTCCGGTCGGAAGATCCACCGTCGGCAATGGTTGTGGGCGAAATCCTGGACGCTGCCCCAGCCGATCCGTGCCGGTTCGAGATGATCAACGGCCAGCGCGATGCTCTCGACAATTTTTCCGGGCAGAAATCGGGTATACGCCGGGTCCGCGCGGCTGCCTAGCGCGCCCATGACGGACGGCCCCGAGTGCGTGTGCGTAGCGCTGATCAACATCCGCGCCGTCGGAATTCCCGTGGCCCGGCTCGCCTGGCGTTTTACTTCCTCGACCAGGTCGTGCGGCAACATCAGGTTGTCGACCACCACCAGGGCAATCCGCGTAGTCCCGTCGTCCAGGACCAGCGCCCGCGACATCAAACGATCGTTGGCGCGCGTCGCGGTGCGCTCGATGAATCCGCCGCTGTTGATCACGGGAAACTCGACCGGCGTGATATCCACCTGAGCCGCGCCGGCGCGGAACGTTTTTTCCTCGCCCGCACAGGCCGCGGTGGCCAGGCTCGCCAGGCAAGCGGCTAGCATGAATCCGGGGATGCTTCTCATGGCGCGCTCCTGTCTAAACGCGGCCGCGGGCCGCAACTAAAACCATGTCCAACTCGAGAAAAAGCTGTGTGTACGACGCACGCGACGCGGCGGCCACATCGCCTTTTCCGACAAACGGGATCTTTCGTCCTGTGCCGCTTTGCCGCTGGGCGTTGTCCCGACTCATCCTAGTGCGGCCAGCAGCCGCAACCAAACACGGGCCGAGAATTTTTGAAGAGGACCATGAATCACACGAATAAAGACATCGCGTTTAACCGTTCTTCTTCATCTCCAATATCCGTGTCCAGCCGCCGTGGTTCGCCTGTCATGTCTCTCCCCGCCACGACGGGGCGCCGAAATCTCAGCGTCCTCAGCGTCTCTGCGTTTCCAAAACGTATTTTCATGTAGCCCGGCCAACTCGTCCGCGCAAGGACGTCGATCAAACGCAGAGACGCAGAGGACACAGAGCTACTGCCAGCACAGGACGTAATCCTTCAACAACTTAACGCTGTCACTGTCTGAAAACATTGTCGAAAAGTTCACGATGTTTGAGGTTAGTAGTACAGACGGGGCCTTTCGCCAAGCAGGCGTCGGTACGGTTGTTCGATCGGCGCGCGGCCGAGCCGCGCCTTTGGTCAGACACAGCCCGGCGCTCGCGTGCACGTCGCGAAACGCCGTGCGTTCGTCGCGAATCATAGCCGACAATTGATGATCGGCACTTCGAGAATCGCCGATGCGCCCAACGCTTCGAGCCGCTCCATCGTTTCGATGACATCCTGGCGAGGCACCATCACGCGCACGGCGCACCAGTTCGAATCTTCCAGTCGGCTGACCGTCGGCGACTTGAAGCCGGGCGTGATCTGTTCGGCGTCGGAAAGCTGGTCGACTCGGACGTTGTATTCCAACAGCGAGTACGCGCGGGCAATCACGACGCCCTCGAGTCGCCGCACGACCCGATCCGCCACGTCGCTGTGTCTCTGCCGATGATTCTGTACCAGCACCGTCTCGTACCGGCCGATCTCGGCCAGGATTCGCAGGCGGTTCGCCGCCAAAGTGCTGCCGGTTTCGACCAGGTCGACGACGGCGTCGGCAACGCCCAGGCCCACCGTCACTTCGACCGATCCCGAAATCGGGACCAGGTGTACGCGTGCGCCGTAGTGGGAGAGATATTGTTCGGTGAGCCGCGGAAAGCTGGTTGCGACGCGTTGTCCGTCCAAGTCGGCCGGCGAGGCGTGGGAGGAATCCTCGGAGACGCACAGTGCCAACCGACAGCGGCCGACCCCCAGGGCCAGCCGTGTCTGCACATCGGCCGCGGCCTCGCCGATCAGGTCGCTGCCGGTAATCCCCATGTCGATCGCGCCCTCGGCGCACAACACGGGGATGTCGTCCGTGCGCAAAAAGGTGACCTCGATCGGCATCTCGTTGACGCGCGCAAACAGATTGCGTTCCTGGCGGCTGAACGTCAGCCCGGCTTGTTTCAGCAATTCGACAGCCAGTTCCGACAGGCGCCCTTTGCTGGGAACGCCGATGCGCAGGTTGGTCATGGTGTCCGCGAGTCCCTTTCCGCCGATTTCGGTCGGGAAAATGTCGGCAGCCATTTCAAGCAAGGCGGCTCACGAGGTCCGCGAGGCCTTTTCCTCCAGTCCCGAAATCCCAAAGCGACGGCCCAACTCGGCCTCGACGTCGCTCAAATCCGCGTCGCGATGGGCCAGCAGCACGAGCAGGTGATACAGGACGTCGGCCGCCTCGGCCACCAGATGACGCCGACCCTCCTCGCCCGACTCGGCCGCCGCCTCGACCGTTTCGCGCGCCTCTTCCAGGACCTTTGCGCCGATCTTGTCGACACCGCCGCGAAACAGGGTCGTCGTATAGGATCGCTCGGGAAGATTCGCCTTGCGTTCCTGGATGACCTGCATCAGCCGCGACAACACCGAGCCCGCTGCGTTCATAATCGATTCTCTGGCCGACGAACACGACACCCCGCTGCGCCGTACGGCTGTCCAGTGTACGCAGGCGGCCTTAAAATGCAACTGCCCGCCCCCCGCCACGGTTGTGTTCGCCGCCGGCCGGCGTTTATCATGCCGCAGATTGTGGGCCCGCGACGCCATCTCGCTTGGCCCGACGCGGCGTCGATCCACGCCGCGGGGCACAGAGACGCCGCTCGCAGGCGTCGGTCCGAACAGCGGACGAGGCAGAGTGCGTGCGGCTTGGAGAGGACGTCCTTTTAGAAACCTGCCTCGGCTTTGGGAGCCACGCTCCGGCGCCACGCTCCGTCATGGCCACGCGAGGGGCGAACACGTTGTCACAAAGTCACGACGATGGCGCTGCGCAGCGCAAAGGAAATCTGCCATGCGAACCGATCTTGTTCGTCTGATCTGTCTGGCTCTGATGTCAATTCCGACGATATCGAGCCTTGCCGCGGCGGCCGAACTGTACGTATCGCCGCTGGGCAACGACGCCTGGTCCGGTCAGTTGGCGGAAGCCAACGCGGATCGAACCGATGGTCCCTTGGCGACGCTCGGCGGCGCCCGCGACGCGATTCGCAAGCTCACGGGCGATGGGCCGCCGACCGAACCGGTGCGCGTGGTGGTCGCCGACGGCCGATACACGATGCACGAGCCGCTAGTCCTGACGCCCGCCGACAGCGGTTCGGCCGCGAGACCGATCCGCTACGAAGCGGCCGCGGGCGCGACGCCGCGTTTCTCGGGAGGCCGCCAGATCACGGGATTCACGCGCACCGCGTCCGGCGTGTGGACCGCGCGCGTCCCCGACGTGGCGGAAGGTCGATGGTATTTCGAACAGTTATGGGTCAACGGGCGCCGCGCGGTGCGGGCCCGCAGTCCGAACAAGTTCTACTACTATGTCCTCGGCAAAGTGGATCACGGCGTCGATCCGGCGACCGGCCAGATCGGCAGTCTGGCCAACCGCGCGTTTCGCGCGCGGGTCGAAGACATCCGGGCGCTCGCCGCAGCGCCGCCGGAACAGCTTCGCGACGCGACGCTGGTCACGTATCATTCGTGGGAGGTCTCCCGCTCGCGGTTGGCGAGCGTCGATCCGGCGACCGGGCTGGTCGTGACGACCGCGGGCGTCCCCTGGGGCTTTGCCAATTGGGGCAGCAATTGCCGCTATCATCTGGAGAACTATCGCGCCGCGCTGGACGAGCCCGGCGAATGGTTTCTAGATCGCGACGGAACGCTGGCGTACCTGCCCCGCGAGGACGAGGACATGACTACCGCCACGGTGGTCGCGCCCGTCTTGGAACAGTTCGTCACGATCGCCGGCCAGTCGGACGATGCGCGGTTCGTCGAGCACGTAACCCTCAAAGGGCTGCATTTCGAGTTCGGACAATACGTCCTGCCGCCGACGGGCCACGGCGACGGCCAGGCGGAGGTCACGATCCCGGCCGCGATCACGGTCGACGGCGCGCGCCACGTGGCGATCGAAGACTGTGCGGTGAAACACGTCGGCACGCACGCCGTGTGGTTCCAGGCCGGCTGCCGCGACTGTCGAATCCAACGGTGCTGGCTCGACGATCTGGGCGGCGGCGGCGTGATGATCGGCCAGACGAAAGTCGATCCGGACCAGCCCGACACGCACACCTCGCGCATCGTCTGTGACAACAATATCATCCACCGCGCGGCACGCATCCATCATGGGGCGATCGGCGTCTGGATCGGCCACAGCGGACACAACCAGGTCACCCACAACGACATCAGCGACCAGTTCTATACGGGCGTCTCCGTCGGCTGGACGTGGGGCTATCGGCCGACGCTGTCGGTGCAGAACAAGATCGAGTTCAACCGAATTCATCATCTCGGTTGGGGCGTGCTCAGCGATATGGGCGGCGTGTACACGCTGGGGCCTGCGGCGGGCACGACGGTCAGCAACAATGTGATTCACGACGTGTACTCGTACGACCGCTACGGACGCGGCGGGTGGGGGCTGTACAACGACGAAGGCAGCACGGGCATCGTGCTGGAAAACAACCTGGTCTATCGGGTCAAGACGGGGACATATCACCAGCACTACGGCCGCGACAACGTGGTTCGCAACAACATCCTGGCCTTCAGCATGGATGGCCAGATCCAGCGCTCGCGCGTCGAGGATCACCGCTCGTTCACACTCGCCAACAACCTGATCTACTGGGACACGGGACCGCTGATCGCGGCCGGCCGTATCAACGACGATCAGGTGACCTTCGAGAGCAATCTGTACTTCGATGCCTCGGGCGCAGCCGTCGACTTTCAGGGGCTGACGCTGGATCAGCGACAAGCCAAAGGCTGGGACCGCGGATCGCTCGTCGCCGACCCGCTGTTCGTCGATCCGGCCCACGGCGATTTCCGATTGAAGCCCGAATCGCCGGCGGCCAAGGTCGGGTTCAAACCGTTCGATTACACGCGGGCCGGCCTATACGGCGACCCGGCATGGGTGGCGATCCCGAGCGGGTTCACGTATCCGCCCGTTGAGTTCGCGCCCGAACCGCCGCTGCCGCCGCCACTGACGGTCGCCGACGATTTCGAACTGACTCCGCTCGGAGCCCCGCCCGCCGATGCCGAGGTGAACGTCGAGAAACGGGGCGACTGGATTGCGGTGACCAACCAGACCGCGGCGGGCGGCGCCCGCAGCCTGCGAGTCCAAGACGCGCCCGGGCTGAAGGCGGTCTTCAATCCGCATCTGGTCTACAAGCCGAACTATACCAGCGGTCGCGCACAATGCCGCTTCGATCTGCGACTCGACCCGGGCGCCGTCCTGTTTCACGAATGGCGCAGTTGGGATGTTAACCCTTATCGCATCGGGCCATCGCTGTGGATCCGCGACGGCAAGCTCAGTGTGGCGGGCCGCCCGCTGCTCGATCTGCCCGTAAACGAGTGGTTCCACGTCGAGCTTGTGGCCCGGATCGGAGCCGACGGAGACGGCAAGTGGGATCTGACCGTCCAGTTGCCCGACCAGACGCCGCGCCGGTTCGCCGGCCTAGACGTGGGCGATGCGAGTTTCAAAAACCTGACGTGGATCGGCTGGTGCAGCATGGCGACCGCCAAGACAGGGTTTTACCTGGACAACTTCCATATCGAAAACCGCTAGTCGGCCGCAGATCGTCGAGCCGCGCGTGCCGGCCTCAATCGGGCGTCTGCGGCAGGTCGCGCAGACTTTGCAGGCCGAACAGGTGTAAGAACCGATCGGTCGTGAAAAAACGTTGGATTCGCGGGCGAGTCGATGACCGCTCGACATGCAGCAGTTGCCGCCGCACCAGTTGACTCAACAAGCTGCCGCTGGGCTTGCCGCGCAGCGTTTCCACGTCCTCGCGGGTCATGGGCTGGCCATAGGCGACGATGGCCAGGACGTCGATGGCGGCTTGCGACAGCCGCGCGGCCTTGACGCGGCCGTAAAACACGTCTCGCAACGCGTTGAACTCGTCGCGGAGCGCGAGCTGATACCCGGCGCCGATCGCCTCGATTCGGTACGGACTGCCGTCCGCGTCGTAGGTCCGATTCAATTCCTTCACCAGCTCGTCGATCTCGTGGGCGCGCACGCCGCGCATCAACGAGGCGACGTGCTCGCTGTTGAGTGGTTTATTCTCCGGGTGTCCGACGAACAGCATCGCTTCGAGGATCGAGCGCGGCGAGACTTCGTAGGCCTCGTCGGCCGTCGCACGACCATCGTCCCATCCGCGCGCGGCGTCGGGCGATCGAACGACGCTCGACTGGTCGGCGGCCAGGGCATCGTCGCCAAGTAGCCCATCTGCCGGGCTGTCGCCCGAGCTGTCGCCGGGGGCGTCATTCCGCTGGTCGGCCGTGTCTGGGTCGTCATCGAGCACGGACGGCAGCGAGTCCGGATCCGGCAGCGAAACATACGGATCGTCGCCGCGGGCGATCAACTGGGCGTACGCTGCGGTCAATTGGTCCAGCGCGAGCCCGTGCTCGTCGGACGGCGGCGTACGAAAACGCTCAAGCCCCAACGATTCGTGCGGCGTTCTGCGGCGGGGTTTCATGCGTTCCTCCGTGTAGATCACGGGACATCCGAGTCGCAGCCGCGTCAGCGCTGCCGCGCTGGACAACCGATCGCCAGGTTCGCGAGCTCGCTCGCCATGTCGTCGTTCAGCCGCCGCGAATCGCGTCGTCGTCGTGGTCTGCCGCCAACGCGAGCGCGCCGTGAACCACAACCCATTCGCCCAACGCGGCCGGGACGATCTCGTACGAGTCGGCCAGCGGCGGAAACACGTATTGCCGCACCGCCGCGCGCAGCGGCGCAAAGAACAGGTCTTCGCCCAACAGCGAGACGCCGCCGCCGACCACGATCGTCTCGGGCGCCAGCAGCGCGATCATCTGCGCCATGGCCCAACCCAACGCGCGGCACGCCTGTCCGAGCACGTCGATGGCCAAGCGGTTTCCGGCCGCGGCGGCTTGGCCGACCGAGATCGCCGTTACCTTGTCCGCGGCGCCGCCGGCGCGAGCGACCAGATCGCGTCGCCAATCCGGGTCGCTAGGCGCTTCCCCGCGACGCAGACGATCACGGGCAGCCGCCGCGATGCCAGGGCCCGCCGCCAGGGCCTCGACCGTCAAGTCGGGCCGATCCGCGTCCAGCCCGGGACGCAGATGACCGATTTCGGCCGCCGCCGGTCGCCCGGCGCCGTAGACCTTGCCGTGCTGGACAAACCCACCGCCAACGCCCGTGCCCACCGTCACGAAGAACACGGTGTCCCTGCCCGCGCCTGCGCCAAACCGCGCTTCGGCCAGCGCCGCCGCGTCGCAATCGTTGCCCAGCACGGCGGGCACGCCCAGCTTCTGTTCGCACCAGCCGGCCAGTCCAAAATCTCGCCAGCCATCGACCTGATGACTGACGATCACCCGCCCCGCAGCCGAATCGACAGGACCGCCGAACCCGATCCCGATGCGCCGGATCGGAAACCGTTGGATCAGTCCGCTTGCCGTGCGCTCGATCTGATCCAGGATCGCGGCCGCGCCGCGTTCGGCCGCGATGTCCAGGCGTTCCAAAGCCGCACACTCGGCGCGGCGCCCCTGGCCAACGCCCAACTGCAGCTTCGTTCCACCGATTTCGATCCCCAAGAACATGGCGGCTCCGGGTCTGGACGTCACGACGGCAACCACCTGCGCCCAGTCTGGACGCGGGCACGCGTCGGCGCGTGCTTCGAGCGGGCGTCTACAATCAGCGGGCGGCGCCCGGGGCGGCGGGAATCTCGAAGTCGTACGTCGAAGCTTGGGCAGGCAGCTCGATCTTCGTCTGGAACATGGGAAACAGCGCCGTGCCCTCGGATGAATCGCCCACAGGAACGCCGTCGAAACCAGCGATCCGGACAAGGTAGGCGCCGCCCACAACCCCCGTCACGGGATCGGTCTTGTACTGTCCGTCCTTGATCATCGCGATGGAGCCTGGCCCCGTGTTTCCCTGCGCGCCGTCTGGTTGCAGGCTGACCTCGCCGACCGGGACCGGTCGGCCATTGAACGTAACCTTGCCGGACAGTTCATAGCGAGCCGGACCGCTCGAACTCGAACAGCCCAGAATGACGCACGAACACGATATCCATAGCCCAACGAGCAATCGACGCACGCGCAGCTCCACGTTACGGTCCTTCATTACAAGCCTTCCGTAGGCAGGCCGTCGTCACGCACGGCCGTCTGTTGATAGGCGTTGATGTCGATCGTCTCGCCGACAAAATGCACCGACCCATCGACCATGACGAACTGGCACCCACCCGGATGGAAGCTGCCGAACAGTCGCGTCATGTAGTTCAGGGTATCGGTATTGCCGCCGTGCAACGGATACGAGTTGATCTGCAGCATCGCAGCCGCCAGGTTCAACGGCATGCCGTACGTATCTCGTTTGCCCGCCGACGCCCAGCTCGTCGTGATTCCGTCGCTGCGCCCGCCCTTGGTCAACGCGTATTTTGTCTCGCCGATCATAAACACGTTCGACGTTCCGTCAAGGATGTCGGCAAACCGTGTATTCGAGTTGGCGAACAGCACGCCATTTTTGAACGCGACGCGCACTCCGCCCTGCGTGCTGCAGGATGGTGTCGGGCCGCCGCCCTGAACGCCGAAATAACAGCCGTTGTGGTTGTCGGGTTTCGAGTTGATGTCGGTCGGGCACTGGTAAGCCTTGTTCGGGAGCGTGAACTGGGCATTGTTCGCCGCGACGCCGGGTACATTCGAGGTCGACGTGAACGTTTTCCCGAAATCGAACTCGTTGTACAGACTGGTCTGTTCGAGATAGGGAAGGATCAACACCGTCCACGGCGCCCGGCTCTCGCCCGTGGTTCCCGAACTACACCAGTCCGTGCCATAGGTCAGCTTGACGGTGAACAGATTCCCCGAAGCCATGACCTGATGCGTGTCGTGATAGTTGTGAAGCGCCAAACCGATCTGCTTCAGATTGTTCGAGCACTGCGAGCGGCGCGCCGCTTCGCGGGCGGCTTGGATCGCCGGCAAGAGCAGGGCCACCAGAATGCCGATGATGGCAATCACCACCAATAGCTCGACAAGTGTGAATCCATACTTCTTACTTGTAGGCTCGTTCATCGCTAGACCTTCCGTCGATCAAGAAGAGTGATTAGAAGACGTGCCGGCAACGATGTCACGAGTCGCCATCCGGCGAGGCCCAGAACACATGCGATCGCGCAGCCCGTGTTGCGCCGCGACGCGACGTGGCACCCGCCGGAAACAGCGCTGCAAGCTATCGGAAACAGAGCCGTACGCCATCGACCGAAGCCCAGACTCGTTGCCTAGCAGGGGCGGTCCGTTCCGGGTGCGCGTCACGACGTGCAGTCGGTTTCGGACGCCGCGTATAGAAATCATCGCGCTGGCTCATTGTTTAACCCCATGACCACAGCCTGTCAAGATCCGGCGAAGTCATCCATCCGAGCTTGTGCCGCGCGGCGCACGACGGACACTTGTTTTCACGCGCTCGAATCGCTGCGCAGCGATCCGCGCTGGCGCGCCGCGCGGCGTTCGCGCCGGACGCAACTCGATGATTCCCGCCGAAGAGAAGTCAGAGCGCGTATTTGATCACCGCAAAGCCGCCGATCAACAGCGCGAACAAGATCAGCGTCGCCACCTCGAAATACCGTTCCATGAGCGCCTTGACTTGAGGACCAAACAGATAGATGCAGGCCGCGACGAGGAAGAAACGCAGCGAACGGCCGACGGCCGAGACCGCGACTAACGTGGCCAAGGGAACGTACGAGTGAAACACGCCGGCGGCAATCGTGAAGACCTTGAATGGGATCGGCGTAAACGCCGCGCCGAACAGGGCTAGGATCGCGTTCTCGTGATACAGGCGGCCGACGTAATCCATGCTCTCCGGCGTAATGCCCGGCACATAGCGGTAGAAGAAATCGCCGACCGCTGCCCACAGGGCAAAGCCGATGAACCATCCCAATACACCGCCCGCAACCGATGCGACCGCGCTCAACGCAGCATAGTAAAAAGATCGCCGCGGCCGAGAGATGGACAGGGCGATCTGCAAAACGTCCGGAGGAATCGGAAAAAACGAGCTTTCGGCAAACGAAATCAGAACCAAGGCCGGCGTGCCATACGGCGTATCTGCCCAGTGCAGGACCCAGTCGTACAGCCGCCGTACCACGTTCCGGCGACGGGCTGGGCCGGCGCTGCGTCCGGCCCGCGCGTCGTCGTTCTCGCAACTCTCCGTCGACCCGGACATATAATCTCCCAAAAAACAAAGCCAGCGGGCGCTGGAGACAATCGATGCAAACGGTAATAATAATTCAACCGCCGGGCAAAGGGCAGAGCAAAAACGGGGGTCTGCCGCGACGAGCTCGGGCACGTGGCCGCTCGTCCGCTCGTGCACCACGAAAAGCGGGACGCCTTAGAGACGATCCCGCGATAATCCCGAGACGTTCCGTCCGGGCTCGGCCAGACTGGATTCCGGCCTGTCGGTTGCGCGCCGTAGGGTTGCGTGTGGACGCGGCATTCTGCCGCGTATCATCCCCCGCCGGTCGCGCCCATCGCCAGGTTGCGAGCCTCGGAAGGACCCGCCCAGGCCAATATCGACTCGTGTTAACGTAGCCGCGAGGTGCGCAGGCTCGCCTGCGACGCCCGCGGCCAGAGTGCGGCCTCGAGCTGCGATAGGAAAGCTATGACGACGCCACGTCCGAAGATCCAACGCATCGATACTCGCCAGTCCGACGTCCAGCAGGCGCTCGCCGCGCTGCGCGACCGGCTCAGCCCACGAGGCGATGTGGTCAGCGAGCACAGCCGCCGGCGGACGATCGACGTGTTCGGCGAACCGCTCAGCCCGCAGCAAGTCGTCGAGAGAATCTGCGGCGATGTGCGGCGCGAGGGCTTGGAGGCCGTGCTGCGATATGGCGAGCGCCTGGACGGCGCCCAGTTGAGCGCCGAGACGATTCGCGTGGACCAAGCCGAGATCGAGGCCGCGTATCGCGCCGCGGACCCCGAGTTTCTGGCGACCGTGCGCCGCGTCCGCGACAACATCTTGGAGTTTCAGCGGGCCATCCTGCATCGCGATGTCGAGCTGCGGCGGCCGGCCGGCGTCTGCCTGAGACAGCGCTACGTGCCCTTGCAGCGGATCGGCGTCTGCGTCCCCGGCGGAGCCGCGGCGTATCCGTCGACGGTCCTGATGACCGCGGTCCCAGCCCAGGCGGCGGGCGTGCCCGAAATCGTGGTCGTGGCGCCCCCGACGCCGTTCGGGGCGAACAATCCGGATGTGTTGGCCACGTGTCGCGAGTTGGGCGTGCGCGAGGTCTATCGCATCGGCGGCGCCCAGGCCGTGGCCTCGATGGCCTACGGCCTGCCCGGGTTGCCGCGCGTGGACAAGATCGTCGGGCCGGGCAATCTGTTCGTCGCGCTGGCCAAGAAATACGTGTTCGGCGAAGTGGACATCGACTCGATCGCCGGGCCCAGCGAGGTCGTCGTGATCGCCGATGAATCGACGCGCCCCGACTTTACCGCGGCCGACTTGTTGGCGCAGGCCGAGCATGCGCCGGGCGCCAGCATCCTGATCACGTGGAGCCGCCAGACGCTCGAAGCGACGGCGGCGGAACTCGAGCGGCAGGTCGCGGGCCTGGCTCGCTGCGAGCTGACCATCCAGAGTCTCGAAGCCTTTGCGGCGCTGATCCTGGTCCGCGACGCCGACGAGGCGTGCGCCATCACCGACGCGATCGCTCCGGAACACCTGCACATCGCCACCGACGATGCCGAATCGCTGCTGGCCAAGATCCGCCACGCCGGTGCGACGTTTCTGGGCAACTACAGCCCCGTGGCAGTGGGCGATTATGTGGCCGGCCCGTCGCACGTGCTGCCCACCGGAGGCACCGCGCGATGGGCCTCGGGCCTGTCGGCCAACGATTTTCTGCGTGCGCACAGCGTCATCGCGTATACGGCCGAAGGCCTGCGGGGCGTTGCCCCCGACGTCCGCCAACTGGCTGATCGCGAAGGGCTGACCGCCCACCGCGCCAGTGTCGATGTGCGGGTAGAATAGCATACGGAATGGTCTTGTCTTTTCTTGAGGAACCGCGTTTTGCGCCGATCGATTGTTGTTGGGACGGTCCTCGTGGCGGCTGCGCTGGTCGGCGGCTATTGGTGGACCGGTCGGCGGGCTGGGAAGCGATCACTGGTCGCGCAGCCGTCGAGCGGCGGATCGACCGACGGGAGCGCCGGCGAGAGAGTTGCGAGCAAACCACACCGTGAATCCGCCCCCCGCGCGACGGCGGGCGATACACCGGACAACGAAGTCGCGGCCCGGGTTCCGCTAGAACACGAGCCTCGGCAACGCGAGTCTCGACCCCAGGCTCGGCCCCGGCAGGCCCCGCCACAACATGCGACGCCGCAACCGGCCGAGCCACACGAGTCCCCGTCTCCGGCTGAACAGGAACACACCATCTTGGTCGAAGGCATTCCGGAGATTCCGTCGACGGCTGATGCCGATGCCAGCGCGCTGATGCGGACGATCGCCCGCTCGGGCGGCGAACTGACGACGCTCGTACCGCTGACGATCGATTATCCGCTGGACGAGTCGATTTTTCCGCCCGAGTTCGTGCCGCCCACGTTCCTGTGGCACGATGATGAAACAGCGGTCGACGAGGTTTCCGCCAACGGCGAATCGACGGACGGCCAGGCGACGGACCTTCCGCGCAGCCCTCAACCGACGGACGCGGCGGACAGCGGATCGTCCCATAACGGACCTTGTGTAAACGGACCGGTGAGCATGAGACCGGCCGAGACAAGACCGGCCGATACGGGACCGGCCGAGACAAGCTTGGCCGACGCGAGCCTCCCCGACGCAAACCTAGCCGCGACATCACCTCCCGGCCCGACATCGCTGCGCCCAGCTCAAACGCGCACGGCCCCGGATACGGTCGCGCCGGCGAACACCTGGCTGTTGGAGTTTGCTTTTGACGGTTCGACAGAACGGATCTTGGTGCTGACGCAAGGCGATCCGCCCGTCCCGCCGGAAATCGACCCGCGTTGTATCGCCGAAACCAACGAGATCTACCGGCCGACTGCATACCAGGCGTCCGCCAAGTCTTGGACGCCCAGTCGTCCGTTGTGGGAGGCCATCAAGCGGCGTTCGGTCGAACGACCGGCTCGCGTCACGATTCTCGGGTTTCACAGCGCCGCGCCGGGGCGAGCCTGGTCGCGGGGGTGCGTCACGCTCACAACCTCGCGAGATCCGGTCGGCGCCCCCATTTTCTATCGCGACGTTCCGCTTGCTCCGTCCAAGACCCAGGAAGGCGTGATCAAACCGCTCAGCGAAGCGTCGTTGCCGCTGATTGCCTGGCGATTGCGCGATGTCAGCCAGCCGCGCAGCCGGTTGTTGGTGACCGGGTTGTTGACCTGCACGAATTGCCACTCGTTCTCGCACGACGGACGCACCCTGGGCATGGACTTGGACGGCCCGGCCAATGACAAGGGAGGCTACGTGATCGTCCCGGTGAGCAAGCGGACGGTGATCGAACAGCAGCACGTGATCAGTTGGAACGCGTTTCCCGACAAACTGCCGGGACATCGAACCCTGGGGTTTCTGTCTCGCGTCTCGCCGGACGGGCGGTATGTGGTGTCGACGCTGAACGAGTCGGTTTACGTCTACAATTTCACGGATTACCGCTTTCTTCAGGTGTTCTATCCGACCCGCGGCATCTTTGCCTATTATCGCTGCGACACGGGCGAGATGAAATCGCTGCCCGGCGCCGACGACCCGCGATACGTGCATTGCGACCCGGTATGGAGTCCAGACGGCAAGTATCTGGTGTTCGCGCGAGCCGAGGCGCGCGACGCTTATCCCCAAGGCTACGTCCCTGCCAAGCGGGCCAACGACCCGGCAGAGACACAGATCCAGTACGATCTGTACCGCCTGGCGTTCGACGAAGGCCGCGGCGGCGTGCCGACGCCGATTGTCGGTGCGTCGGCCAACGGGATGAGCAACAACTTTCCCAAGATCTCGCCGGACGGCAAATGGATCGTGTTCGTCCAGTGCCGCAACGGGCAGCTTATCCGCCCGGACAGCAAGCTGTGGATTGTGCCCGCCACCGGCGGCACGCCGCGCCTGCTGCGAGCCAACACGCCGTTGATGAACTCGTGGCATAGCTTCTCGCCCAACGGCCGCTGGCTGGTCTTTTCGTCCAAGGCCAATACGCCCTACACCCAGATGTTTCTGACCCACCTCGACGACGACGGGAACGATAGTCCCGCGATCCTGATTCCCCACAGCACGGCAGACAATCGAGCGGTCAACATCCCCGAGTTCGTCAACGTCCCCTACGATCAGTTCGAGAGCATCGAAGTTCCGGCCGTCCAGTACCTGAACGATGGCATGCGCGGGATCAAGCTGTTCGAGCAGGGCAAGCTCGACGAGGCGATGGCCCAGTTTCAGCTCGCGGTCACGGCCCAGCCGGACTATGTCGAAGGCCACGTCAGCATCGCGGTGATCCTGATCGAAAAGGGCCAATTCGAGCAAGCGGCGCCGCATCTCGAGCGGGCACTGGCACTGGATCCGGACTCGTGGTTCGCCCACGCCAACCTGGGAATCGTCCTGGAAAAACAGGGCCTGCGCAGGCAGGCCTATGAACACTTCGTCAAGGCCGTCGAGCTCAACCCGCGCCACCCGTTGGCCCGTGCCAACCTGGGTCGCGCGCTGGCCCAGCAGGGCCGGCTGGACGAGGCGACGTTCCAGTTTCAGGCCGCGGTGCAACTGGTTCCGGACGATCCGGGCAGCCGCCTGAACTTGGGTAACGCGCTGCTGCAGCAAGGGCGGGCCGACGAGGCCGGCGTCCAGTTCGAGAAAGCGCTGGAACGCAACCCGCGCTTGGTGGCGGCTCGGCTCGGCGCAGGCGAAGCCCTGGTCCGGCAAGGCAAATACGCGGCGGCCATCGCCCAGTTACGGACCGCGCGTGAAATGGCGCCCGAGGATTTGTCCGTGGCGAACAGCTTGGCGT
>JAVYAJ010000081.1:0-11206 GCA_032229885.1 Candidatus Anammoximicrobium sp. | reverse complement strand
TCTCTGACTCCTGGGGCGTTGCCCCAGGCTACGTTGGTGATGGCCTTCGGCCAACGCGCTTCCTGTCGTCTGTGCTGCGTAACATTCATCCAATGCCAATGTCACCTAACGCCGGTTAGTGCCAGCAACCCGAAAGTGTACTGTATAGACCAATGTACAAGATGCGCGCATCGTGCGCGCATGATACAAACTAAGACTCTAACGTTATGCCGTGTCCAGCTCGTTCTTCCGGCAATCTGGGAAGGCTTCCAGCTCCATGCTCGATCAATGCTGCTTTGCGGCACGAGGTTGTCTTATGGAGGGCACATCACCTCACTCTGGATCGGATCGGGACGGTTCGTGCTCATCGCGGCGGATGCGCCAGTACAGATCGACGCCACTGGGCTCGGCGGCGATGCGCGTGTGCTGCCGCGCGATGCCGGCCTGGGCAGCGATGGCCTGCATCTGGTCCGAAGTTCGATAGATCAGATACCAGTTGCCGATCCATTCCATGTAGGTCCGACTGGGATTGTGCGGGGCGAAGTTGAAAACCCAGGCTTCGCCGCCCGGCCGTAACGCGCGCCACAGGCGGCTGAGCAGCGCCGACGCGGCCTGATCGTCCAGATAGTCGAACAAACCGGTGCAGATGATCATGTCCGCGCCGTCGAGCAAATCCGCGCTGCGCGCGGATTGGGCCAGTCGGAACAGGTTCTCGCGAATCGGGGCTGCCTGCGTCGCGTCCACCGATGGGGCAAGCTGTAGCTGCGCGAACTCGAGCGCCGCCGGATCGAGATCCAGCAAGACGATCCGTAGCCGCTGGCGCTGAGCCGGCGCCAGCGCAGCGCACGCCTCGCGGAGGTCTAGGCCGGGTCCACTGCCGACGCTGACGACGCGGACGGGACCACTGGTCTGTTCAACACGGCGAACGACGGCGGCCGCGACCAGCGTCGTGCGATTGCGGACGGCTTGTGGCGCAGCCTGCGCCTGGAAGAAGCGATCGAAGACACGGCCGAGCGGATCGTCACAGACGTGCTGTGTCACGATCTGCGCCAGCATCTCGAAATCGCCCGCATAGCCGCGAGGCTTGGCGCGGGCCCGCTGTTGCAGCGAGCCGCGGGCCAGCCAGTGCTCGGCGATCCGCCACAACACGCCGGACGGCAGACGATTCGCCTCGCCCCAACAGCCCGTGTCGGCAAGCCGATCCAGCGCACGTTCCAAGGCTTCGCGGGCTAGGCACTCGGTCTGCACGGCGTCGGACCAGCCGCCGGTTGCCCGCTGCGCCCCGTGCAAGTCATCGTCCAGACGCCGTCCGACCTGGGCCACGAGTTGTGTCAGCGCATCGCTCATGTCGGGCGCGGCCCTCGGATCGTCTTCGAGCCAAGCCGATCCAGGCTCGATGGCTGTAGCCCGCGGCGTGGGCAATGATTTCCGCAACTCACGGTTTGGCGGCGGCCTGGATTTGCAGGCGGCTCCTGTCCCAGTCCAATCGCTGGGCCACGGCCAGCGGGTACGGCCAGTCTGCTGCGTCTGCTCCACGCAAGACGACATTGGCATGTTCGGCCGCCATGGCGACGGCTTGAGGCATGTCCAACAACCGCTGTACGTTCAGGAAGTAGGGGCCGTTGCGATGGGTCGGCGGCAGGCCGTCCAGATCCAGGCGGCCGACGTCCGGCTCGAACAGAGCTGCATACAGCGCGACTCCGGCCGCGGCTTGCTGGCTGTGCACGGCCAGCGAGGCACGCGCGGTGCGTTCAAGCGACCGCAGGGCCTGGATCGCCCGCCGCACGTCCCACACCCGCTGGCCATCCAGGGTCTGGCCCAGCAGATAAAAGCGACGTTGGATCTGCGTCTGCTTCTTCTCGGTCTGGTCCCAGGCCGTTGGGCCGACGCCACGCGGCGCGAGATACGCGAGCGCCTGGGAAGTGTCGCCGAGCGTTGTACGTAACTGCTGAAACGCCGTGCTGTCGGCGGGCGGAAGCGATTCATCCGCCAGTTCCGCCTCGAACGTGGGCCGCAGCGCGGCCAGAAACTCGGGCCACGTCGGGTCGTCCAGGACGTTCAGCGTCACGGCCTGCGGCTGGTCCAGTCCGGCGCGGCTGACCAGAAACAGCCTCAGACGGATCGACGGCTGGCTGGTGAAATCCCAGGCCTCGAGACGCACGCCCTCGCGGTCGACCGTGAATCCCTTCACGACGTCCAGCGGGCCAGCGTCGGTCGGCCAGCCCCGAAACGACTTGTCCAGCAGCGCCTGCTGCCAGGCTTTGCGCAGAACCTGCCAGTCCGCTGCGTCCGCCGGCGTCGGCGGAGGTTCGGCCGCCGCCACGAACCATTCGTGTGCTTCGGTGTTCCGTTGGTCCTGCGGCAGTTCGTCGAACACGCGCAACTGTTCGGGGTCGAACAGTTTCGGTGCGCGCGAGTCGATTGGGTTTGAATCGTTCTTCAGATGCTGGTTGAACCATCGGAACGCGCCGGTCTGCAACTCCTGCGTATCGCGGTGCGGACCTGCCGCGGTGTAGAGGCCCAGCTTGTCGCCTGCGTTGTCCAGCTCGTAGATCCGGCGAGCTCCCTGATAGGTGCGAAAGACGCCGTCGATCGGAAAGATGCTGTCGCGGTCCGTATTGGTCAGCAGCAAGGGGCGCGGGGCGATCAGGGCAGCCACCAGCGGATAGTCCCACCGGTACGTGTTGACCATGTACATGCAATCACAATGGCCCTCGACGCAACCGTCGACGACGTGGTTTTGCAGATCGGTAATGCCCGCGACCGGCACGGCAACTTTGATTCGCTCGTCGATGGCCGCGATCCACCAACTGTACGCCCCGCCGCCGCTGCGACCGGTGACGCCCAACCGCTCGGCATCGACCTCGGGTCGCGTCTGCAGATAGTCCAGGGCGCGGACGCAGTTCCAGGCTTCGACTCCGGCCGGCGTGTACCCACGATTCAGCCACCACCACATCTTGTAGCGATAGGTGCCATGATGAATGCCCTCGATCTCGCCCATCTGCAGCGTGTCGATGATTAGGCACACATAACCGTTTCGCGCGAACCAGGCCCCGTGGTGTTGATACGTGGCCTTGTTGCCAAAGCTGATGTTTCCCTTTTTCGAAGCTCCGTGGCCGCACACGTACAGCACCGTCGGCAGACGGCCGGATGTCTCGCGCGGGCGGTACAGGTTGCCGGTGACGTAGAGACCGGGCCGCGACTGGAACTGAATGCGCTCGACCACCAAGTCGTCGTGCTCGATCGTGCCGGTCACGACGGCGTGCAAGTCTGTCCGCTCGGGCAGTGGATCCAGCCCCAGCATGTCCAGCAACTGGCGGCGATACTCGCCGCGTTTGGCCTGCCAATCCGCCAAGTCCGTCACATCGGCCAGACAGGCATCTCGCAGCCGCGCGGTCTCCAGACGAAAGTATTCGGCGATCATCTGGTCGCCGCGGCTGGTGTCCAGCGACGGAGATTCGGCGGCAGGTAGGGCCAACAGTCCGCAGGCCGACACGGCGCCGAACCACACGCCGACCAGCCACGTACGAATTCGTTTTGTCCGTCTGGGCATCGCAAAGCTCCCGTCAAAAAAATGGGTGCGTTGAAGCGCGTAGGGTCGGGACGGACGCAGCGAAGCTGGCCGCGTGCCAACAGAGCCGATCTCGGGGGGCGGCGTCGACCTCGCAGCCGCGCTGCACTTACATGCCAGTCACGACACGGTCACACCGCAGCCAGGTCGATCTCGTAGGCGTATCGCGGCCAGACCGCGATCGGACCGATGATTTCCCCACATCCGCGGTTCAGCCACGCGCGTCACTGGCCCGCCACGACGGCCCGCATGAACTCGAGGCTCTGACGCGTGTTTTCGTCGGTGCCCGAGCACTCGATCGAGGCCGCGCCGTCCCAGTTCGTCTCCTGCAGATAGCGGATCACCGCGCGGATGTTGTCCGCGTTGACCCCGCCGCCGACAGGAACTTCGGACGAGCCGATCCCCGTCTCCTCGCCGCGAACCGCGGCGGCCAGGGCGGGAGACACGTCCTTGATATGGCAATGCGTCAAATACTTGCGGAACGTCTGGCAGAAGGCGAGCGGATCTTTGCCTGCGATGAACGTGTTGCCCGTATCGAAGTTGAACCGCAGATAGGGCGAGTCGAACGTCTCGAACAGCCGCAGCATGAACTCTTCGTTGCTCGTATACGGCCCGTGCGTTTCGACGTTGATGATCACGTCGTAGTCCTCGGCCCAGGACAGGCACTGGCGGTAATTGTCACACGTGATGCGGAAGATCTCGTCCAGCGACAGGCCGGGGATCTCGAACGCTCCGTCGACCGTGTCGACCATCGGACAGCCGATCTCGGCGGCAAAGCGAATCGACTGCTGGACGTATTGAACGCCAAACGCCGATCCGTTCGGCCCCATCATCGGATACGAGCCGTCGATCTGCGAGACTTGCAGCCCCAGTTTGTCCAGGTATTTTCGCAGCGCTCGCGGGTTGGATTGCAGCGACACGCCCGGGTCATAACCGAGCGCCTGGATGAAGTTCTGGCCGTGAATCACGGCGAATTCGAGATGCGTCACGCCCAACGCCGCGATCTTTTCACAGGCCGCCTCGAAGCTCTGGCTCAGCGGCCGCCAGTTGTCGGTGTGCAGACCGATGTGGATCATAAGCTGCTCCTCACGAAAAACGAGTCGCCCGGCCGCGCGCGGGGTACGGTTGTTATGGCACGGCGTCGCGCTGAATTCAAGCACCGTGCACCATCCGGGCGAAAAGCTCGAGCTGCCACGTGGAGGCAGACGAACGCCGGCCGCCGGCGGAATGGCGGCGCCGAGGGCTGGCGCGCGGCTGCCGTTGGCGGCTCGGCCACGGCCCGGACGGCTTGCCCGCCACCGCGGCGAGATGGCATAATAGGCGCTCGCGCGCCGCGATCGCCGCAGCCGAACGCTATGGCGTTGTCGACGGGACGTTATGTCGACGTGGGCTGGCGCTGTCGTGGGCTGGCGCGTCGTACGACTGCAACGAGATTGCAGGGCATCCTCTGCCAAGGAAGAACGTATGTCAGAAGAACCCGACCGGACGAGCGGGGCCACGTCGACTTCGACAGCGGCTGAGGGTAGCAAAGGCCAGTCGCCCTCGGCCAAGGCGACACTGCCGAAGCGCATCTATCTGGTGCCCTATCCGAAGATCATTCTTCTATACCCGATTCTGATTGCCGCAGTCTGCGCGGCGGTGGGAATGAAGGTGTTCGGCGGCGCAGCCGGTCCCGAGCCCAGTCGCAGCGGCGTGCTGATCGCCGAGATCTTTCTTGCCGTCGTGACGATGAATCTCGTGATCCTGGCGTTCGACTTTCCGCGGGCCACGTCGTTGACCTTGTTTTTTCTGATCGCGGCTCTGGTGCTCGGCTCGATTCTGCTGGTGACGTTCAAACCCGAAGTGTTGCCTTTCGTCAAGGATCTGTTCGCCCGGCTGCACCCCGCCGCGAACGCCACGTTCTACGGGATCGTGGCGTCGATGATGATCGTGATCTACATCGCCGTCTTCATCTCGGTTCGCTTCGATTACTGGGAGATTCGGCCGAACGAGTTGCTGCATCACCATGGATTCCTGTCCGATCTCGAGCGGCTGTCCGCGCCCCACCTGCGGATCGAAAAGGAGATCAACGATGTCTTCGAGTACCTGCTGCTGCGATCCGGGCGGCTGATTCTGCATCCGAGCGACGACCGACGATCGATCATTCTGGAAAACGTTCCGTTCATCGATCGCAAGGAGGAAGACATCACGCGGATGCTCAGCGCGTTGCAGGTGCAAATTCGGCAGGACAACTAAGGGCAGAGCCGCCGCGGACAAGCTGCCGGGCACGACGCTGCACGGGGCGACCGCGCGGACTGCGGATCTTGGGCGACACAGGCGGATCCGAGTCTTTCCCGTTTCCCGTTTCGAACGACAATCCCCGACGTTCCCCGGGGACGTGACGTTCCCCTGGATTCGTCTTTGGTTCGAGAGCTGCGTCAGCCTTCGCTCGGCGCTAGATCCGCCTCCGGTGGCTCCGTCGCCCGCCGGCTCGTGCGGCAAAGCGGCCGATCACCGAGCCGCTGGCGGCAGGCGTCGGCAATGACAGCGGCGACGATCACGCCGCCGGTGACGATGCGTTTCGTGGCGTCGGTTGCACCGAGTTGCGCCAAGCCGGATTCCAAGACGCGAATGATCAGCACGCCCAAAAAGCTGTTGATCGCCGAGCCGCGGCCGCCCATCAAGCTGGCGCCGCCGATGACCACCGCGGCGATCGCCGCCAATTCGAGGCCGACGCCGGCGTTGGAATCGGCCGAACCCAAGCGCGAGGCCTGGAACAAGCCGCCCAGCGCGGCCAGCCCGCCCGCGATGGCAAAGGCCGCGATCCGCGGCGGCTGGGGATTGATGCCGCAATAGCGGACGACTTGTTCGTTGTTCCCGATGGCCGTCAGGTAGCGGCCCAGCACGGTGCGCGAGAGGATGAACTGGCCGGCGAGCACGATGCCGACCGCCAGCAGAAACGCCACGGAGACGCCCAGGCCCGGCAAGGGCGCGGCCAGTCCCTCGATCCGCGAGCCGATGTACATGGTTTGCGAGTCCGTGATCCAGTACGCGCCGCCGCGGGCGATTTCCAGCATCCCCAACGTCACGATGAACGACGGTATCGACCACGTGGCGGTGATCACGCCATTGGCTAGTCCGCAGCCCAGCCCCACGCCGACACACAGCGTCGCGGCTGCCCAGGCCGGCCACTGCCACTGGACCATCGCCACGCCCAGCGTCGCCGCGCCCAGGGCCAGCACCGAGCCGACCGACAGATCGATCCCGCCCGCGATCATCACCAGCGTCATGCCCACCGCGATCACCGTCAGGTCGGGGATCTGGTTGGCCACCGTGGCCAGCGTCTGCAGCGTCAAGAAATGATCGCACAGCGCGCTGAACAGGGCGACCAGCGCCGCCAAGACCGCCAGCAGGCCGAAATAATTGGCCAGTGCCGCGACGCGCCACGGTCGCTCACGGCCGGATGGCTGGTCGGGCGGCCGGTCGGGCGGCTGGCCGGGTAGCTGGTCGGGCGATGCGGTCGACGCCGAGAGTTGTTCATCCATCGCTTGGCCGTTTCTGTCAACGCGAATCGTCGGGCTCCGACAACGACTCGGCCGTGATCAACTCGACCGGCGTCTGTCGGTCTTCGAGAGCTGGCTGGTCCGCCGTGCTACTGCCCGGCGGCGACGCCGCGACGGCGATCTGCTGGAGCGCGTATTCGATTCCATACACGGCCAATCGATCGGCATGCTGGTCTGCCGTGGCCAGGACCGCGCCGTCGCGGATGGCGGCGCGAATCGCCGCGATGTTGTCAAAGCCGACGATGAAGATCTGTCCGCTGCGGCCGGCCGCTTTGATCGCGGCCAGCGCGCCCAGGGCCATGCTGTCGTTGCTGCACAGCAGCGCCTTGATCCCGGTGTGCTCGCCGATCATCGCCGAGGCGACGCGATTGCCAAGGTCCAATTCCCACTGCGCGCTCTGCGAATCGACGATCCGCATCCCGGCGGCGTTCATCGCATCCTCGAATCCCAGCCGTCGTTGTTGCGCGTTGAACGCGGTGCGGATGCCCTCAAGCACCCCCACCTGATCGCCGGGACTCAAGCGCCCGGCCAGATATTCGCCCACCATCCGCGCACCGGCGCGATTGTCGGGACCGACAAAAGGAATTCGGATGCCGGCCTCACGCAGGACATCGTCGTCCAGCTTGTTGTCGATGTTAACCACCGTGATCCCTACCGCCTGGGCGCGTTTCAGGACAGAGACCAACGCTTTCGAGTCGGCCGGAGCGATCACGATCGCGTCGACCCGTCGCGCGATCATTTCCTCGACCAGTCCCACCTGGCGGGCCAGATCGCGTTCGTCCTTGATGCCGTTGATCAACAACCGGTATTGATCGGCGTGCGCGGCCTGATGCTGTTTGGCGCCCTCGGCCATCGTCGAGAAGAACTCGTTCGCCAGCGACTTCATGATCAAGGCGATCTGCGGCGTCGTGACGGGGCCGGATGCCTGTGTGTTCGGCGAAGTCTGGGAGCCGGGCGACCGCGAGCGGTCACAGCCGACGAGCAACGCGCACAGGGCTAGTGCCGCGAGCGATACGGCGCTGGACAGCGCCAAGCGATTGGACATCGAGCGGACTCCTGAAGGAACGAGCGGACATCGGGCGTCTTAGTGTATCGTGTCTGCGCGTCGAGCCGCTAGCCGGAAGACTCGTCGGAGGCGGTCACCGCGGACGATGAGCGGCTTCGTCCCGCGCTCGCCCTGCCCAAATGTTAGGAAAGCCCGCGGCTGGCGTACAACATGCGCCACCCGCAAAGACGGAAATCACGCTGGCCCGGCCACGCTGACGCGGTCGCCGACCTCGGCGCGCAGCGCGCGGGCCGCACTGCCGTTGACCACGGCGATTTCCAGATGGTCTCCCGAGCCGATCACGCCGACCAGCGCGCCAGGCTCGCCATGGCCGTATGCATCGACCAAGCCGCTCAGCGTGCGACCTCCGCACTGGATCGTCACGCGATCCCGGGGGCCGGCGACCGACACCAGGTTTCGATGGATATTTGTGATCAGATTGCCAAACGAGTCGATGCCGATGATCTCGCCCGACACGCGATGCCCTTCGACGGTGGGTGACGGCCAGGTCAACTGGACCATTCGGTCGCAGACGTCGCCCAGTTCGTCCAGCGGCGTCCCGAGGCTCAAGCGGGCGGCGACGGGCGCCATGATGTCGCGGCCGTGAAACGTCGCCGAGACCGCGGGCAGCCAGTGCGCCGGGCGATTCAAGACGACCACTCGCGCGTCGCGGTCGGCTGTGATCAATCGGCTCAGCAGCCCGTTGTCCGGGGCGACATAATAGCGACCGTCGATTTCGGCGGCCAGGATCTGGCGGTCCGTGCCCACGCCCGGATCGATCACGGCGATGTGGATGGAACCGCGCGGGAATCGAGGGGTGATCGCTTCGAGGGCCAACGCGCCTTGTCGGATGTCCTGTGGGGCGATCGCGTGCGTGGCGTCGACCAGCGTCGCGCGAGGCTGGAGCGACAGGATGACGCCCTTGATCTGAGCCGTGTAGAGGCTGTCGAGGCCGAAATCGGTGGTCAGCGTGATGATGGGCGAAGGCATGGCGTGCAGCCCTTGATGGATATCGTGCGAGATGGACGGAGCGTCGCGTGGCGAGCGGCGAACGCGTCGGGATCTAGGCTCAGGTTCGATCGGCAGTGCTCGATGCGGGGCAGACGGTGGGCCGAAACGGTGCGCCGTTCGGAAGGAAGACGCGGCGCGCCGACTTCGGTCCACCGTTGGCGTACGGGATTCGGCGGTCGAGCCCGTCATTTTGACCCGCGCACAGTAGAGAACGCGGCGGGACGCCGCGTCCACGATGCCGCGCGCGGCCCGCGAGTTCTTGTCGCCGCTCGCCGTCGATAGTATGATGGATCCTGCGCTGCGACGCCATTGTCGCGGCACAATCCGACTCTTGATTCGCTCGGTGCGGCGGCAGCCTTCCCCCTTACGATTCCTGCCGGTCATCTATCGAGAGCCGCCGTTTGCCGCCGCTGATGCTTCCTTGCAAGATGTAGGCCCTGGCTATGATCAAGCGTTCCGACGAGGATCTGTTCGCCTCCACGACGATGTCATTTGGCGATCATCTGGAGGAATTGCGCGTTTGTCTGTTCAAATCCGTCGTTGCGCTCGTGGTGGGGTTTTGCGTCGGACTGGCGTTTGCGAACTGGGCGGTCAGCTATATTCAGACGCCGCTGAAAGCCGCTTTGGAAGAACACTATATCGCCAAGGCGCTGAACGAAATGCGCCGCGAATACGGAGGCCATCTGCCGCCTGACGTCCATCGGTTCGTCGAGGAAAATCGCCTGGTTTTCGACAACGTGTACATCGAAGCCGACGAGTGGCGCCGAGTAGACCGATTGGCGGCCCATGCGGGACGACAAGAGCGGCCGTCCGACGACGGCCCCCGCCCGCCGGATGAACCGACCGCGTCCGACGGAACGACAGCCGCGGCCAAGACGGTCCCGCTAGAATCTAGGACGCCCGCACCGGACATGCCCGCACTGGGTGGCGCCGCGTCCGGCGGAACGCTGCCCGCGAGCGCCGAACCGGACTTGATCGTGGGCCGCGACGTCCCGCCGCCGCACGCGCCGCTGGTCGCCACGCGGATCTGGCGGCCGATCCACACGGTGGTCAAAGCGCTCAACGCCCAAGAGGCGTTCATGATCTGGATGAAGGCCGGCTTTGTCGTCGGGCTGATCCTCGCCAGCCCCTATGTGTTTGTCCAGATCTGGAAGTTTGTGGCCGCCGGACTGTATCAGCACGAGCGGCGTTTCGTCCACATCTACCTGCCTTTCAGCCTGATCTTGTTTTTGGGAGGCGCCGCCGTCGCCTTTTTCTTTGTGTTCAAGTACGTCCTGCAGTTTCTGTTCGGGTTCAACGCGGCCATGCAGATCGATCCGGATCCGCGGATCAACGAATGGCTGGGATTCGTCATGATGATGCCGCTTGGGTTCGGACTGGCCTTTCAACTGCCGCTGGTCATGCTGTTTCTGTACCGCATCGGCGTGTTCTCGCTCGAGGCTTACGTGAGTCATTGGCGAGTTTCCGTGCTGAGCATCGCGCTTGCGGCGATCATCTTCACGCCGCCCGATCCCGTTTCGATGATCTTGATGATGGTTCCGTTGATCGGCCTGTACTTCCTGGGAATCGGCCTGTGCAAGTGGATGCCTCGGAACAAGAGCCCGTTCGGCGAGGGGTACGAGCCGTAGTTCTGGACCGAGGGCCGGGCGAACATCGGGATGGGTGGGCGCAGCCTGCGCCGGGCAGTGGAAACGCGGGCGGCGATATACCGCATGCGAGCGAGGATGACACCTTTGATTATAATCCGAAGCGTTATACTCTGTACTTTAGAGTCTTGGTCCGTATCATGCGCGCACCGTGCGCGCATCTTATACACTGGCCTGTATAGTACACTTTTGGATTGCTGGCACTGGGCCGCGTTAGGTGAAACTGGCATTGGATGACTGTTGCACAGCAAAGAGGACAGGAAGCGTCTTGGCCGAAGGCCTTCACCACCGTAGCCAGGGGCAACGCCCCAGGAGACAGAGATGATAGCAACCGTGTTGGCCGAAGGCCAACATCAACGTGTCACCGCGGCCCGGATGAATATGGCCTTCGGCCAAAAAAGGCACGCACGCG
>JAVYAJ010000080.1:0-15922 GCA_032229885.1 Candidatus Anammoximicrobium sp. | reverse complement strand
TTAACGCGGGCCAGTGCCAGCAATCCAAAAGTGTACTGTACAGACCAGTGTACAAGATGCGCGCACGGTGCGCGCATGATACGGAGTAAGACTCTAAACTCCTCAGTTTATTCCTTTTGACCGCGACAGCCCTGCGCTGGACATTAACGCGACAAGCGGCGGATCGTGCCGCGAAGAGGGCGCGCCGCGCGAACGGGATCTGGCGCTGTTGCGGATCCTGTCTGCTGGACCGAACCGGGGAGCGGAATTCGCGGGCCGTCGATCCCCCCCGGTGCTCACGGGTCGTCGTGGCCGAATCGTTTCTGATCACACCGGCAGGACGTCCGGAGAGTCGAAAGGCGTCGCCCCAATCGACGCCGCATGTGGCCGCGAACAGATAGCATTGTCGAAATGCGATGTTCGGTGCGCCGCCGTGGGTCTGACCCGCGAGTCGTCGTCAATCCTTGGCGACGAAGTAACGGCTGATCACGTCGCGCAGCTTGGGCTTGGATTTTTCGGAATCGCGCAATTTCATCGTGTCGCGATAATACGCATCCAAGGCTCGGATCACAGTCAGGCGATCGACCATGCCGACTAGATATCGATCTTCGACCACCGGGAAATAGCGGTGTTGGTGGCTCATGAAGATCGACGCCAGGGTGAACAGATCCATCTCGGGGTCGACGCAGATCGGATGCCGTTTCATTCGGTTGCGAACCGTCTGGACCGGACAGGGGCTGCCGAAGAACACCTCGTTGGCCAGGCACTCGAGGCAGTCGCCCTCGGAGATGACGCCGACCAGGATGCTGCGGCCGTCCGCGTCCTGTTCGACGACCGGGACGCTGGTCACCGAGCAGTGGACGAGGAACTGCAGGACTTCGCTCATCGGCATGTCCGGCGAAACCGTGTGCGTGTGCGCAGACATGATGTCCCGAACTTGGGGCGCCGTTTTCGCTTTCATGCTGGTTCTCCGTTGTTGGGCGACGCGTTGGGGGCCGCATCATGCTCGAATGGCCCCGGAGCGGAAGCGTGGCAGGCAACGACCTGACCACTCGCCGCGTGCGGACCCGCGTCACGATAGAACGAATCCGGGCCATGACACGAGCAGCGACATTTGCCGATCGAGCCACCACAGCTCCCGCGCAAGCGAGTTTGTCCCAACAAGCCCACGGCCATGGCGGCAAAGGCAGCGGCAAATACAGCCAACGCGACGAGAAAAGTTGTCATCGAAGAACTCTCGAAGATCGGAAACCTGGACCGCGATCCGTGCGCGAGCCGCTTGCCTGCGCGACCGTCACGCCTTCGCCGCGAGCCAACCGCGGACGGAAGTTCGGCCTGTATATTTGCCGCTCGCGTCGTCGCGCACAGCACAAGTCGAAACCGGCATCTGGCTGCCCAGCGCGCCCATCAAACGAAGCGCGAAACGCGTCCGCTGAACACGGTCGGGCGAAACGTCCGTTTCCAACGTGCGGCATCACAGGTCGCATTTCGACCCTCATTTACAAGTATAGGGTCTTGTCCGCTGAGTGACCAGTGCAAAAAGGTCAACCCCCGAAATCGTCGAACGCGATGTTGTCCGGCTCGACGCCCAGGTCGTCGAGCATCTTGCGCACGGCTTGGTTCATCACGGGCGGGCCGCACAAATAGTATTCGCAGTCTTCCGGCGCGGGATGATCCTTTAGATAGTTGTCGTACAACACCTGGTGGATAAAGCCGACCGGCCCGCTCCAGTGATCTTCGGGAAGCGGTTCGGACAGGGCGACGTGAAAGTTGAAGTTCGGATTTTCCGCCTCGATCTGCTGGAAATCCTCTTGGTAAAACATCTCGCGTAGACTGCGAGCGCCGTACCAGTACGAGACCCGGCGTTTCGTGTGGCGACGTTTGAACAGCTCGAAGATGTGCGAGCGCAGCGGCGCCATTCCCGCCCCACCGCCGATGTAGACCATCTCCGCGTCGCTGTCCTTGATGTGGAACTCACCATACGGGCCGGAGATGACGCACGGATCACCCGGCTTGAGGTTGAAGATGTACGACGAGACCTGGCCCGGCGGCAGGTGCGGAGACCGGGGCGGCGGCGTGGCGATGCGAACATTGAGCATGATGATCCCGTGCTCGCCGGGATAATTGGCCATCGAGTAGGCCCGGTATACCGACTCGCTCACGTGCGATTCGAGTTTCCAGAGGTTGTATTTGTCCCAGTCGGCCCGATATTTGTCCGCGATATCGAACGCCGTGAACTTGAGGTCGTACGGCGGGACTTCGATCTGAATGTAGCCGCCCGCGGTGAAGTTAACGGTCTCGCCCGGCGGCAGCTCCAACACCAACTCTTTGATGAACGTCGCCACGTTGCGATTCGAACGCACGGTACAGGTCCATTTTTTCGTCTCGAACACCTCGTCCGGGACGACGATCTTCAGATCCTGTCGCACGGCGACTTGACAGGACAGCCGTATTCCCTCGCGCGCTTCGCGCCGATTGATGTGATTGCGTTCGACCGGCAAGATATCGCCGCCGCCCTCCAAGACTTTGACGGTGCACTGGCCGCAGGTTCCGCTGCCGCCGCAGGCCGACGACAAGTACAGCCCGTTGTCGGCCAGCACGGTCAGCAGTTTGCCGCCCGACTGGACGACGAGATCCTTTTCGTCGTTGACGTGAATCCGCACCTCGCTGGTGGTGACCAGCCGCGACTTGGCGACTAGGATCAGGACCACCAGCGCCAGCACGATGCCGGTGAACATTGACACGCCGAGCAAGATTTCCGACCAACCAGACATGGAATTTATGGATCTTCGATTTCAGAGGCGAGTGTTGCTGGGGAACAATCGGATGCGGGGCCGCCACGGGACCGGATTACAGTTGGATCCCCGAAAACGCCATAAAGGCAATGGCCATCAATCCGGCTGTGATAAACGTGATTCCCAACCCGCGCAAGCCCGCGGGAACGTCGCTGTACTTGAGCTTGTCGCGAACCCCCGCCAGGCATACAATGGCGAGCGCCCACCCCAACCCCGATCCGAATCCGTACACGACGCTCTCGCCGAACGTATAGTCTCGCTCGACCATGAACAAGGTTCCGCCCAGGATCGCACAGTTGACGGTGATCAAGGGCAAAAAGATGCCCAGCGCCATCTGCAGGGCCGGCACATACCGGTTGATGGCCATCTCGAGGATCTGGACGATGGCCGCGATCACGCCGATGTAGCTGATCAAGCCGAGAAAGGCCAGATCGGTGTCGGGCAGGCCCGCCCACGCCAAGGCGTTGGGCTTCAACACCAACTGGTACAGCAGATTGTTCGCCGGCACCGTGATGGCCTGGACCACGACGACCGCCACTCCCAAGCCGATCGCCGTCCGGATGTTTTTCGAGACGGCGATGAACGTGCACATCCCGAGGAAAAAGGCGAGCGCCATGTTCTCGACGAACACCGCCTTGACGAACAAGCTCAGATAATGTTCCCACATCTCAGTCGCGCTCCACCTGTTCCGGTTTCAAGGTTCGCAGCGTCCAAATGAACATCGCGATCAGGAAAAATGCGCTCGGCGCCAGCAGCATCAAGCCATTGGGTAGATACCAACCGCCCGCCGTCTGCGGCTTCAACACCTGCCAGCCAAACAGCGAGCAGGAGCCGAGCAGTTCGCGGAACGTGGCGACCAGCACCAGGACGAGGCTGTAGCCCAGCCCATTGCCGATGCCGTCCAGAAAGCTCAGCCCCGGCGGATTCTGCATGGCGAATCCCTCGGCCCGTCCCATCACGATGCAGTTGGTGATGATCAGCCCGACAAACACCGACAATTCGCGGCTGATGTTGAACAGGTACGCCTGCAGAAACTGGTCGACCACGATCACCAGCGAGGCGATGATCGTCATCTGGGCGATGATCCGGATGCTGGACGGAATCTGGTTGCGAATCAGACTGATCGCGGCGTTGGAACACGCGGTGACCAAGGTGACCGCGATCGACATCACGGCCGCCGTTTCCAGCTTGGTCGTGACCGCCAGCGCCGAACAGATGCCCAACACCTGTAGGGCGATGGGATTGACATCGAGAATCGGATTGAGCAGAACGTCTCTGGCTCGGAGTTCAGCCGCCATCGCCACCTCCTTTGGAATCGAGCAACTCGGGCTGCTGGTGGATCTTCTGCAAAAACGGCTCGAAGCCGTGTTGGCTAAACCAGTATGCCAGCATGTTCGTCACGCCGTTGGACGTGAGCGTCGCGCCGGACAGCCCGTCGACTTTGTAGTTTGCCTGGGGGTCCTGGGGATCGACCGGGCCTTTGATCACGTGCAGCAGTACGCGCCAGTCCGCGTTGTAGACGTGCTTTCCCTGCGTCCATTTGGCCTTCCAGCGAGGATTGTCGACTTCGCCCCCCAGTCCGGGCGTTTCGCCATGTTCGTAGTACGTCAGGCCGCAGATCCCGATGTCGCTCGGGCTTCGGCTCAGGCTCTGGGCATCCAACGCCACAAAGCCCCACAACGTGGACCAGAGTCCGTATCCGCGGATCGGCAGGACGACCCGTGTGGTGGCCCCCGCATCGCCTTTGACGAGGTATACCAACGAATCGCGTTCCCGCCGTCGGACGCGAGCCACGTCGTCTTCGGGCGCGACCGGATCGCTGGCGTCCGGATCGCGGGCCGCCGCCTTCTGGTCGAAGGTCGCCGGATTGATGTTCGTCACAAACTCGCCCGTCTCCAAATCGATGACCCGTTCCGTCACTCGCCGATCGAACACGGCCTCGACGCCATCGCGTTGGGCTTCTTCGTCAAAACCGGCGACGGCCAGGATATTGGACTTGCGCAGCCGCTCTTTGTTCGCCTGCTGGCGCCCCCGTAGCGAAACGGCCGCGCCGGAGACCAACACCGAGCAGATCACGCACAGCAGCAACGCGATGTTGAATGTGTGGGCAACCGAATCACGCTGCATAGCGCGCCAACCTTCTCTTGATATTTGCTTGGACCACAAAATAATCGATCAACGGCGCCACCATGTTGCCAAACAGGATCGCCAGCATGACGCCTTCGGGGAACGCCGGGTTGATCACGCGAATCAAGATCGTCATCACGCCGATCAAGGCGCCATAGATCCACCGGCCCGTGTCGGTCATCGCCGCCGAGACCGGATCCGTCGCCATAAACACCAATCCGAACGCAAACCCGCCCGTGACCAGATGCCACTGCGGCGACATCTGGAACATGGGGTTCGTCTGACTGCCCAGCAGGTATAGCAGCGACGAAAAGCCCATCGCGCCCAACAGCATCGAGAGCATGATTCGCCACGAAGCGATTCCCGTCCCCAACAGGACGATCGCCCCCAGCAGGCACGCCAAGGTCGAAGTCTCGCCCATCGAGCCTTGGATAGTTCCTAGAAACGCCTGCCACCAGGTGACGTCGATCGACTTCATTCCCTGTTCGACGCTCGCCGTCGCCAACGCCCCCAGCGGAGTCGCGCCGCTGAAGCCATCCACGGCGGTCCAAATCGAGTCGCCCGTGATCTGGGCAGGGTAAGAAAAATACAGAAACGCTCGCGCCGTCAGCGCCGGGTTCAGAAAATTCCGTCCCGTTCCCCCGAAGACCTCTTTGCCGAGCACGACGCCAAAGCTGATCCCCAGCGCTACCTGCCACAGCGGAATGGTCGGCGGCAGAATCAGCGGAAACAACATTCCGGTGACGAGAAAACCCTCGTTGATCTCGTGCTTGCGGACGATCGCGAAGCTCAGTTCCCAAAGTCCCCCCACGATGTTGCAGACGAGAAAGATCGGCAGAAAATACACGGCCCCATGAACCACGTTCGCCACGATACTGTCCGGCGAGTAGCCCACGCCCAGCGCGTCGATCACCGAGCCTCGCCAACCCGGCGCCGCCGCGACGCTCGTCGTCTGCATAACCCGGTTGGCTTGGTATCCCGTGTTCCATAGGGCCATCGCCAGGCAGGGGATTAGAGCGACCACGACCGTGATCATGGTTCGCTTGAGGTCCAGTCCGTCGCGAACGTGCGACGCTTGACGCGTGACTGCCCCCGGCGTGTACAGAAACGTATCGATGGCCTCGTAAACTGGGTAGTATTTCTCCAGTTTGCCATCTCGTTCGAACCGGGGCCTCAGGTGATCGAGGAAACCTCGCAACGGCTTCATAGGAACAGCGATCTGTCAGAAGTTATTAAAGGCGGATGACAACACAGTGCGGCTTCGCGGCACTCGGCGGGCGCCAAGTGGACCGCCTGAAAGCGACGCTACACACCACCGCGCGCGTCCCCTCCAGGCGGCAGACGTTCGGACGGCCACGCTCCGCCGTGGCTGCGGAGACTTGGGCGAATTGCCTTCCAATTCACGATGGTTCTGGGTCGCACTACGGGTTCGCGGCGCACGGCCGATCTCTGCGGGCTTAGCCTTCTTTTTCGATCTCGGCCAACGCCTTGCGCAGCAACGGGCCGTACTCGTACTTGCTGGGGCAGACGTACGTGCACAGCGCGAGATCCTCTTCGTCCAGCTCTAGACACCCGAGCAAGCGCGATTGTTCGGTGTCTCCGATGATCAACGACCGCAGCAAACACGTCGGTAGCAGGTCCAACGGCATGACGCGCTCGTACGCGCCGACGGGCACCATGGCCCGCGGGCTGCCTTCCAGCGAAGTCGTAAAAGCAAACCGTCGGCTGCGTCCGAAGATGGATGACGCGAACACCCGTTTGACCGAGAACTTGTCGAAGCCAGCCGTCTGCCATCCTAGGAATTCGCGCTGCGTGCCCTCGAACAGAGCGGAAACCTGCAGATGGTAACGCCCCAGATATTGCAGCACACCCGTCGCGGCGCGGCCGGACAGGACCGAGCCCGAAATCACCCGCGAATCGCCTGCGGCCAACTCGCCGTGCATCAATTCCGCGAGGTTGGCGCCGATCCGAGTTCGCACCAGCCGAGGCTGCTGAACGGCCGGCCCGGCCAATGACACCACGCGGTCGACGGATATCTGCCCCGTGACGAACAATCGACCGATCGCGGCCACGTCCTGATAGCCCACATGCCAGGCCACGCGCCGCTCGTTGACCGGCGACAGGAAATGAATATGAGTTCCCGGCAATCCGGCCGGATGCGGACCGGAAAATTCGGCGACCGTGATCCCTTCCAGGTCGGTCCCCGGAATGGCGACGTCGGCCTCTTTGCACAGAAACACGTTGCCGTCCGTCAACTGCCGTAGAACCTGCAGACCCCAACGAAACTCGTCACCCAGGCCTGCCAGCACGACCTCTGGACGCGCCGCCAGCGGCTGGGTGTCCATCGCCGTCACGAACAGGGCGTGCGGCGAAGATTCGGGATCGGGGATCGTGCTGAACGGACGCTTGCGCAAGACCGTCCACAGCCCGGATTGAAGCAGGTTGTCGCGGACCGCGGCGCGATCGAGGTTCGCGAGCTGCGTCGCGGCATGGCGAGTGAACGGCTCTTGCTGGTCGCCCTGGACCTCGATTACGATCGATTGGAAAACGCGCTTTGCCCCGCGATTGATTTCCGCCACGCGACCGGACGCGGGCGCCGTGAAGCGAATGGCGGGACGCCGCTTGTCGGTGAACAACAACTGGCCGCAGCGAACCGAGTCTCCGACTGCGACGTGGAACGTCGGCTTGACGCCGACATAGTCATCGCCGACCAGAGCGACCCGACCTACGCGCTGCGCGGCTTCGATCTCTTGGCGTGGCTCTCCAGTGATGGGCAGATCCAAACCTCGTTTGACGGTGATCATGTGACCTCAACGTTGGCCCTATGGCGGCCAACCTCGCCGACGATCTGTGCTACCCGTGGACGTTACCCGTGATAAATGCCCGTCTTGCAACGGTCGACAAGACTGGCGGCGTCCAATGCGTCTTCGCGCGCGAGTCTGGGAAAACGCCGGACGCGAGCCGTTCGGCCGATGCGGCACGATTCTCGGCTCTCAAACGAGCAGCGCTGGGACGCACGGAGGCTTGCTCATAACTCGTCGTGTTTCTCTCGTGTTGATTTGGAGACGCGTCTGCTTTTGTAGCGGCCGCTTCGATCCCGCTTTACTCAACGGAATGTAATCCGGTCTCGAATCGATTCACTTCGCAGCCGGCATCGAACGCACGGACGTCGCAATCGGCGGTGTGACACCCGCGGCACGCACGCCGCAACGGATCCATCGGGCCGCATCGCGAAATAGAACCCCGTCGACGTATCGCGCGAACATCGAGCGAAAAACGCGTGCGAATTCGGCCTGTAAACGGTTACAGACTACGTGTTCGCGATATTCTATCGTCGATTCCCGCCAAGCCAAGATCGGGCCAACCGCGTTTTTCGCTGGATGCCTCGGTGGATCGTGTTTCGCTCGGGCCGGGTACGCGGGATGTGATCCGTGAGAGGCAAGCCTTCGGCTCCGGCACGCGACCGACGGCCGCGCCGCTCAACTCGCGGTAATCACAGCCTTGGGATCCGCCAAACCCATTTGGACGCGAGTCGCAATTTTTCGATGCCCCGGCACTTCGGGTTCGACGCGGGTCGCGAGGCCGCCCGCCGGCTCGTCCGCGAGAAACGGAGCTCCGGTCCTGGTCGTCGAGCCGTCTAGTATGCTAGACTGGTTCCGAGAAAAATTATGCGGAGGAGCCGAATGCTGGAACGTTACTATCAAGACATGTCGCTTCCGGACGACCTTAAAGAGCTGCTGGCCGGGTGCCCGGGATTTCTCGTGCCTCGCGATCGCCAAACGCTCTTCGACCTAGCGATGGGCGGCGACCAGACGGCTGATGTGTACGAAGTCGCCTACGAGGTGCCCGAGCGCGGCCGCATCGTAGAAGCTGTCGTAACACGTTGCCGCAACGGGCTTTCTGTGAATTACATGGAGCCGTATATGCGGCGCCGCGAGCCGAACTGCCTGGTGGTCGCGGACGATCAGCCGTCGGATAAGCCTCAATACGCGACGCGCTTCGGCCAACCGTTTGACGCCGTACGCGCCGAGACGTTTGCCTGGTTGAAGACCCAAGAGCTGATCGTGCTGCCGCTGTACACCGGCGGCCGCGAGCTGGGTTATCCGACGATGCTGGTCTGTCCGAAAAACGCCGCCTTTTTTTGCGGCGCGCTGGCGGACCTGCAGGAGATGCTTCCCAGCCAGAAGGTGCCGCTGGACTTTGCGCCCCAAGCGATCCTCTATATCGCGCCGCCGTTCCGACATACGCATTTCGAGGGAAAGCAGGTCGTCGTTCACAATCGTTGGGATCATCTTCACGAGATCTTTGCCTATAATCTGTATCCCGGGCCCAGCGCGAAAAAAGGCGCCTACGGCGTCCTGATTCATCAGGGCGAGCTCGAGGGCTGGGTGACGGCGCACGCTTCGACGGTCCAGGTGGTCACGCCCTACGACAACGTCGTCACGATGCTTCACGAGGCGGCCAGCGGCGGCGGCAAGAGCGAGATGCTGGCGCCCGTCCAGCGTCTGCCGGACGGACAGGTCGTGCTCGGAAGGAACCTGGTCACGGGCGCGCGGCCGACGCTGGTGCTGGCCCGAACCTGCGATCTGCGGCCGGTGTCGGATGACATGGCGCTGTGCCATCCCTCGTTGCAGGGCGCCGACGACCGCTTGGTGGTCATGGACGCCGAAAACGCGTGGTTCCTCCGTTTCAACCACATCACGTGTTACGGAACGGATCCGTTCTGGGAATCCCTGTGCTGTCATCCGACCGAGCCCCTGTTGATGCTGAACATCGATGGGCGGCCCGGGGCGACGGCGCTGATTTGGGAGCACGTCGAGGACAAACCCGGCCAGCCATGCCCAAATCCACGCGTGATCATGCCCCGCCGATTGGTGCCAAACGTGGTCGACGACCCCGTGCCGGTCGACGTGCGCAGCTTCGGCATTCGCACGCCGCCCAGCACGCGTGAGAATCCGAACTACGGAATTCTGGGCATCTTGCACCTCCTGCCGCCGGCGCTGGCCTGGCTGTGGCGACTCGTTTCGCCGCGCGGCCACGCCAATCCCAGCATCACCGAGTCCGAGCACATGAGCAGCGAGGGCGTCGGTTCGTTCTGGCCCTTCGCCACCGGACGGCGCGTGACTCAGGCCAACCTGTTGCTGAGACAGATCCAGCAGACGCCCCGGACGCGGCACATCCTCGTGCCGAACCAGCACGTCGGCGCCTGGGAGGTAGGCTTCATGCCGCAGTGGCTGGCGCGCGAGTATCTGGCGCGTCGTGGCGGCGCGCGGTTCCGGCGGGACCAGATTGTCCCGGCTCGCTGTCCGCTGTTGGGATACGCCATGCACTCGATGCAGATCGAAGGCGCTGCGCTGCCGGCGTGGCTCCTCGAGACGGAGAATCAACCGGAGTTGGGCGAGGACGGATACGACGCGGGCGCCAAGTTGCTGTATCAGTTTTTCTTTCGCGAGCTGCCGCAGTATCTCGAGTCCGACCTGGATCCGCTGGGCCGACACATCATTAAATGTTGTTTGGACTCCGGAACCCTGGGCGATTACGAAAGCCTCTTGCCGCAGGATGTCTTCGTCGAAGAACACCGGATTTCTCTGCGACGACGCTAAGACACCGTCGCCGACACGATCTCCGGCCGCCGAAGATTATTCGATCCGCGTCGCCACGGACCATCAACCGCCCGCCGCGACAGCGCGCGCCGCGACGGCGCCCGTGGCGATTTTCATCAGCCGCGCCTTCGCCTTGTTGAACCCGCTGGACACTTCGAAGAACCCGATCCACAATTCGTCCGGTGTCGGCTCGAATACGAACGGGTACGTGACGCCCTTGCCTCGAGCCACGGGGATAGGCGCGGTCCACGAACGCGCGTCGTCCGCCGAAAACGCCAACTCAAGCTCGCCTCGCCCGTTGTCCAACGCATTGTACACCAGCGCGATCCGCCCATCGCGCAGGCGAGCCAGGTGGCCGGGCGCCGAGGTAGCCGCGATGGCCGTAGGTTCGGCAGGCGTCCAGGTCAGTCCGCCGTCGGCGGAAAAGGCCTGCATGAAATACTTGCGTTCAGTGCGGATGAGCATCCACATGCGCCCATCGTTCAGCTCCAGCAGCGACGGTTCGAGCGCGCCCGAGTGATGGCCCGCTCCGCCGACGTCGATAAAACCGACGGTGCGCCAGGTCAGGCCGCCATCGTCGCTGACGCCCACGCTCGATTGCAATCGGCCGGGCCGGGACACGTAATGCGAGAACGGAACCAGCAATCGGCCGGAACGCGTGTGGATCGCGCCATTGGTCGCCCCGCTGTAACCCTCGAACACCTGCACGCGATCGGTCCATGTCTTGCCGCCGTCGCGCGAGCGGATGGTCCAGATGGGCGAATCACACCCGTCCGGCTCGCCGTCCTGCGTCCAACCCCACGTGTTGTAGCCTAGATAAAACACGTGGATCGAACCATCGGCCGCTCGCATCACGGTAGGGTGGGCCGCGTTGCGATCATCGTGACGGGTGATGATCTGCTCGTCGCCCCATGTCCGGCCGCCATCGCGGGTGATGCGACAGGCGACGAACGTGCGTTCAGACTTCGTGCCGTAGCCGTTCGGCCCCGAGTAGACGTGCATTACGCCGCCGTCGTCCAGGCGGGTCATCGCCACGCCGAGCACGCCCGGGTATGGCAGATCCGGGCTGATGTCTTCGGCGCGCGGATGCACGGCGACAAACGCATCCAATTGCTGCCACTTCGAGAACGGCTTTCTGGCGACGGGACTGCGCGAGTCTGCATCGACGAGGGTGTCGATGATCAACTCGGCGATCAACTCGTGGCCCGGGTTGCCGGGATGCATGCCATCGGGAAGCAGTCCCGAGGTCCGCAGCGCGTCGTCCGTGTCGCGTTGTCCAGCCGCGTCGCGGGCCGCCGCCTCGCGAAACGCGGCGTCGACGTCTACCAGCAGCACGCGCTCGTCGGCCGCGATCCGCCGAACGGCTTGCGCATACTGCTTCAAGATCACGTTGAATCCGTCGGGATCGGCGACATCGTAGGGCGGTCGGCCGTACAGCTTGCGCGTAACGTCGGCCCAGCGAAGCGGATTGGGCGTCATCAACAGGACCGTCGCGTGGATGCGGCGACACTCGGCGACAAAGAATCGGAGGTTCGCTTCGTATGTCTCCAGGTCGGTGCGCGGGGCTGTGGCCGGGGGTGTTTTCCACACGTCCACGCTGGCGTCGTTGATCCCGAATTGGATGATCACCACCGCCGGGGCGTGCTCCAAGACATCCTGCTCGAACCGTTTTCGCGCCGCCGCGGTCGTGTCGCCGCCGCGGCCTGCATTGACGACGCGGACGTCCCCGCCGTCCCGCTGCTGCAACTGTTCGGCGAGGTGCGCCGCGTAGACTCGCGTCGAGCCGCGCTTGGCGGTGGTCGAGTCGCCGAATGCGACGATCGTCAACGGTTCGGCAGCACAAAGCGAGGCGGCGCGAGGCAGGGCTCCCGGTACGAGCAAGAGCGTCGCGGCGAGCAGGGGCGGATATTTCATAGTTTGCGGCAGCCTACCGGTTGGCCCGGCCGTCGCCCATGGACCGGGCCTGTGTCGAAGATACATTGCACGTTGGACGAAACGTGGTCGACTGCATACGAAATGGCAAACGGGGCGTCGTTCTACCGAAAGTCCAAAGGACCAAATCGCGGCCTACCGTCAAACCGAAGTCGGCCGGCGTCCGCGAACGCATCAGGCCCGTGGATTGCGGCTGGCGCTGGTTGTGCTTGCCGCCCGATCCAGGGCCTGATGGGCGTCGGCGATCAGGTCGCGTATATCCTCGATGCCCACCGATACCCGAATCAAGCCCGCCGGGATGCCGGCCTGTTCCAGCTCTGCGTCGCTCAACAGCGCATGAGACATCGAAGCCGGATGCTCGACCAACGTCTCGACGCCGCCCAGGCTGACGGCCAGCACGGCGAGCTGTGTCGATTCGGCGAACCGAACTCCGGCGGTGCGCCCGCCGTGCAGCTCGAAACTCAGCATTCCACCGAACCCGGACATCTGCCGCCGCGCCAAAGTGTGTTGTGGGCAACTTACCAAGCCTGGGTAATACACCTTCCCCACAGCCGGGTGTTCTTCGAGTGCGGTTGCCAGCGCCAACGCATTCTGGTTCTGGCGTTCAACGCGCACCGCTAGCGTCTTGGTCCCGCGCAGCAGCAGCCAGGCGGCGAACGGATCGAGCACGCCGCCGAACAGCGTTCGCTTGGGCCAGAGGCGTTCGATCGTCGCCGCGCTGGCCACCAGACAGCCGCCCAGCACGTCGGAATGGCCTCCCAGGTATTTCGTGCCGCTGTGGACCACCACGTCCGCCCCCAGAGCCAACGGGCGTTGGTTGTACGGCGTGGCAAACGTGTTGTCGACGACGGTGCAGATGTCGCGCTGGCGAGCCATCTCGCAGACGGCGGCGATGTCCGTCAACGACAACACGGGGTTGGACGGCGTCTCGATGTAGAACATCCGGGTGTCGGCTCGTGCGGCGCGAGCAAACGACGCCGCGTCGGTCGCGTCGACGAAATCGACGGTCACTCCCATCCGAGGCAGATCCTGGGTCATCAACAGCATCGTTGCCGTATACAACGAGTTGCCCGCGACCACATGGTCGCCCGGTTGCAGCAGCCCCCATAGGGCGCAGTGAATGGCGGCCATGCCCGAGCCGAACGCCAGCGCGCGCTGGCCGCCCTCGAGATCGGCGACGACGCGTTCCCATGTCTCGACGGTCGGATTGCCATAACGTGTATAGAAACAGGTCGGCTGGCAGGCCGACGCCAACTCGGCCAGAGCCTCCGTGCAGTCGGCCTGATACGTCGACGTCTGATAAATGGGCGGCGCAACGGGCGCCAGCGTCGGCGCGATCTGCGGATGATGGACCGTTCGCGTGGCGAACGCGCGGCCCGAGGAATCATTCATACAAGCACTCTCTCTCCACGTCAGCCACTATCTCGCGACTGCGGGCGCTGGACGCCGCGCCGCACAAAGCAGGCGCGAGTGTTTTACGAGGCGCGTTCCAATTCGAGCAGGCGACGTTTCATCCCGATGCCGCCGCAGCCGGAAAAGCCGTGCAACGCGCCGGTGGAACCGACCACGCGATGACAAGGGACGATCAGCGGGATGCGGTTGCTGGCCATCACGGCGCCCACCGCGCGGGCCGCGCGCGGCGAGCCGGCTTTGGCAGCCAACTGGCCGTAAGTGCAGGTCTGGCCGTAACGGATCCGCCGACACTGTTGACGAACCTTGCGTTGAAACGGCGTCAGCCCGTCCGCGGCCACGGGAACGTCGGCAAAGTCATCATGTTGTCCATCGGCGTAGGCCTGCAGACGTCGGGCCAAGCGAACGGCGTCCTCGTCCACGTCCGCGTCGGCCGAGCGCGTCCGGGCCGTTTTGCGAGCCTTGCCGCCGGCCGCCGGTGCGCTGTCCAGCTCGACCCAGCACGCGGCCTGATCGTCGGACGATCCGCCGCGAGATTTCGATTTGCGCGAGCCCTCCCGCAGCGCGCCGGCCGCCTCGGCGGCCGACGGATAGCCGAACACGAGCCCATACAGTTGCGCGTCGTGAAAGTCGAGCGCAAACCAACCCAACGCAGACGGAAAAACCAGGATCTGTGTCTGTCCGATTTCTTGTTTCATACGGCGTTCCTCAACGCTCCCGCTGACGTGGAAGCGGCTTCCAGCCGCTTATTCCCTGTCGTCCCCACAGAGGGGCTCACGACGTTCCGCACCGTGCGGGAGCCCGATCAAGCAGCTACAACGCACCCCCGCTACGGGTGACTCTTTGACACTCGTGCTGAATCCCACTTATACTAAGCGTTTAACCGATCCCGAGACTGGCAACCGCCGATAGGCCGGCCCCGAATTGCCGATCTCGGTTCTCAACGGAGGTGAGCATGAGTCACTACGCTTCGCTGAGTGACGATTATTATATCAATTTGAACCTGCACACGGAGATGGATCTGCCGCAATCGCGCGAGACGGTGCTGCACTATTTCGAGCAGTTCCAGAAACGCTACCCGGACATGCGCAAGTTTTACGCTCGCGAACGCGGCGAGTACATGTTGGAAGAGGACAAGGATCGCGGCAGCTATCGCTGGGCTTCGATCGAGCCGCGCCGCATCTCGTCGGGGTTCGTCAATCCGGACTGCCCGCGCGAGGCGTTGAAGCAGCACGAACTGGCCCTCGAACTGGCGCCGTTCGCGTTGTCCCTCAGCCCGCTGGATTGTGAATCGCTGAACGTTATATGGGGCTTCGATTTCAACTATCGAGGCAACCATAGCGAGCTGCTGGTCGAAGCGCTGGGCTTGGCGCCCGCCCTTGAACGGATGTTGGAGATCCCCGGCGCGACAGTATTGGGCAGCGAACCGGCTCTGCAACTGGCGCTGGACCCGGACTGCCGAACCCAGTGTCGGTTGAGTTTCGAGCCGCGCACCGCCGCGTATCATGTCCGAATGGGCGAGTTCCCCGAAGAACAGCTCAGCGTCTACTTCACGGCGCGCCGCTACGGCAGCTTGGACCCCGGCGAGACCTATGTCAGCGCACTGCAGCAATTGTCCAATCTGTGCACCGAATTGGTGGACAGCTATCTTGTGGACAACATCCTGAAACCCCTCCAGCAGGCCATCGCGATCCGTTGATTGTGAGTCGGCGACCGCTGTCGGCATTGCGCCGACCAACGGCGTTTTGGCGCGCGTTGTCTTCTTGCGCCGGGGATTGGCGCCAGGCAGCCGCGGGCGTTGATCGCGCTGTGACCTGTTTATTTCTTGTGTCTGAATTGCGGACGCCGCCAAACGCATTTGCGCTTGGCCATCCCTGGCTGTGGCGGTGCGCTTCGTGACATGGCGACTCGCTTAACGCGGGCCAGTGACCGCAACCCAAAAATCTGTTTGGCCGAAGGCCTCCGCTCACCGTAGCCTGAGGCAACGCCCCAGGGCTGGCGCCGCGCGCGTGCCTCTTTTGGCCGAAGGCCATATTCATCCGGGCCGCGGTGACACGTTGATGTTGGCCTTCGGCC
>JAVYAJ010000079.1:0-17043 GCA_032229885.1 Candidatus Anammoximicrobium sp. | reverse complement strand
TTAACGCGGGCCAGTGCCAGCAATCCAAAAGTGTACTGTACAGACCAGTGTACAAGATGCGCGCACGGTGCGCGCATGATACGGAGTAAGACTCTAACGCGGGATGGTCCAAGTAAACCGAAAGTGTACTGTACAGACTAATGTACAAGATGCGCGCACGGTGCGCGCATGATGCGAACTAAAACTCTGAGGATATTGACGCTCCAGCAGGCGAAAGGGCTTTCCGTCAGGGTAACACGAAGTTGACACGTGCCCCCGAGGTTCTCGAAACGGGCCCGCGAATCAGTCAGCATTTGGACAAAAAGCGGCAAGTTGGCGGACGACAGTCGAGTAAGGATCGTTCGATCAACGAGTGTCCGGTTGAGATCTAGAATCAGCGGAACCGTTCAGGGAATGCGCCGCTAATGGAAGCGGAACGGCGCAAGCCGTCCGGTCCTTGGTGGTAGGCACGTTCTTCGCAGCGGACCAATTGGATCGACCGCCAGCAGACACACCGGAGGGCTTGCGCCCTTCCGCTTTCCTTTTTGCGCCCCTTCTGCTTCGATCCTTGCGCCCTTCCGCTTCAATTCTCGGTGACCGTTCTCCAAGGCTCACTTGTCTTGCAATGCCGTTTGTCGCCATTCGGCTGGCGTGACAAACCGTGAACGACCACGAATCGCCACGCCTTCCCAGTAAACGATCGGACTCTAAATGATCGAATGATCCGTAGCTTCTGAGCGCTGGCGGTCAACTTGGATCAATCGCTTGCAGGAATCCGGCCTCCAACAACGTGTCGAAATAGCTGGTCAGTTGCACGGCGAGCCACGGCGAACGGACCAGCAGGCCGATTTCGATGTTCCGCTCCTGGGCGGCTGCGGTGAAGTTGGCCGAGGAGATGAACACGGTTTCGGCATCGACGACGACGCACTTGGCGTGCAGACAGGCCCGTTTCTGGGCGTCCAGGTCCAACGAGCGTGGGTCGTAGAAGACTTTGGGCAATGGGCGGTCCTCGGGCCATTCCCGGGCCCGGAACCGCTCGGCGAACCGCTTGACCACTTCGCTGGCCATTGACGTGTCGCCGGGGCCGCGCTGCACGTCCAGGAACATGCGGGCCTTCAGTTCGGGGCGATCCCGCATCCGGTCGGCCAAGGCCCGGAAGACGGCCCGGCCTTGATAGACGGCATAGCCGGCGACCAGGACAGCGTGCTGGGCATTGGCAAACAGCTCTCGCACGACGACGCTCGTGTCCCGATTCGTGAGCCCCGGCGCCTCGGGCCCGGTCGTCACCAGGTCCAGGACATCCTCCAGTCGTGGCCGGCGAGCGCGATCCGCGACAAGCATATCCAATACGGCCGCCAGTTGCGGTCCGGTAAACCCTTGGTCGGCTAGAGTCTGCAAGTCCACCGCGATTTCCTGGGCCACGGCAGCGACGACCAGCCGGCCCAGGCTCATTGCCGAAAACGGCGGCGCCAGGCGTTTCGCCCGCAGTGCCGATGCGATTTCCCGCAGGTCGCTGTCAGCCAGTTGCAGCAGGCGATCGTTCATACGGGTAGGGCCTTGAAGAACTCGGCGCCCAGGCTGTCTACGGTGGGGACAACCAGAGCCCGGTCCAGGAAGTCGTTGTGCTGTTCACACGAGGTTTCCGCGATCAGGAGGCAGCCGTGGCAGGACGCGCCGTGCAGAAACCGACGCTCGTGTGGATTCAGCGGCTGGTGCTGGGCGCACACCGGGTCGTTGGAACACAGCCGGCCGATCTCCAGTGCCGTGCGAATGTGCTCGTGAATCCGCCGCCCGACCTGTACCAGCCCACCCAGCGTCCCTTCGGCATCGGACGTGGCGGTGTACAGCAGGACGCCGTAGCCGTAGTCTGCCAGCGAGTAAATACGCTCGCGAATCGAACTGGCGGGGTAACCGCACTCCAGGGCGACTGCCGTGATCAGCAGGTGCGAAAATGAGTGCAACATGATGAACGGCAAGCCGGGAAACTTGCGTTTGGCGCCCACGTGCTCAGATTCCCAAGCCTTGAACCCGCTCTGGAGGTCCGATCCCCGCTGGACGACCTCCGGGCGCTCGACCCAGGCGTCGATTTCCGCCCGGCTGAACTGGATGAAGATGCCTTCTCCCCGGTTCTCCACCGCGGGGAGCCAGGTGATTTCGCGAGCCAACGCCGCTCGGCGCACGCCCATCTCCAGTTCGCCTTCGATGTTCGGCGCCATCGGCTCGAACCGAGTGAACCCGACCAGCGCCATCACTTCCCGCAGCCGATGGACGGCCACGACACGGGCAATCGGTTTGGTCCACGGGGCGTTCCACTTGTCTCGCGGGATCGTCCGGGCGAAGAAGTTGCCGTCCGGAAGGTCGTTGCCGAGTTCCTCCTTGGCGGCGATCAGCGTCTCCAACTCGGCTTGCTTCACCGATTTGGCTTCACCCAGCACCGCTCCGCGTCGGGACAGGATTTCTTGGAAGACCTCCTCGTCCGTGATCCCTTCTAGCGCCGCCTTGACCTTGGCCTTCTTCCGCTCGTACTTGAGTTGGTCCAGGTCTTCGACCTCTTCCACGAATTCCCACGCCAGATCGACGGCCTTCTTCACGGTTTCGTCGCGGTCCGGCAGCGAGATGACCCGCATGACTTGCGGGAAGTAGGCGTTGCTGGCCGTGCGGATCAGCAGGCGGTTGGGCTCGCCGCAGGATTCGCGGGTCCGTGGACCAAGCCACGGCCGGAAGCCGTCGCAGGCGCCCAAGGCTTTGGTCTGCATGAGGGCCGCTTCGCCGACCGATCGCTCGGCCTTGCAGTCGCAGCGAATCCAGACTTCGGCCAGATCCCCGCTGGTGCCCCGTTCTTCGATCCAGAGCTGCCGTTGGCACCCTGAAGGGCCGCCATGCACGTAATCCCGCCAGTTGATGTCGCCCACGTGGCCACCGCGGCAGGCCCGCACGAACCGCACCGAGACAACCGGCCAGCGTTTCTTCTTGTCGTCGATGTACTTGCCCTTGGTCAGCGCCCGCCGATGCACCAGCATCCTGGACCGCACCGCGGACGTCGAATCACCCGGCTCCGTATCCTGCACGATGAACCACTCGGGGAACTGCCAAGCGGCGATGCCGGTCTGGGGAGCCTGTGGATCATCCGGGTCGGGCGGCGGCGCGTACAGCTTCAGGGCTGGCAGGTCCAGCAGGAATTTGAGCTTGTCGGTCAAACGGGGCTCGACGATCTCGTCGCCCATGCCCTGCCAATGATCCAAGCCGGCGATCAGCACCGAGTGCTTCGGCAAATCCACCATCGCTCCCGGCCCGAAAGTCGTGATGACCTGGCTCTGGCGGATCTGACCGGGCGGCCGTTTGCTCTTCTGCGGGCTCACGCTTCTTCCTCCTCCTCGATCTCGATCCCGTCGAGGGTCCTCAGCCAGAGATTTACGCTCGGCTCGACATCCCGCATCGAGCGGTTAGCGCGGAATTTCCAATGGCAGGCAGGAAGCTTTTTCAGCTCGGGGTCGAGGAACTGATACAGCAGCGGCCGGGCGCCCCCCACTTCGCTCTGGTACTGCAGACCGGCGCCGACCCGGCTGTACTCCATCGCGATCTTCGACCACTCCTCCAACAGGTCCACCGCTCGCTGGCGCACCTTCAACCGCAGTTCCTGGGCCTCGGCCGGCAGCATCTTGGCGTGCGACTGGGCACGTTCGGCCAGTCGATCGGCCACAAAGTCCAGAAACGTCCGCTCCTGGAGAATGGCCGCCGCGCCTCGCGGAGCCGTCATCGGCGAGTGGCCTTGCCGAGCCAGAGCCACCAATGTGCCCGCCAGGCCGCGGTCCAAGGCCCGCGGCGAGAACGGGGTGACGCTCGTGGCCTCGACGCTGCGGTAGAACGACTCGTGGTACGCCGCAAATCGCTCGAAGTGCGATCGGTCTCGCGCCTTGTGGACGTTCAGGATCGTCACCACCAAGCCGGGACGGTTGACATCACGCCCAACGCGGCTGGTCGCCTGGATGTACTCGGCGCTCGTCTTGGGCTGCCCCGAGACGACCATCAAACCCAGCCGGGTGATATCGAGGCCCACGGAGATCATGTTCGTGGCCAGAGCCACATCTACCCGGTCTTTCTCGCAGAACGGGCGCGACAGGCGCCGTTTGGCGTCCGCCACCTTGTCGGTGCTCACGCGCGACGTCAGCTCGGCCGGTTCGTAGGCGATCTTCCGGTTCGCGAACGGTCCCGCGATTTCGCCCACACGCTTGCGGTTGCCATAGCCGCTGACTCGATTACTGACTTCATCCTCGACCACGCGGCGAGCGCCGCCCAATTCCCGCAGGCTGTTGAAGTAGCCCAGGACGGTCATGTACGGATCTGCTGCGTTGTTCGGGTTCTTGGCGCCGCCCTCGGCGTCGTAGGCTTTCTGGGCCGCGGCCAGCAGCGCCAGGTACACCCGCAACATCACAACCTTGGGACTGCGGCCCTGGGCAGCAACCCCGACGTACAGCCGGGCGTTGCTGCGCTGCGGTGAATGAGTCTCGGCGAAGAACGAATCCCGACGATCCGGGCCGGGCGGTGGAAAAACGTCGACCTGCCGACGATTGAACAATGCTTGGATTTGGTTGTCGGCCCGACGGACCGTTGCCGTCGAAGCTACGATCTTCGGACGGATTTTGTGTCCGTCCAATTCGCGGACACACAATTCGTCGAGTGCCGACTCGTACAACCCCGCCAGCGTACCTAACGGCCCGGAGATCAGATGCAACTCGTCCTGGATCACCAGATCGGGCGGCAACAGGCGTCCGCCTGGCAGCGGCTGGCCTTGCGTCGGGTCGCAAGGTCCGTAGAAACCGGCCTTGTCATAGCGATCGGCTCGGCCGAAGAACATGCCTACCTCGCCGGTCCACGGCATGGCGGCGAACTTGTCCACCGTGGCGATCATAAAGCACGGCAGCCGGCGATAGATCGGCTCGTCGATCGCCAGGATGGGCAATGGCTGGCCGCGGCTGAATGCACAACGCCGATTGACACACGATACCCGCAGATCGGTCGGCCGATCAGGGTTCGGGACGAGTTGGAACGACGCGGCCTTGAACTTCGTCCCACACCACGGGCATTCTTCCAACGGGATAGGCGACGGCTTGCGGTCGTCGTTCTGAAAGGCGATGGTCTTGGCCCGAGCCGACCGGCTGTCGCCGTCCCCTTTGGCGCCCATCCGGTTGGGCGTGGCGGCCTGGCCGACCCATAGCCCGATCTCGAAGGGCCATTCGCCGAGCATTTCCGCATCCTGTTGCCGCTCGAGTTCCAAGGCGCAAATGAGCGTGGCGGCACGGCTGAGCTGGTCCAACGTCAACAGCCGCAAGGTGTAACGCATCAACACGGTCAGGCCAGCCGACGCGATACCGGGGTTCTTCAGCCGGCGCAACACCAAGGTGAAGGCCGCCAGACCCAGATACGCCTCGGTCTTGCCGCCGCCCGTAGGAAAGAACAGCAGATCGACCACGTCCCGGTCCGTGTGCAGCGGGTCCGCGATGCCGGCCAGATTCATCAGGATAAAGGCGAGCTGGAATGGACGCCAGGCGGGCTGAATCGCCGTCGGGTCTTTGCCCGCCATTACGCCCATCCGCTGTCGAGCGGCAGTGGCCATCGTTCGATTGGCCAGTTTGAACGCAGCCAGGCACTGAGGATCATCCAGAAGGGCAATACCTTGCTCAATCCGGTCGGCCGCGATCCCAGCCAGACGCAACAGTTCTTCGCCCGCCTGGGCGCGTTCTGGGGGTGTCTGAGGCAGCGTCGTTCGTTGGGCGGCGATCCACCGCCGATACTGAGGCACAAAGCCGCCCAAACTCGATCGGGCTTCGTCACCGCTGGCCAGTTGTGCCAAGGCGTCCATCGACAGGACCACGCCCGTAATCTCGGCCGGCGCAACTCGTTCGACCTCAGCCTGCGGCACCCAGCACGTGCGGACCTGGTGACAGTAGTCGGTCTCGAAGATCGCCTCCGCGGCGACGTTGTGTCCGACCGCGTATTCGTACACGTCGCGGTATTGGAGATCCGCAACGCGCTCGTCCCATTCACTGCTATCCATGCTACGCACGTTCGGACGGGGTACGAGCGGCGCAGGAAATGTCAGCTCCAACTGGGCCTGAAACGCGAACGCTTGGTCGCGGATCTCGTCCGGCGCAGGCTTGCGGTTGTTGACCAGGAAGATCGAGACCGACCGAGTGCCGGCAGGCAGCCCCGACTGGCCACCGTGGTCCGCCACGGGGCGAACGGTGACCGCCAGACGCAGACCACCGCTGCCGGGCACCTCGTACTCGTTCGGCCGCTTGGTTTCGTCGGGCAGGGCGATGTCCACCCGCTCTTCGCAGGCGGTCCGTTTCCACTGTCCCGAAGCCTGGCCTTCCGCGACCGGCTGCAACTGGTAGTTGCCCCAGCGGACGGTTGCCCGGGCTTTTTGCGCACCAACGCCAACCAAGACGCTCATGCCGATCGACGACGGCATGTAGTTTCGGCGTGCGGAGGGCGGTTCCGGCGCCGTCGCATCATCCGTGCCACCGGCCTCGGTCATCGCATCCAGTTCGTCCGTCGCGTCTACGTCAGCTTTCTGGTTCTCGCCGGCATCCGCGGGCACCAGAAAGCCGGTCAAATACCATCGCGACGGCGCCTGCGTGAGAACCTCGTCGGACGTGCCCAGATTCCGTATCGGATCGGGGCCGATCAGATCCAGACGTAGGGCGTCTACTAGTTGCGAGCGGATTTGGATGGATTGCATGGCAGTGGTCAGTTGTCAGTGGTTCGTTGTCAGTCGTCAGTCGCCAGCTCTTTTCCGCTTTCGCCGTTTCGCAGGCGGCGGCGTTTCGGGTGTTGGCAGGCGCGGGATGGGCGATTGGTCTTGCGCCTGCCGAGCCAGACGCTCGCGGGCAAGATGGATCGCGTCAAGCAGCTTTCTTTCCAAGACTTCCTGCGGCGGCAGCTCGGTCAGGTACTGGGCGGCGTGGATACCGCTTTCCTCCAGCTTCAACAGCCGGACGTGACCCTCCGTCTTGCCGGCGCAGAGGATCAGGCCCAGCGGTGGTTCCTCACCGGGCTGCATCTCGTACTCCTCCAGCCATCGCAGGTACAGTTCCATCTGCCCCTTGTCGGCGGCCTGGAACCGGCCGATTTTCAGGTCGATGGCCACCAATCGCCGCAGCCTGCGGTGGTAGAACAGGAGGTCCAGGTAGTAGTCCACGTCGTCAACCGTCATCCGTTTCTGCCGGGCGACGAAGGCGAAGTCGGTGCCCAGTTCCAGGATGAAGGCTTCCAGCTCCCGCAGGACTGCCTGCTCCACGTCCTTTTCGCTGTAGCTGCCGGTCAGTCCCAGGAATTCCAGGAGGTACGGATCGCGGAACACCAGATCGGGCGTCAGCCGGTCCTCATCCCGCAGCGCGGCGAGGTCCTGCTCGATCAGCTTCTCGGGCTTCTTGGCGACCGCCGTCCGCTCGAACAACAGATGGTCGATCTTGCGCCGCAACGTCCGCGTGCTCCAGCGCTCGATGCGGCACATCTCCGCGTAAAAGTCGCGTTTGACTCGGTCCTCGATCGAGAGGAGTTCCCGGAAATGGGTCCACGATAATTGTGAACGCAGTGCGTTCACAATCTCCTCATCGGGAAACAACTCAGCAAACCGCATCATGTAGAAGAGATTGCGGCGATCGAAACCGCGCCCATACTCCGCCCCCAATTGTTGCGACAGCGTGGCAACAATCTGCTCCCCGTATTCCGCCCGCTGCTCGTGCAGAATGTCCTCCCGAATCCGCTTGCCGATGTGCCAGTACAAATCGACCATTCCCGAGTTCACCGCACGTGCGAGCCGTTGGCGCCCGGCTTCGATTAGGCCGCGGATGTCGCCCAGCAACCGGTCCGCAGCCGCGGCGGGCGTGCGCGTTGTCGGACGACGGGAAAGGCTTCGATTTGGCTGGCGTCTCGTCATGGTTGGTCGCTCGTCAGTGGGGCCACGCCAATTGTTGCGACAGCGCCGCGACAATTCGCTCGTCCGAAAAACCTCGGTAAACTGGATCATTGGACGAAGCCACTTCTCCGTGCAACCTCGTCCGTACTCCGCGGCCAATTGTCCAAACAGCGACTGGACAATCTGCTCCCCCTACTCGGCCCGCTGTTCGCGCAGGCGTCGTCCGGCTACGGGAAAAGCTTCGATTGGGCGGTTGGCGTTTCGTCATGGCTGCTTGGTGGTCCGTTGTCGCCGGTCAGTTCTCCAGACAGCGTCTAAAAAATCCATCGGTTGTCCCTGGTCTCCTGCAACTGACAACGGACCACTGACAACTGACTGCTTTCGTCACTTGAGCAGGGGGCGGCCATCGTCGGCCTTGCCCTTTCGCGGCGTTCGTTTCCTGGTGGTTGGTTTTGCCTTGGCTTCGGCGGCTTTGCCGGCAAGGGCTTCCTGCTGGGCACGTTCTTGGTTGAGGGCCAACAGGCGGGCGAGGACCTCGCCGCGAAAGTCGTCCGGCCAGCGGTAGCGCCAGGGCTTTTTTCGCCGGCTGGTCTTGCCATCTTCGTCGTCTTCCTCGTCTTCGTAGTCCAGCAGGAACTCGCAGGTGGCCGTTTCCGCGAGATCGTGCCAGCCGTAGGCTTCCAGTACGGCCCGATCCAACGCGGCGTGCAACTCACGCAGTTTGACGATGTCGGGCGAAGTCTCGGACGGGTCGTGGAAGCGGTTATAGGTCTTCGTCAGGCCCTCGTTGTTGCGGATCATCAGCGAAGCCCGGAACTCGTAGTACGCGCAGCCAGCGGATTCGAGGGCGTGGAGGGTGGCGGGTGGTGCGTGGGAGGAACTGCCTGGTTCGCTCGCCCCGCTCCCGACTTCCAACACCCCGCGCGGAAAGGGGAACGTCTCGAAGCAGTCGGAGGGGGTGTAACGCAGGTCGTCCTTCAGCGACGACGCGAAGAACCGGGCCCAGACTTCGTGGGGACGGGATTGGAGGAGGGTGAAGAAGCGGTACGTCGAATCGGCGAAGACGATGGTTGCTTCGGAATAGACCATGCCAGCGGGGAGAAACGCAAATGCGCCTTGCTGCCCGACACGCGAGATCACCAGCACGCGATCGAGGCCGTGGATGGCGTCGTGCAGATCTTTCGCGTTTCGTGAGTACTGCCACCACAATTCAGCACGTTTTGCCTTATCCTTGCTCCAGGTTTTCAGGCTTGCTTCTCGCTCGGGCTTGACTCGTTCCTCGATTACTTTCATCAATTCTGGCCAGCGCCGCGCTTCCTCCTCGCTCATCTCGCCAAAGTTGATGATGTAGCGGTGGTGGGCGTGAGTGGGGGAGTTGTTGACCTCCTCGCCGCCGATGTACGGGAAGATCCGCTCGGCGTTGCGAGAGTCTTGGGCGATCAGTCGCTCCATCTCGGCGAGCGGACTGGCCGCACCGTCATTGTCGGTGTCGTCGAAGGTGAAACCCATGCCCACCACAACTGAGCCCTGAAAACTTTTGCCGGCGTTCGCCAGGAGTTTCTCCGGGTCGTCGTGACTGCCGGCGTGGAACATGTAGGCGGTGATGAGGGGGACGGGGCGGCCGTCGAGGAGGTACGGTCCGGGGACCGGCCCCTTGCGGATGTGGACCACGCTGACGACCACCGCGGCGAGGCCGGGCCACTTCATGCGGCGGGTTGCCTCGTAGATGGTCGCGCCGTGGTTGCAGATCCAGCGCAGGCCGGTGGAGCGCGTGTCCCCCTGGCCGATCGTATTGGTGGCGATCAGGCCGAAGGCCCCTCGATCCCGGAGTAAATCAAATCCGCGGCGAAAGAAGTGTGCGACCAAGTCGGCGTTACCGTGCGACTCCTCGTGAATTGTCTTCAGCCAGTCGATATATCCTGAACGGTTGGCCTCGCTGAGCGTGGTTCTTCCCGCGAACGGCGGGTTCCCGACGATCGCATCAAAACCGCCGTTCTCCCGCGAGAATACTTCCGGAAACTCGATCCACCAGTGGAACGGCTGGATCGGCCGCTCGCCGGTCAGGAGGTTCTTCACGGCCGCGGCCAAGGGTTGCCGATCTTCCATCTTTCCTTGCGGCGACAGATATGCAGTCATCTGGACTTCCAGCTCGTCGAGCCGGGCTTGTCGCTTGCGATCGGTGTCGGCGGCGAAGAATGCCGAGACAATCACGTTGCCCGCTAGTCGGGCCAACGCAAGTTGTTCGTCGGCCAAGTCCAGCCGACCCCTAAGCTGCTCGTACGGCGCCTGGTCCCGCGCGGCCAGGATTTCCTGGCGGTATCGAGTGACGCGCTTCATCCGGTCTTCGATCTGTTTGCGGAACAGGTCTCGTTGCTTCTTCGGCGACCAATGGAAACCGGCGATCTGTTCCTGGGTCAGCCCCACCAGCGAATCGCCGGGACGCAGGGCATGGTCCAGGAACGTAAACGGATGGCCCTTGGCCAGGGTCGCCAGCCAGAGCGAAAGTTTCGCCAGGTCCACGGCCATCGGATTCTTGTCGACGCCGTACAGACAACGCTGGGCGATCACGCGCCGGGCGTGTAGAACCTCGTCCTCGTCAGGCGGCAGCTTGGGCACTTGGTCATGAACGTGCCACGCCTTGACCAGCTCGTCGCCAAGCTGCCGACAGGTTTCGACGAGAAACGCGCCGGAGCCCATCGCCGGGTCGCAGATTTTCAAGTCCAGCAGTTGTTGCGGCGTTGGGCAGTTGTCCGTTGTCCGTTGTCCGTGAGAAGTGGCAGGCTTCTCAACTGACGACTGACCACTGACAACGGACGTCCTCAACCGGTCCAAGACGGGTTTCACGGTGGTACGGACAATCGGTTCCGTCAGCGAGCGGGGCGTGTAATGCGAGCCGCTGCGACGGCGCTCGTCGGACGGCTGCAGGACCATCGCCGCCTTGGGCACGACGCTCGGCGTGGCGTGCCAGGCGATCTTCTTTTCCAGGGCGGCAAGCAACCCGTCGACGCTGTCGGCTTTCTTCAGGGCGTCCAGGGCTTGCCCGGTGACTTTCTGGCCCGTTTGCTCGACCAGCCACTTGGCTCGCGCCGCGGACTTGGCAGCCAGCAAGGCTTCTAGGTTGATCGTGGTCGGGGCGCCGTGCGACTTGGTGGGCTTGATGGCGATCGACAGGCCTTCGGCCACACTCAGGTTGAACCCCATCATCGTCTCGTAGACGCTGCCGATCTGTTCGACGTCCAGCGTGCGGTAGCTCAGCCGCTCGCCGTCCAGGATCAACAGGTTGTTCAGTACGCGGTAGATCACGCCATCGGAGACGGGTGGAAGGCAGTTGTCAGTGGTCAGCGGGCAGTTGTCAGTGGTCCCTGCGACTGACAACTGACGACTGACCACTGACGTCCTGCCCTCCAAGAAGTTGAACCGGTCGGGGTCGAACAGATAGCCGTGCCGAGCCGGAATGCTCAGGCCAGCATGGCTGCCGCCCTCGTGGATCAGACGGAACAGGGTCAGGAGCTGCGCCCAGGCCCCGTACCGCTGGTCCATCGTGTCCGGGTGACGGCCGGCGTCGGCCCGCAACCGCTCGAACAGGCCCGTAACCGAGTAGAAGTTGCCGTACACCGGATCGTTGGACAACAGATCCCGGTCTTCGGCGTACAGCACGAACACCAGCCGCATCAGCACGGTCAACAGTCCGGCGTAGACGTGGTTCGGGTCGTCGGCCAGAATCTCGCGCAGCAGCTCGCCGTGGCGCTGGTCGTCCGCCCCCTGGAAACCGCGGACCAGCTCGTACAGGGCGGCCAGCACCTGCTCGGCAAGCTGCGTGGAAACGACATTTTGGTATTTGCGACTGTCCGCCAGGATGCCCGCCAAACACTGTTTTTCGGGATTGGCCAAGCCGAAACCAAAGACCCGCTCGGCGCACAGCAGCATGTGCAGCGCGGCGAAGATCGGCCGACCGGCCACCTGGGTCATGTGGGCCACGGGAAACGTGGCGTAGCCGCTGGTTTCGCCGCGCGGGGCGTAGACCAGCCGCAGATGAGTGCCGTTGACCAGCAGCCCGATCGGCACTTCCGTCTCGCGCAGCAGCCGCTCGAAGCGATGGTGCGGCGTGGCCTGCCAGTGACGCGAATCTTCGGTAGCGATTTTGTCGAAGTCCGCGCCAGTCGCGATGACCTGCACGAGCATCAGCCAAGGATTGCCGCCGTCCTTGGGGTCGATTTCCTTGACGGCGTAAGTGGGCTGCAGCGTGTCGTTGTATTCGGGCAACGCGATGATTAGGTTGTCAGTGGGCAGTTGGTGGTCGTCAGTAGTCAGTTGGCAGTCGTCAGTGGGCAGTTGGTGGTGGGCAGTGGTCGGTGGGCAGTGGTCGGTGGGCTCTGCGACGGGCAACTGGCAAGTGATCAGATCGTCCGGCTCCCAGCCGAGGACTTCGCGCGTGAACAAGGGGAAATCGCGGATCTCTGGGATCGGCTCGTCACGGGCATCACGGGGCAGGATGGCCAGGAGCTTCTGCTGCTGCGGGGCGATGTTGCGGTTTACGTACGCCTGGGCCGAGGTCAGCGCCGGGATGGAGACGACCAAACCGACGGGCTGAACGTAGCCGATCCATTCTTGATGGGCGATAGTTTCGGGGTCGCGTGGCATGGCAGGCGTCAGTTGTCAGTTGTCAGTTGTCAGTTGTCAGTTGTCAGTTGTCAGTCGTCAGTGGTGGGGGCCGGCTCGGCCGATGGATTTCAGGTAGGCGTTGAGCTTGGGTGATAGTTCATCGACCACGGCGCTGAGGCGTGTGACCTGCTCGTCCCGCAGAAGTTTTCGCTTGAAGGCTCGTCGGAGCCAGTGCCGGGTTTCGTTCAGTGAACCCCGGGCGACTCGGACAAAACGACGGTTCTCCTGATACGTCCCGCGGCCATCCCCCTCCGCAATGTTTGCTCCGATACTGTCCGCTGCGCGGACGATTTGCTTGCCGATCGTATCCTTCGCAAAGTTCTTCCAAGGCTCGACAATATCCCAGATCTCGTCAGCCAACGTCTCCGCCAACTGATAAACACGCAGATTCTCAAAATTCGTCTTCACCATAATATTCGTCACACACCCAACAATTGACCACTAACCACTAACCACTAACCACTAACCACCAACCACTGACAACTGACAACTGACAACTGACAACTGACAACTGACAACTGACAACTGACAACTGACAACTGACAACTGACAACTGACCACTGCCTACCCCGTCACCGGCCACAGATAGACCAGACCAACCGGTTCGATCCGCGTGGCCTTTACGTCGTAGACTTCGCGGATACGGGCCGGCTCTGTCTTCAGTTCCTCGTCGATCATCGTCAGACGTTTGGCCCAATGTCGCTTGTTGGCCTCCAGTTGCCGGCGTTCTTCCTCGTCGGTTGGTTCGTCGAGGCCGAATCGCAGCTTCAACTGTTTGGAATCGTTCTTCGCATACACCGCGGCGGTGTCCCGGATGTGTTTCTGTTGCGTTTCGAGAATCTCGCGCATCGCCTTGGCCTCGGCCTCGGCTCGTGCGGCGAGCTTCTTCCTCGCGTCTTCGGCATACTGCTCGCCGCGAGCCTGCAAGTGGGAAAGCAGCTCCTGAACGTCACGCGGGGCGCAGGCCTGGAGCTGGCTCTGGACCTCGGCCGTCACAGTCCGGCCGCCTGTGGACCGCAGCGAAGCCTCCAGCAGATCCAACGTCTTGCTCTCCGCATCGCGAGCGTAAGGCGTTAGCGGACCTTTACGCAGCGTGGGATCGGTCCAGCGGGCTGTTACCGGAATCAGCTCTTCGTGCAGTCGGGCGGCGCCAGGACCGTACAGACAGAGTCGCCCCAACAGGATGACACGCGGGATGGCGTCGGAGGTCTGCGCCAAACATGCCCGGGACAGGTCGTCATGCACAAATCCCTGGGCGATGAACCGACCGAGCAGCCTTTGGACGACGCGGTGTTCCAGGTGTAGATGGACCACGCGATCGTCCATCGTGCCCTGATCCTCGAACACGACGGGCCGGATGGGCGAAGTGCGACGCCATTCCCAGCGTTTCTGGTCACGGGGCTTCGGAGCTCGCAGAGCGTCCATCGTGTCGGCCCAAGTGGGACCGGCGCCTTCGCGTTGGTCTAGCGCGGGAAATATGTACCGCAACGAGTCGTCGTCATGCCCTTCGACCGATTTAAGCGGCGCTGCGCCCATCAGTTCGAGCGAGCTGGAAATCGCCAAGCGGAAATGGTCCCGATCCAAGCCGATGTGCGCCCGCGACTGGTCGAGTCGTGTGCGGAGTCGGTCGATCTGCTCGCGCAGCGCATCCTGCCGTTCGCGAGCCGCTTCCAACTCGCCTTCGACGACGCGACGCCGATCGGCGTCCAGGTCCGCCGAGTCGATGTTTCGCTCCATTTCGTCGATCTGGCTGCGGCGGATGCCGAGTCTCAACGAGTCGGCCAGCCGGGCGTCGATCACTTGGGCCAGACTGCCCAATTCCTGCTTGATCCGCTCTGTCTTCCGTACCAAACAGCGGAGGATGCGGTCTTCGGGTCGCTGTCGGTAGACGAAGTAGTGACAGAAGACTTCGGGCTTTGGCTGGAGCTTGCGGTCGATGCGGCCGTTGCGTTGCTCCATCCGGCTGGGATTCCACGGCACGTCGAAATGAAACAGGTTCCAGCAGTTGTTCTGAAGATTCAGACCTTCGCGCGCGGCGTCCGTGGCTATCAGAATGCGCACCGGATATTTAGAGGGATCGCCATTGAACGCCTGCTTGATCTCCTCGCGTTGGTCAGGCGGCGTTGGGCCGTGATAGATGGCAATCCGCTGGTCGCCTTGGTCAGTGCGTTCGATCGCCGACAGAAGTTGCTGGTGTAGGTAGCGCTTGGTGTCGTCGTATTCCGTGAAAATAATGATGCGGAGGTCGTTCCATTTAGCCCCAGCCCGTGGCAGGTCCGAGCACATGTTCTGCTGTATCCAACGGATCAACAGCTTGACGCGAGCGTCGGGCAGGCCACGCGCTTGCTCGGCGATCTCGGTCATTTCGTCCAGCAGCTTTTGTTCGCGGGCGAACTGAACCTGGGCGGCGTGGTCGGCCAGTGGACCGATCGTCGCCGCCGTGACGGCTTCGATCTGGGCCTCTTCTTCGGCGCGCAGTTCGTCTTCGGGCAGACTTGCCCGGTCGTCGTCGGCGTCAATACCCGCGGACAACAGGTCCAGTTGGATAGCTTGGATCGGTGGCGGGTTGGCTGACGGAGCTAATGCTTCCCGATGCTGGCGACGGGCGTAGCCTGTGGCGGCGGTGTGTTCGGCCGCCAACAAGGGGGCATCCGATTTGGGCACGAGTTCGGTGTGATGACGGGTGGCGATGTCGGCTGCCGCGGGCGTGGCCTGTTCCCACTGACGCTGGACGGTTCGCCGATGGACCTTCAACGTTCGGGCGAACGCTTCGATCGAGGACAACAGCCGCTGCTGCAAGCCGCTGACCAACAGCCCGGCAGCCGCCTGTTTCCGTTTGGTTTCGCCCGAAAGCCGCTGCTCGCGAAGCGCGCGGTATTGATCGAGCAGGGCCGACAGCCGAAGTTCGGGAGCGTCGGCCGGCAGGCCGTCGATATCGAGCTGGACGACGGTCCGTTTAGAGAACCCGCCGACGACTTCGCGGATGTCTTCCTTCAGGCGGCGGACCATCACGTCGTCCAACATCTTCTTCGTGACGGGAACGCCGCGGCAGAATCGCTGCGGATCGAGGATTTCCAACAGGGCCGAGAAGCTGTTGGAGTGGCCGTTGTGCGGCGTGGCTGACAGGAACAGCCGGTGCTCGAACCGCGGGGCCAATTCCCGGATCGCCCGAGTGATCTGCGAGTCGATCGCGTATTTCTGGCCACTGGACGGGGCGGCGTGATGAGCTTCGTCGAAAATCAACAGCGTCCCGCTGCGGAAGGCGCCCAGCCAATCCAGCAGTGGGTTGGTGTATGCTTCATCGATCAGCAGCCGATGCGAGATCAGAAAACGGCTGTGCGTACTCCAGGGGTTGATCCCGTAGCCTCGTTCCCGTCGAACGCGTGCCATGTAGGCTTTGTCGAGAATCTCGAACGTCAGCCCGAATCGCTGCTCCATTTCGTCTCGCCACTGCAGCAACATCGAGGGCGGGCAGGCGACGATGATCTCCTTGACCTTCTTCCGCAGCAGCAGTTCGCGGGCGATCAGCATCGCCTCGATCGTCTTGCCCAGGCCCACGTCGTCGGCGATGAACAGGTTTACCCGCGGCAAGACCAGGGCTTTGCGCAAAGGTTCGAGCTGGTAGGCGTCCAGTCGGATGCCGGCTCGGAACGGCGATTGGAACAGTCTGGGATCGGTCGCCGTGACGCAGTTCCAACGCAAGGTGTTCAGATAGGCCGAGAACAGGTTTGGGGCGTCGAAGCCACGTCGAGCGATCGCGTCCCAGGCCTCGCCCGTGATGATCTTCGGGTCGATTTCCCGTTCCCAAAGCACTTCGAGCGGTTGGCCTTGGGCGTCGTCGTCGACGCACGACATCCGCACGAGGGCGCTATCGGCCGCCCTGACCGGCGGGACCGTCTGCTCGACCAGGTACAGGCGTTGCCGCAGGCGGACGATTTGCCCCGGACTGGGCAGTGTTGCTGTCTCGGACATTTCGGCTCCCGGCAGTCACGCCATCACGGCGCCCCGATTTGCGCCCGGACAAGAGTCAGGCCGGCGTCAGTCTACCCGAACCGTGTTTTATCATCCACACCCCCCCATTTCGGAAAAAACGCCCAAGTCGCGGGCCCGACCTGTTTTGCGAGAATAGCCGCCCGCCCCAGTTCCTCACCTGGGTGAGGTCGCCCTTGTATTGGAGCGCCAGGCGGATGGCCTGCAGTCTCTCCGGCGCGCAGTCGGTGAGGTTGGCGATGGTCCGATGGCGGGCCTCGCCCCCGTCCCGATCGGCCTGCCGCGGCAGAGTCTTGCTCCGTATCGTGCGCGCATCTTGTACACTGGTCTGTACAGTACACTTTTTGGGTTATGAGCACTGGACCGCGCTAGGTGCAATTGCTATTGCATGACCTTTGCGCAACACAGAGGACAGGAAGCGTGTTGGCCGAAGGCCATCACCACCGTAGCCTGGGGCAACGCCCCAGGAGTCAGAGATGACAGAAACGGGG
>JAVYAJ010000078.1:0-13611 GCA_032229885.1 Candidatus Anammoximicrobium sp. | reverse complement strand
CGCGCGGCGTCAGCCCTGGGGCGTTGCCCCAGGCTACGGTGATCGGAGGCCTTCGGCCAAACAGATTCTTGGGTTGCGGGCGCTGGCCCGCGTTAGGTTGCGGGCACTGGCTCGCGTTCAGATCACGTTCTACGTGAACCGGTAGATCCCGGGCATGGCGACCGGTGGAATCGGATAGGGGCCGAACTCGTACGAGTCGGGGCCCAAACGCGTCGTCGAGTTCATGGCTTCGTCCCACTGGATCGCCTGGCCGCTATAACACGCCTCGCGGCCGAGGATGCCCGTCATCGTACTCTCGGCGATCGCCTGCGCCTCGTTGATCGGCTCGCCCTCGCGGATGCTGGCGATCAGATCTTGGTGCTCCAGACGATACGGGCTGGGCTCGCGCTCGCGAAACCGCCACGCCTCGCCTGCCTTCGGCTGGATGGTGTTCGCACAGTTGCTGACGCCTCGGGCGCCTACGACGGCTTCGCCGACGATATTCAGACAGCCGTTGATCTGGCGGGATTGGCTGAACACGCGGATGCCGCCCGGGTATTCAAACTCGACGGCAAAGTGGTCGAAGATATGGCCATGCCGCTCGCCGGTCCGAACTTGCCGGCCGCCCAATCCGGATACTGCTTTGATGGGATGGGCGCCCAGCACCCAGTTCATGATGTCCAGGTTGTGCACGTGCTGTTCCAGGATGTGGTCGCCCGACAGCCACGTGAAATAGTTCCAATTCCGCAGTTGCCACTCCATGTCGCTCCACTGCGGCAGTCGGTCGATGACCCAGATCTGCCCGCCGTTCCAATAGCACTTGGCGTAGACGATGTCGCCGATGGCGCCATCGCGGATCCGCCGGATGGTCTCGCGATAGCTACGCGTATGGCGCCGCTGCGTGCCGGCGGCGATCCCCAAACGTTTCCGCCGGGCCAACTCTCCCGCCTCGATGACCAGTTTGACGCCGGGCACGTCGACCGCGGCGGGCTTTTCGATGAACACGTGCTTGCCGGCCTCGACCGCCGCCCACAGGTGCTGGGGACGAAAATGAGGCGGCGTGGCCTGGATCACGTAGTTCACCTCGGGCATGGCCAGCAACTGGCGATACGCCTCGAAGCCGACGAAGCAGTGCTGCTTGGGCACCTCGATTCCAAGTTTGGCCAACTGATTGCGACAGCGGGCGAGCCGATCTTCGAACAGGTCCGCCAATGCGACGACCTGGATGTTTTTGTTCTCGACGCGGGCGCCCTCGGCGACGTCTTCGGTGTGGTAACCGCTGGCCGGATAGATGACGTTGGTCGCGGCGCCGATCGCGTCCAACACCGCGCCCGTGCCACGCCCGCCACAGCCGATCAAGCCGATCTTGACTTCGGTCGTCGCGGGCGCTTCGGCGGCGTGGACCCGCGGAAGTTCGCCCAACGCGGCCGCCCCCGCGAGGCTCAGCGAGGCGTGTCTCAAAAACTGGCGCCGCGCGAGATCCGGCGTGGTTTGCAACGGCAAGTCAGTCATCGTGGTACGCTCCCTGGAAAAAAACGCGGATGGTTCATTGCATCGTCTTCGCAATCGTGCTTTGCCCGGCCTGGATTAGCGTATTGTAGCCCAGCCCGCCCGACGCGCCCGGCGGCGGCTGGGCCCTGAAGCGTCTTCCGGCCGACATGATCGCCATCGCCATTCTAAACTTCGCGCGGCGCGGCGTCGCATCGCGTAGGGGGAACTCTTGTCCTCGCCGCGGCGCATGGCTCGAGCGTCCATCGCCGACGCACGGCGCCGGAGCCCAGGCTTGCGGCGGCGGCGCGAAGCTTGGGCGGATGACAAAGCGGCGGATCAGCGACCGTGTGCATCTCTTGTACGCGTGCGGATGACGCCCCCTGGCGATCGGCATCAGCGGCTCGCGAGGCACCCGGACGCGGCGATCTGCTCCCGTGCGGCACGTTGGGCGTCGGACCGGCGGCTTCGTGAACGCGACGCCAGCCGGCGCGACGGCATGAACGCGCGATACCATCTACATAATCGCGCCATTTTTCGCAGTCGTTGCAATCCACAGAATTGTCATTCGAGGAAAAATCCGACCGGTCTGGCCGTCCATCAGCCGGTTGCCTGTCCAGGCTGGCGCCCTTGGTGCGGATCATTCCATGGGTACGGCTCGTGACAGTATCGCCGATTACGTCGAGTCTGCCGACCATTGGGCTTTTTTTGCCCGAAGCGGATACGCGGGGCCGATTAACCTAGCAGTTCGCATTGTGAGGCTTGCTACGGAGGCGACGAATATGAGAAAAGTCCCCAGCGTACCGAGAGATCCTGATTCTCTTGATATGACGCCCGCTCCGACAAATACGCAGAAGTCTGGATGGTCGTTTTTTCTGATGACTCTGCTCCTGGCCGCCTGTTCCGGGTGCACCAGTTGGCGCGAATATTTCGTCAATGGCCTCAAAGTCGGCCCGAACTACTGCCGTCCTGCTGCCGCGGTATCCGATCAGTGGATCGACGCCGGCGAAGCAGGGCTCAACAACGGCGCCGTCTACGACGCTGCGTGGTGGCAGACTTTTCAGGATCCCGTTCTCAACTACCTGGTCGACTCGGCGTATCGGCAAAACCTTCCCTTGCGCGCGGCCGGTCTGAGGATCTTGGAGGCGCGCGCCCAGCGAGCCATGGTGGCGGGCGAATTGTTTCCGCAATCGCAGACCGCGTTCGGCAACTATACCCGCACCGGGCTCAGCCAGCACAGCCTGCAAGGCGCGTTCTTCAATCGCCATCGGGGCGAGTGGATCGTGGGAACCAGCCTGAACTGGGAACTCGACTTTTGGGGCCGTTTTCGTCGGGCGATCGAGTCCGCGGATGCGAACTTGGACGCGTCGGTCGAAGCGTACGACAGCGTGTTGGTCCTGTTGCTCGCCGACGTCGCCCAGAACTATACGGATGTGCGAATCGCCGAGCAACGGCTGGCATACGCGAGGCAGAACATCGGCATCCAGCGCGGCAGTTTGCAGTTGGCCGAAGTCCGTTTTCGGGAGGGCGCCACGACGCGGCTCGACGTGACGCAAGGCGAATCCAGCCTCGCACAAACCGAGGCGAGCCTCCGGCCGTTGGAGACCGCGCGACGCCAGGCGGTGAACCGGCTGTGCGTCTTGATGGGAATGCCGCCCCAGGATCTGGACGAGATCCTGGCAGCTCGTCAAGGCATCCCCACCGCCCCGCCTCAGGTCGCGGTCGGAATCCCGGCCGAACTGCTCCGTCGCCGTCCAGATGTCCGTCAAGCCGAACGCCAAGTCGCCGCCCAAAGCGCCATGATCGGCGTGGCGACCTCCGAGCTATATCCTCACTTTTCCATCGCGGGCACGCTTTACCTGGATGCGCTCGAGTTCAAAAATCTGCTGTCGCTGGATTCGATTGGCGGCACGATCGGACCATCGTTCACCTGGAATATCCTGCATTACGGCCGCCTGGCCAATAACATTCGTTTCCACGAAGCGCGCTTTCAGGAACTGGCGGTCCAATATCAAGACACAGTCCTGCAGGCCAACCTCGAAGCTGAAAATGCGATCGTGAGTTTTCTCAAGGCACAGGAGCAGGCCCGTTCGATGACCAAGGCGGCGGACGCCGCCCGCGAGTCGGTCGACTTGTCGATGCTCCAGTACAAGGGTGGCAAGGTCGATTTCGGCCGCGTGTTCATCAATCAAGAGTTTCTGACCCAGCAACAGGATCAACTGGTCGTCGCCCAGGGTTTGGTTGCGCAGAGCCTGATTCAACTGTACAAGGCGTTGGGAGGCGGTTGGCAGATCCGTTTTAACGACCTGGCTGCGAGTTACACGCCCACGGCGCCGCGTGCGTTGGAACCTGTGCCATTGGGCCAACCCGTCACCGAACCTTCCGTGATGGCTCAGCCCTGACGCCGCGACGGATGCATCGTCCACCGGAGCGGCCGGCCAGCCTCTGCCGCCGTGGTCCGCGGACGGATAGCAAGACGACACAACGGAGACCGCTGCTCCGTCGGCCGTCTCGACCAGCTCTTTCCGATGTTGGAGCCTGCGATATGAACCGCTTGATCTGGTGCTTGAGTTTGATCGTCGCTTGCGCCTCGGGCTTGCCCGCGTCGGGCGCCGATTTCTGGAGCCCGCTAGGACGTGAACTGGCCTGCATCCGCTGTGCGTCGGCCCCGTGCTGCTGTGTGAACGATTACTGCCGCAAACCGACGCCCTGCGTGCCTTGTCCGCCCTTGCTGGGCGAGTGTGACGATTACTGCCGTAAGCCGCCGCCCTGCGTGATGATCCCGTGTTTGCCATCCTGCTGCGATGATTACTGCCGAAAGCCCTTCCCGAACCTCTGCTGCGCAGCAAGCTCGGCATGTTCGTCAGGCGCCGGCTGCCGTGGTGGCGGCGGCTGCCTGAGCCGCTCGTGGCTGCCAAGCTGGCCGTGGACACGTGGCGGGCGCTAGGGGGCGCAGGCTAAGACTTGTCGCCCACTACGGAAAATTGGTGTTGAGCTTATCAGTCCGAAACGCATCCCTCGCCGCAGGTCCACGCCACGCTAGAGGGTCATGCTGGAGGTCCACGCTCCGTCCTGGCCACGACCGGGTGGACGCGACGGAGCGCGTCCCTCCAGGACGGGGCATCGTCCAGCGCTCGCCGTCCAGCGCTCGCCGTCCAGCGCTCGCCGTCCAGCGCTCGCCGTCCAGCGCTCGCCGTCCAGCGCTCGCCGTCCAGCCAACTCGCTCACCACCATGTCGTGTCCAGATCGTTCTTCCGGCAATCTGGGACGACTTTGCGTGCCGGCCCCCGTCAATTCTGATTTCTGGAACCCGTGCGTTGTCCAATCACAATGTTCGTGTTGTCGCACTCGGCAAAGCACAGATTCTCACGGCCTGACAATCGCGATTACCTCCAATATTTAGCCTTGACGTCGCGCTAGAAATATCGAGGCCCGTCGCAATCCACTGTCACAACAAGGCTTACGACTGGCCTGGCGGTCCCAGGTGTTCATTAAGCCGCGGGATTCGCGCATCGCGTCTGGGCAGCACGTCCGGCCATCGCTCGCGTCGTCCTCGGCGCGAACCGCGCGGACGCCGCTTCTCGGCGGGCGGCTCGAGCGGTACGCTATACTAGCGTTCGGCGGCGGGCAGTTTGCGTCTCGCAAGTCCAGTCGGAGGCCGGACGGACAGGCGGCGCGGCGTCTGATGCCGCGAGCCGCGTGGCACGAGACGCCTCGACAGGGGCGCACCGCTGCGTGCTCGCCGTTCGGCGGCGGACTCGCACGGCGCGCTGCCCGAGCGCATCGCCTCGACCGGAATCTCACCTCTCCTGCGACGGATCGAACCCATGACCGACAAGTCCTTCGTCCATCTTCACTGCCACAGCCACTATAGCCTGCTGGACGGCGCCAGCTCGATCGATCGGTTGGTCGCGCGTGCTTGTCAGCACGGCATGAACGCGTTGGCCCTTACCGACCACGGCAATCTGCACGGCGCGCTCGAGTTCTATAAGAAGGCCAAGGACGCGGGCATCAAGCCGATCATTGGATACGAAGCGTACATCGCGCCGGGCAGCCGTACCGAGAAGGCGGCCGGCAGCATGAAAGAGGCCAGCTATCACCTGACGCTGCTGTGCCAGAACCGCACCGGTTTCAAAAACCTGCTCAAGATGGCTTCGGCCGCGTACCTCGAGGGCTTTTATTTCAAACCGCGGATCGACAAAGAGCTGTTGCAGCGGCATCACGAAGGGATCATCTGCCTGAGCGGCTGTGTGTCCAGCGAGTTGAATCGAGCGCTGCTGCGCGGCCAGGGAACGGACGAGCCGTTGCGCGAGGCTCGGGAAATCGCCGAGTGGTTCCACGACCTGTTCGGTGATCGGTACTTCATCGAGATCATGAACAACGGCGTCGAGATCCAGCGGTTGGCCCTAGACGCCTCGGTGGATTTGGCCCGCAGTCTGGAAATCCCACTGGTGGCGACCAGCGACTGTCACTACGTCGCCGCCGAGGACGCCGAAGCCCAGGACGTCATGCTGTGCATCAATACGGGACGGTTCCGCACGGACACCAACCGCATGCGGATGGACGGCAACCAGTATTTCCTCCGCAGCCCAGCGGAGATGTACGCGGCGTTTCCCGGGCTGGAAGACGCCGTCGCCCGCAGCCAGCAGATCGCGGACACGGTGGACATCGACCTGGAATTGAACCAACGGCATTTTCCGGTCTATTCGCCTCTGCCCGCCGGCCAGACATCCGAACAGTTTCTCCGCGAGCTCTGTTTGCAGGGCCTGAATGAACGCTATGCGGACGATCTCGAGATGCGGCCCAACGGCCAGCTCAGCCAGGTCGTGCTCGATCGCCTGGATCGCGAGCTGAGCGTGATCGGCAAGCTCGGTTTCCCCAACTATTTTCTGATCGTCTGGGATTTTGTCCGTCACGCGCGCGAGGTCGGCGTCCCGGCCACGGCCCGCGGCAGCGGCGTGGGGGCGCTTGTCTCGTATGCCCTGTATCTGAGCCACGTCTGTCCGATCCGCTACGACCTGCTGTTCGAGCGATTCCTGGACGAGAGCCGCAAAGAGGCCCCGGACATCGACATCGATTTCTGCAAGGACCGACGGGGCGAGATCATCCGGTACGTCAAGGAGAAATACGGCGAAGACAACGTCGCCCAGATCGGGACCTTTGGCACGTTGGCCGCGCGGGCGGCGATCAAGGACGTGGGCCGCGCGCTGGGGGTGCCGTTGGCGCGGGTGAACCAGATTTCGGCGATGGTGCCCGAAGAACTGCACATCACGCTCGACAAGGCCCTGGAGAAGAACGAGGAACTGCGCCAGGTGTACGAACAAGACGGGTCGATCCGCGAGGTGCTCGACCTGGCCCGCAAGATCGAGGGCTTGGCGCGGAATGTCGGCACGCACGCCGCCGCGGTCGTGATCGGCGACCAGCCGCTGACCGAATACGTGCCGCTGTGCCGCGTGTCCGGCAAGGACGACGTGATTACCCAGTGGTCGATGAACGATGTCGAGCGCGCCGGCTTGTTGAAGATGGATTTTCTGGGTCTGCGCAACTTGACGATCCTCCGTACCACCGTCGATCTGATCGTCCAGACGACGGGTCAGCGAGTCGATCCGCAGAAGTTTCCGCTGGACGACGCCGCGACCTACGCCCTGCTGCAACGCGGCGAGACCAAGGGCGTGTTCCAACTCGAAAGCGGCGGGATTCGCGACCTGCTGCAGAAGATGAAACCGGACCGTTTCGCCGACATCATCGCCACCAATGCCCTGTACCGTCCCGGGCCGCTCGAGGGCGGCATGGTCGAAGATTACGTCGCCGTCAAACACGGCCGCAAACAGCCCGAGTACAAACACCCGGTGCTGCGGGACGTGCTCGGCGAGACGAACGGCGTGATGGTCTATCAAGAGCAGGTGATGCGCATCCTGAATCGTCTGGGCGACATCCCGCTGGCCAAAGCCTACTCGTGCATCAAGGCCATCAGCAAGAAAAAAGAAAAGGACATCGCGGCGAATCACGAGAAGTTCATCGAGGGCGCCGTGGCCAACGGTCTCGGCCGCGCCGATGCCCAGGAGATCTGGGGACTGATCGAAAAGTTCGCGGGCTATGGGTTCAACAAAAGCCATTCGACGGCCTATGCCCTGATCGCCTATCAGACGGCGTACCTCAAGACGCATTACCCCGTCGAGTTCATGGCCGCGCTGCTGTCCGGCGACATTCCCGGGCGGAATTTCAAACGAAAAGACGCGCTGGTCGAGCACATGGAGGACAGCGTGCGGATGGGGATCGAGATCGTGCCGCCGGACGTGAATTCGTCCCAGGTCGATTTCTCGGTCCGGGACGGCAAGATCTTCTTTGCCCTGTCCGCGGTCAAGGGCTGTGGCGCGGCGGCGGGCGAAGCGATCGTGGCGGCTCGCCAGAAAGGCGGACCGTTTCGCGATCTGTTCGACTTCTGCGAGCGAGTCGACCCGACGCAGTGCAATCGATCGACGATCGAGACGCTGGTCAAGGCCGGCGCGATGGACTCGTTCGGCGCCCGACGCGCCCAGTTGGCCGCCACCGTCGAGCGGGCCTTGCAGTCCGGCCAGGCCGCGCTCAAGGACCGCCGCAGCGGCCAGAAAAGCCTGTTCGGCGACGTGGACACGGAACGCGAACCGGCGTCGGCCAGTCTGCCGGACATCCCGGAATACGCCGAGAAAGAGCGGCTGGCATTGGAAAAAGAAGTCCTGGGATTCTATCTGTCCAGCCACCCGTTGGCCGAGTACGCGGCGCAACTGGCCCAGTTCTGTCCGTCGACGACCAGCGATATCCCCAAGATTCCGGAACGAGGAGAAATCATGCTGGGCGGCATGGTGTCGGCGATCAAGATTGCGCATACCAAGCGGCCACGCCCCGGCGCGACGGCCACCAAGTACGCCAACTTTGACCTCGAGGACCGCGACGGCGCGATTCGCTGCATCATCTGGCCCGAAGAATACGCCCGGTTCGAGCCGCTGATCCAGGCCGACGCCGTGCTGGTGGTCCGCGGCGCGATCGATCGGCGTGGCGGCGACGAAGCCAACTTGATCGTCAACGAAGTCTTCTCGCTGGACGAACTCGAAGATCGTTGCACCAGCGGTTTGCTGATCTGCCTGGACGAGTCCCACAGCAATCCGGGGACGCTGAAGAACGTGCATGAAATCGTCCGCGGCTATCCGGGCCAACGCGAGCTGCACTTGCAACTGTCGTTGTCCAGCGGCGCCCGCGTACAAGTGAAATCGAACCGGCTGCGCGTGGACATCACGTCCGAGTTGCGCCGCCGCGTGGACGACCTGCTGGGCCCCGGCCACCTGCGAGTGCTCGCCAAGCCGCCGACTTTCAGCCCGCCGAAATCGCGTCATGGCGGTCGCCGCAGCGGACGGGCGGATTGAGCCATGGCGGATGCGTGGATTGAGCCGCGGCGGACGGGTGGGCGACCCTTCGCGAGGCCCTCCGCCTCATTCCCCCCTCAGTATGCCTCGACGCTGGTTGCCCCGTTTCATGGATGGGATTGGCCAGCGCACGGGGCAGCGTTCGAACCGTCGTTGTCGGCTCGAACCGACCAAACGGGGGCTGTCCGGCCCGAACACGCGCGCCTGCCAGTCCAGGGCGACGTTATGTTGCACGTCGGCCCTGCGCGACGTCACAGTCGGCGCTGAGGCTCGGCACTTTCGCGGCCCGAACCGGACCACATGCCTCGTCGAGCCTGCTGCGCCTCGCGCTCGGCCACCTGTAGACGGCGGCCCATGGATTGGGAATCGCCCGGATAGACCAGCACGGTTGCCAGCCCAGCCCGAACCAACTCTTCGTTCAACATCCGCTCGCCGACGTAGACGTAGGCCAGATATCGGTCGTATTGATCCAGCCGCCGCTTGTCAAATCGCAGACGCACGACGCCACCGGACACGAACTGCCGCGTGAACGCGCTGGCCTCCGGCCCCCACGGCTCGACGGGATGATCCGGTTTGACGCTCTCCGGACAGTCGATGCCCAACAGACGCACTCGCGATTCGCGACGCGGCCCGTGGAACGCCGCTGGCCGCGGCGCGACGATCAACGTGTCGCCATCGACGACACGGACCACCAGGTACTCGCTTTCGACGAGCGGCGCTTCGAGAGTCGCCGGGGGCCCGATCCCTTGCCAACGGTCGTGGCTCCACCGCAGGCCGCCCAGCAGGATTAGCAAAATGGTTACGAACCAGGCGCGGTGCGGACGGCGACGGAAGGATCGTCGGCTGGCAGCCATGGGTTGGGCGGGTGATCAGTTGGGACCGAAGCCAACGCGCAATGGTGTCGCCATACCGAGCGGATTGCGGAGGTACTTGCGATAGCATTCGGCGCACAGATCGAACCGCAGTTGTTGCGCCAGATCGTCCGCCAGCGAATCAGCCTCGTCCCGTTCGAATCCGTCCAGCAGCTCGTCGATCTCCAACAGGTGGTCGCGGTCCTCGTCCGGGTCGTCCTCCGACAGCGGGTCGAGCACGGTCTGAGTCTCCACGCGCACCACGTGACGAAGTTCTTTTTTCGTGTCGATTCTTCGCTTGCATCGATCGCACGAATAGTGAATCATCTTACATTCCTTCGATGGGAAACAACCGAGCTGAAGGGGCTGAACGCGAGCCTCCGGTCTCAATCCGCCTCTGGTTGCATCCTATCCCTATCCGCAGCGACTGGCAAGCGGCCGAGACCAGGATTCTTGGGCCGGGCCCGGAAACAAGGCTATGAAGCGACGGCTGGCACAGCTTCCTCTGCACTCCGGCAAAGCCCCGTCGTGGCTGTTTCGACGGATGACCCATCTGGCCGAGGCGATCACGCTGGCGATCGTCGAGGAATTCGGACCGACCGAGATGCTGCGGAGGCTGGCCGATCCGTGGTGGTTCCAGGCCTTCGGCTGCGTGTTGGGCTTCGATTGGCATAGCTCGGGCCTCACGACCGTCAGTTGCGGCGCCCTGAAAGAGGCGGCCAAACGGTGCGGCCCCGATCTGGGGATTTTCGTGGCCGGTGGCAAAGGGGGCGTCAGCCGCAAGACGCCGCAAGAAATCGACGCGACCGCGCAGCGATATGCCATCTCGGGCGGGACCGGACTGATCTACGCCTCGCGGATGAGCGCCAAGGTCGATTCCGCGGCGGTCCAGGACGGATTCGACCTGTATCACCACGCTTTCTTTTTCACCGCCGATGGTCCGTGGTGCGTGGTCCAACAGGGGATGAACGGCCAAACCGGCTGGGCTCGACGCTATCACTGGCTGGGCGAAACCGTCGGCGACTTTGTCTGTGAACCGCACGCGGCGATCCAGGACCTGAGCGGCGACGCGGCGCGGCCGGATCCTGACCAGTCGAAGGCTCTCGCCCCGTCGCTGCTGAACATGGTGGCCGGCGAGGCCGAGGACAACCGGCGGGCCAGCGTTTCGATCGTCCGCGAATCGCCGCGGCAAATGCTGGACGAGATCGCGGCCTTGGCCGAAGGCCCGACGCTGTTCGCACCGCGGCGACACCGGGTCTTGCCGGCCGACGTGAACCTGCCGCGTCTACGGCAGATGGTGGTCCACGCGCACGAGCAGCACCCGCAGGATTTCGAGACGCTGTTGGGCCTGTCCGGGATCGGCCCGGCCGCCATCCGCAGCCTGTCGCTGCTGGCTGAGGTTATCTTCCAGGCCTCGCCGTCGCATCGCGATCCGGCCGTCGCAGCGGCCCCGCCCGTGTGGGCCGCGGACGCCGTGGCCGATCCGCTCGAGCGCCGCTGGGCAGACTACGCGTACGCGCACGGCGGCAAGGATGGAACGCCGTTCCCCGTGAACCGCGAGGTCTACGACCGCAACATCGCCGTCTTGACCGACGCGGTGCGGCGGGCTCGCCTAGGCGAGAACGATCGCTTCCACGCGCTGCGCCGCCTGGGCGGCCTTTCGCCGTCCGCTCAAACCGACGACTGAGGAATCGAACCAGCGACGCTCTCCGCCGCATTCGTATCGCAAGCTCTCATTCAGCTTGACGGGGGCCAGCGGCTGCCATCAACGAGGTTGCCACGGAAGGGTGCGAAAGCGGCGACAGACCACCGCTTTTTTCGCAGCCTCGCCGCGTACGCCCATCGCAGATTCTAAACGCCGACCGTGGACGCGGCATCCTGCGGCATATTGGACTCGCCTTTCAGCGTACGCCCATCGAGAGTCCCAACTGCGGCCGGGGCCGCAAGCACAGACGCGCTGCTCGACCGATCACGGTCCTCAGCCCACCGGAGCGCTCGCCTGTCTGCCAGGCGAGACGACGTCCTCGCGGTTCACCGCGGCGGTTGGGCACGGCGCGGCGCCCCCTCGCCGAGCAACTCGGAATCGTTATGATAGGCAGGACGCCTATCCTGGGCGCGTCTGCTCGCGGGAGCGTCCAGGCCCATGCGAGAAGAGCGAAGCGAAGTTCGCGCCTACGTAATTCCTCTCCGAGCTGTACGAAGGATCGCCCGCCGTGAGCTGATCAGGAAGATCACGGTCCGTGTCCCTCCATTTTCGCGGTCGTCCTCCGCGATCAGCTCGCCGAGATTCGATCCGCCGTCCCCGGATTGATCGACAAGTCCAGATCTGTCAAAGACCGAGGAGCACGCGTGCTACACGAGTCCCACGTCCTGTCGCCCCAACAGCCCGCTGAACTCGTGGCGGCCGCCGGCCATCTACGACGGCTGGTCGAAGCGGAGCGGCGCTGGGCCGTGACACATTATTCCGACGACCGGCGGGCCGCGCCCGAGACCGTCGGCATCGTCGGCGCGGGCGTGATGGGCGTCTTGATCGCCGCCGCCGCGCTTCGCCGTAGCATCCCGGTATGGATCGTCGACCGCGACCCCCAGGCTCTCGCGACGGCGCGACAGCGGATTGCGGACAAATGCGACGATGTCGTCGTGGGTCGAGAGACCGGATCGGACGTCGACGTGGGCGAACTGATTCATCTCGGCGACGATCTGGCTGCCTTGGGACGCTGTCAGCTCGTGGTCGAAGCCGTGGTCGAACGAGTCGCGATCAAGCAGCAGGTCCTGGGGGCGCTCGAGCCGTTGCTCGGCCCCGACGCGATCATCGCGTCGAATACCTCGACGATCCCGTGGGCTCAGCTCGCCACCGCTTTGCACGATCCCGGGCGTCTGTGCGGCGGCCACTTCTTCCTGCCAACCGAGCATCCGCCAATGGTCGAGATCATTTGCGGGGCGCAGACTCGCGGCGAGACGGTCGCCGCGATGGTCGCTTTCGCCGCTGCGATCGATCATCTGCCGCTGGTCGTGCCCGATGCTCCGGGATTTGTGGTGAACCGGCTGCTGGTGCCGTATTTGTCCGAGGCGTTGCAGTTGCTGAGCGAAGGCGTGGCGGTCGACGCGATCGAGTCGGCTGCGCTGGCCTTTGGAATGTCGTTGGGACCGCTGCGTCTGCTGGACGAAATCGGCCTGGACACCGCGCTGGAATGCGCGTGGACGATGGCCGGCGATTCGCCGGACCTGGTCATTCGCTCGCCCCTGTTGGTGGCAATGGTCAAAGCCAGACGATTGGGGCGCAAAACAGGCGCCGGGCTGTTTCTGTATGACGCGGACGAGGCGGGCACGCACTTGCCCAATCCGGACTTGGCCGCGGTCCTGGCTCGCGGCGGCGCAGAACCGACCACGATGGCGCCCGAGTCGATCGTCGTGCGCTTGATGGCGCCGATGGTTCTCGAAGCGACGCGGATGCTGGCTCGCGACCATGCCCGCCACGCCGGCCAGATCGATCTGGCGACCGTCTGCGGATTCGGGTTTCCGGCCTCGCGCGGCGGTCTGTTGTACTGGGCAGACCACGTCGGCGCTGGCGAGATCGTCCGTCTGCTCGAAACGATTGCCCACCTGGGGGGCCGGGCGAAGCCCACGCCGCTGCTGCTCGAAATGGCCCGCCGCGGCGCCCGGTTCCACCCCGAGAACGAACTCCCGCCAACTGCTTAACGCGGGCCAGTGCCCGCAACCCAAGAATCTGTTTGGCCGAAGGCCTCCGCTCACCGTAGCCTGGGGCAACGCCCCAGGGCGGACGCCGCGCGTGCCCGTTTTGGCCGAAGGCCATATTCATGCGGGCCGCGGTGACACGTTGATGTTGGCCTTCGGCCAACACGGTTGCTATCATCTCTGACTCCTGGGGCGTT
>JAVYAJ010000077.1:0-1549 GCA_032229885.1 Candidatus Anammoximicrobium sp. | reverse complement strand
CCGCTGGTCGAGCTGACCGCGGCGTTCAGATTCACCGCCCCGGCGTCCGCGTTCAGCTTCACCGTGCCGGAGCCGTGGGCCGTAACCGGGGAACCCGAATTGATCGTCAGATCGCCCGCATCCACGTCGATGTCGATGTTGCCGTTCCCGGCGAGCGTCCGCACGCCCGTCCCGCCGAGGATCAAGCCGTTGGTCTCCCGAACCACGATATTGCCGCTGGTGTTGTTCGTGGCCACCAGCGTGCCGATCGCGGTGTTGATATCGTCCGTCGAGCCGATGCCGGTCTCAGCGGTCAGCGTCGCCGTGCCGCTGGTCCAGAGGTTCGGGGCTGCGCTGCTCAAGTTGTCGATGATGGCGCCTGCCACTGACGCCCCACTGCCCGCCGTCACGTTGATCGCGCCGCCGCTGGTGCTGGTCAGTTGGCTCAGCAACACATTCGCGGTGGCGCTGTACGTGATCGCCCCGAGAACCGTCATTGTGGCCGTGCCGCTGGCCATTGTGATCGAACCGTTGTCGGCCGTGACGTTGATCGCCGCCCCAGAACCCGTGCTGACGTTCCCGCTCGTGTTCTGGTTGACGCTGTCGGCGGTGATGTCGATCTGACCGCTGGTCGAGCTGACCGCAGCGTTCAGATTCACCGCCCCGGCGTCAGCGTTCAGCGCCACCGTGCCAGCCGCGCCCGCCGTGACGACATTATTCACGGTCAAATTGCCCGCGTTGGCGTCCAGGTCGATGTTGCCGCTGGTGGTCGTCGCGCCAGTGGTCGCCGTGAAGCAACCGCTGCCAGTGATCGGGCCCACGATGAAGCCCTGGTTGTTCTGGAACTCGACCACACCCGCCCCGGTCGACGCCGCGGCGAAGGTACCGGAGATCACGTTTCCCAGCGTGTTCAAATTCACATTGGCGGACGCCCGCGCGCCCAGGTTGGCCGCCGTGATCACGCCCGAACCATTTTGGGTGATGCTGCCGCTGGTGGTCTGCAGCCGGACGGTTCCCGTGGAGGTTAGGGCTTGCGTGATGCTCAGATCCCCGCCGGTACACAACTCGACGGCCGTCGCCCCCGTGATGCCCGTAGCGCCCGAGAAGCACCCGTCCGCCGCAACCGTGCCGATCGTAAAGCCATCGGCATCCGCGAACGAGAACGTCCCGCCCACGACCGCCGCCAGCGTGTCCACGTCGTTGGCATTGGGCAAGCTGATACTGCCGCTCGCCCGCAGCCCCAGGGCCGCCGCCGTAACCGCGCCGCCCGTCTGCGTGATCCCGCCCGACGAGGCGTTCAGCCGCACGGTGGCCGTGCCCGCCGCGATGTTCTGCGTCAGCGACAAGGACGTAGCGCACAGGGTGACGTTGTCGTTGGAGGTCGTGATGCCCGCCGTGGCAACGGTGCCCACGGTCAAGGCGTCCGCATCGACGTACTGGATGGCGCCGCCCGTGTTGCCGGCGATCGTGTCGACGTTGTTGCCGGCCTGGGTCAGCGAGAACGCGCCGCTGCCGCCGCTGCCGTCCAGTTGCAGATTCGCCGCGGTGATCGCTCCCCCGGTCTGGCTTG
>JAVYAJ010000076.1:0-6795 GCA_032229885.1 Candidatus Anammoximicrobium sp. | reverse complement strand
GCGTCCTCTGCGTCCTCTGCGTTTCCAGTCTTCTTCATCGTAGTGGTCACGACCGCTTCGGTGAGCCGATTGACACTCTCGGTGGTTCCTGGCGGCAAATACGTTTTGAAACGCAGAGACGCAGAGAGCGCAGAGGGATGTGCCTCGTTACACTCTGCGTCCTCTGCGTCTCTGCGTTTCCAATCTTTTCATCGTGGACTGGGTCGGCCAGCATTCGCTGGATATGTCTGGCGGCAAGTGAAGGCTGATTTTCCGACACGGCGCTTGACATTGCCGCCCGTCACCCGCCACACTTTTGATTGTCTTGCGTTTGATTGTCTCGCCGTTTCGACGCGCATCTTGGCCGTCTGACCTCGGCGACGGTGCACGCCTTGTGGGAGAATCGCTATGTCGAATCGTACCTTGGCCTCGCGGCGCTCGTTTCTGCGGACTGCGCTTGCCGCCGGCGCGTCCGCGTGGGCTGCGCCGCGTTTCGTTCCCGGCGCCGCACTTGGCAAGGACGGCGCCACGGCGCCGAGCGAGCGAATCGTGCTGGGCGGTCTGGGCATCGGTGGCCGTGGGTCGTATGTCCTCGGCTGTTTCATGCAGCAACCCGATGTTCATGTAGCGGCCTGCGCCGATCCTCGCGTGGATCGGCGCGAGCGCGTCCGACAGGTGGTGGACGCCCAGTACGGCGCGGGCACGTGCACCGGATATCGGGATTTTCGCGAGCTGTTGGCTCGGCCGGACATCGATGCCGTGCTGATCACCACGGGATCGAATTGGCACGCGTTGCTGTCGATCTACGCGGCCAAGGCCGGCAAGGATGTGTACTGCGAGAAACCTTGCACCAAGACGATTGCCGAGTGCGTTGCGGTGGCGGACGTGTTTCGTCGTACGGCTCGCGTGTACCAAGGCGGGATGCAGCGGCGGAACTTGCCGCACTTCGAGTTCGCGGCCGAACTGGCGAGAAACGGCAAACTGGGCCGACTGCGGGCGGTCCATGCCCACCCGGCCGGGCTTCGCACGAGCACGAGCGGTTGGGCGGCGGCGCAGCCCGAGCCGGACAAGGACACCGTCGATTGGGACATGTTCCTAGGTCCGGCGGCTTGGCGGCCGTTCAACTCGGGATTGCTCAACTCGGGATTCGAAAAAGGCGGCGGCATGGTCGGCGGCGGGTGCCTGGAATGGGGCTCGCATTGCATCGACCTGTGCCAGTGGGCCAATCGAGCCGACGACACGGCGCCGGTCGAGTATTTTCCGCTCGTCGATGCCCGGGCGAGCGCTCGCTATGCCAACGACGTCAAGCTGATCGTCCGCGACGATGGCTGGTTGCCGTTGGGTTCCTGTCCGGTGCGGTTCGAGGGCGAGACCGGGTGGGTCGAGGCGGGCGACAGCGGTCGGTTCGTCGTCAGCTCGCCGGCTCTGCGAGGCGGAAAGACCGTGCCGGAGATCGGCGGCTATCCGGCCACGTTTCACGTCCGGGATTTTCTGGACTGTGTCAAATCGCGGGGGATGCCGCGCGCCAACGCCCAGGTCGCCTGCCAGTCGCACATCGCCTGTCATGCGATCAACATCGCGATTTTTCTGGACCGTCCGTTGAAGTACGATCCGCAGAAGAACGAGTTCATCGGCGACGACGCGGCCAATCGCCTGCGCAGCGAGGCCATTCGGGATCCGTGGCACGTGTGATTCACGTCCCCCTTCGCCGCGGCGCTGCGCGTCCGGCAACCGATCGCGCGTTGCCCCGGAGCGCGGCTGGCCGATCGTACGTCGCGGATCGCGCGCCGCGGATCGTGGCCCGACGATCACACCCTTAGACCAGACACTCGCACCATCTCAAACGCAAGGACCGATCATGCCACGCATCTACTGTCTGACGATCTTGACCGCGCTGGCAACGGCGATGTGGGGCGGCATGTGCCCCGCGGCCGAATATGACCGAGCGAGCCTGACGGAGCTTCTCAAATCGGCCGCCCCGCCGGCAGAGAAAGCGCTGGCCTGCAAGCAACTGGCCATTTGCGGCGACGAGGCGTCCGTCCCGGCGCTGGCCGCGTTGCTGGACGACCGCGAACTTTCGTCCTGGGCGCGAATCGCGCTCGAGGCGATCCCCGGCCCGGCGGCCGATGCGGCGCTGCGCGAGGCCGCGGACCGGCTGGAAGGGCGGCTGCTGGTGGGCGTGATCAACTCGCTGGGCGTCCGTCGCGATCCGCAGGCCGTGCCAGCGTTGATCGGCCGTCTGAAGGACGACGATATCGATGTGGCCGCGGTCAGCGCTCTGGCCTTGGGGCACATCGCCAGCGACGCGGCCACACCGGCGCTCGAGGCAGCGTTGACGGCCGCTGCGCCGGCCGTCCGCTCGGCGGCGGCCGAAGGCTGCATCCTGTGCGCCGAACGGCTGGCCGCCGCGGGCAAGGCGGCGGACGCGCTGCGGGTCTATACGGCGGTGACCCAGGCCGACGTGCCCGCGCAACGCGCGCTCGAGGCCACGCGCGGCATGATTCTCGTTCAAGGGCCAGCCGGCGTGGCGTTGCTGCGCACGCAACTGCGTTCGCCGGATCCGGCCCGTGCGGCGCTGGGGCTGCGGGTCGCCCGCGAGTTGCCCGGCCCCGAAGCTGCGCAGATGCTGATCGACGAACTAAAGGACGCGCCGCCGCGCCGTCAGGCTCTGCTGATTCTCGCGTTGGCCGATCGGAACGAGCTGACGGCCGCGCCGGCGGTCACACAGTTGGTCCACAGCGACGACGCGGACGTGCGACGCACGGCGTTGGCCGCGCTGCGCCGTCTGGGCGATGCGGCCAGCGTGCCGGTCCTGCTGGACGCAGCCTTGGACGCCGACGCCGACGTGGCGCGGACAGCGCGCGACGTGCTGGCCGACATGCCGGGCGCGGCGATCGATCGCGAATTGGTCGATCGCCTAACGTCGGCCGAAGGGCCGCTGCGGCTGGCTCTGATCGAGCTTGCCGGGCGACGATCGATCACGGCCGCGGTCGGTCTGCTGCGACGGACGGCTGACGATCCGGATGGTCCGACACGAGCTGCAGCGCTCGCCGCCCTGGGCGCCACGGTCGAGCTGGCCGATCTCGACCTGCTGATCGCACCGGTGGCGCGGCCGCGCGCCGACGACGACTCGGCCGTAGTCGACGCGGCGCTGGCCAACGCCTGTCTGCGCCTGGCCGACCGCGACGCGGCGACCGCCAAGCTGATCCAGGTCATGGCGTCGGCGACGGTTCCCGTCCGCTGTCGGTTTCTGGAGATCCTCGCCAAAATCGGCGGCCCGCGCGTGTTGCAGATGATGGCCGCCGCGGTCAACGATGCGGATCCGCAGATTCAGGACACGGCCAGCCGACTGTTAGGCGAGTGGATGGACATCGACGCGCGCGCAACCTTGCTGGATCTGGCCCGCAACGCCAGCGACGACAAGTACAAGATCCGCGCGATCCGAGGCTACATCCGGCTGGTGCGTCAGTTCGACATGCCGGACGACCAGCGCGTCGAGATGTGTCGCGCGGCGCTCGCGGCAGCCCAGCGGCCGGTGGAAAAGAAACTGGTTCTGGAGGTCATCGGCCGCTATCCGAACGCCGCCATGCTTTCCCTGGCGCTCGAAGCCGCGCGGACGCCCGAGCTGAAGAACGAGGCCCTGGCGGTGGCGCTGATCATCGCCGACAAAACCGGCGCCCGGTCGGCTGAAATCGAAAGACTGCTCGGCGAATTGGGGCAGAGCACGGTAGAGATCGAGATCGTCAAAGCCGAGTATGGCGCGGGGGACAACGTCAAGGACGTGACGACGATCCTCCGCAAACACGTCCGCAATTTCCCCGTGGTCATCTTGCCATCGCCCAGCTACAACGCGACCTTTGGCGGCGATCCTGCGCCGGGCGTGGTCAAACAACTGCGCATCCAGTATCGAATGGCCGGCAAGCCGAGCGAAGTCACGCTGACGGAAAACGCCACCATCGTCTTGCCGATCCCGAAATAGATGGGCGGACACGCGACACAGCGCGACCAACGACCGTGGCGTTTTCGAGCCACGGTCGAGGCATGGTAGAGCCCGGCGCCGGGCGCGGCGTTGCGCGCCGCGCGCGCCCGCCGCCGCAGACAGCCGTCGCGCCGGGTGACGATCAGTATTCGTGCGCCTCGCCGCCCTCGTCCACAGCGGTAAACTTGCTGGTCGCGACGTGACGAATGGTTCGGCGATCGACCTCGTCTTGCAGACGGCTGATCGCGGCGTCCAGCGGCATGGCGCCCTGATCGCCCTCCAGCCGGTCACGCAGGGCGACCGCGCCGGCCTCGGCCTCGCGCGGTCCGACGACCATCATATACGGAATCAGCTCGAGCTGCGCGTCGCGGATCTTGGCTTGCACCTTGGCGCTGTGAAAGTCGGTCGTGACGCGGAAGCCGGCCGCGACCAGCCGCTGTTGGACCTGCGCTGCATAGTCGTTGGTCTTTTCGCTCAACGGCAGCACGCGGACCTGTTCGGGAGCCAGCCACAGCGGGAACGCGCCCGCAAAATGCTCGATCAGCACGCCCACGAACCGTTCGAGCGACCCGAACGGCGCGCGGTGGATCATCACGGGTCGATGCGGACGATTGTCCGCGCCGATGTATTCCAACTGAAAACGCTCGGGCAGGTTGTAGTCCAACTGGACCGTTCCCAGTTGCCACTGGCGGCCAATACAGTCGCGCACCATGAAATCCGCTTTGGGGCCGTAAAACGCCGCCTCGCCCGCGCGTTCCTCGAACCGTAAGCCCGATTCGCCGAGCACACGGCGCAGCGCGTCCTCGGCTCGCTGCCACTTCTCCGGGCTGCCGACGTACTTGTCGCTGGCCGAGTCGCGCAGCGAAAGCTGGACGCGATAGTCCGTCAATCCGACGCTTTCCAGCACGAAGCGAGTCAAGTCCAGCGTCGCGCGGAACTCGTCTTCGACCTGCTCCGGCGTGCAGAACAGGTGAGCGTCGTCCTGGGTGAGGCCGCGGACGCGGAGCAAGCCGTTCAGTTCGCCCGTCTGTTCGTGGCGATAAACCGTTCCGAACTCGGCCAGCCGGACCGGCAGATCCCGGTAGCTGCGCGGCTCGGACTTGTACATCTGGACGTGGTGCGGGCAGTTCATCGGCCGCAACAGGTATCGCTCTTGGGTCCGTTGCCAATCCCGCAAGGCCCGCGCCCGGTCTGACGGCGGCGCGTCGGCCCGATAGCCGGCCGCCGCGGCGTCCAGGCCCATCAGCTTGGCCGCCTCGACCAACGTCCGCTCGCGCTCGTCGGCTGTGGCGGGCGCTGTCTCGGGCTGGCCGTCCAGTTGGCGAAGGATGAAATCGACGATCTGTCCGGCTTCGTGATGGAAAATCGGCGCAAACTGCGATTCGCGATAGTACGGAAAGTGGCCGCTCGTCTCGTACATGTCGACGCGGCCGATGTGCGGCGAGTAGACGGGCTGGTAGCCGCGGGCGAGCAGTTCGCGTTTGATGAAGTCCTCGAGAATCGAACGTACGGCCGCGCCCTTGGGCAACCACAGGCACAGCCCGGACCCGACGTCCGGTTCGATCGTGAACAGCCGCAGCTTTTTGCCCAGGACCCGATGATCGCGCCGCTTGGCCTCTTCCAGTTGTTCGAGGTATTGGGCCAGATCCTGTTTGCTGAACCACGCCGTACCGTACAGCCGCTGCAACTGGCGGTTGCGGGCGTCTCCTTTCCAGTAGCTGCCGGCAACCGACAGCAGCTTGAACGCTTTGATCTTGCTCGCATCCGGCACGTGCGGGCCGCGGCACAGGTCGACGAACTCGCCCTGGCGGTAGAAGCTCAAATCGCCGTGGTCGCCAAGTCCCGTCGAGATGTGCTCGACCTTGAGTGTTTGCTGCATCCCCTGACACAGTTCCAACGCCTGGTCCCGCGGCAGGATGAATCGCTCAAACGGCTCCGCCTCGTTGGCCAGCCGCTGCATCTCGGCCTCGATTCGCGGAAAATCTTCCTCGGTCAGCTTATGTTCCAAGTCGAAATCGTAGTAGAATCCATTTCCCGTCGTCGGACCGAACGCCAGCGAGACGCCGGGGAACAGCCGCATGACGGCCCGAGCCATCAAGTGGGCGCACGAGTGCCGCATCACGCTCAATGCCGCCGGATCTCTCTCCGTCAGCAAACGCAGCCGAATCGGTTGCGCCGTACTCAGCTCGACCAGCGGTCGCCTGGCATCGCATACGTGGCCATCGACCTCGGCGGCCACCACCGCGCCGGCCAGTCGAGCGCCGATCGACTCGGCCACATCCATCGCGGTGGCCTGGTCGGGATATTCCTTGATACTGGCGTCGGGCAATTGGACTTGGATCATGGAGGTTTTTTCCTTCGGCGGCCGGCCCAAAGAACGCCGCTACGAGAGGCGTCCGACCCGGGTCGGCCAGAAGACATCGAGACTCAAGCCGCCTATGATCATAGCTTGACCGCCGCGCGTCAACGGGAATTAGATTGACGGGCGCGGTGGCGTGGTGGGACCAGAGCCGCGAGATACAACAAAATACACGAACCGGAAATACGAATAGACGGACCGGGACCACGGCGCGGCGGCTGTTCTGGGATTGAGATCAGCCGGCCGAGGTGCGCGGACATGTTTTCAAACCCGGCCAACCACGACGGAGCGTGGCCCGCCGAATGTACGTCGTCCGCTCGAGGGACGGGCGCAGCCTGGACGGACGCGCATCGTCACCCGCAGGGATGCGCGCCGTCACGTGGGGTGCGCTCCGTCACCTAGAGGGGTGCGAGTAGCCTGGACGGACGTGTGTAGCCTGGAGGGACGCACACCACCTGGAGGGACGCGCTCCGTCGCG
>JAVYAJ010000075.1:0-20776 GCA_032229885.1 Candidatus Anammoximicrobium sp. | reverse complement strand
GGCTGACGACTCGCTGACGGGCGCGGCTGACGACTCGCTGACGGGCGCGGCTGACGACTCGCTGACGGGCGCGGCTGCCGCGTTGCCATCCTGCGCGCGGCTGCGCGCGATCCATCGCCGGGCGGATTTCCATCCGGCCTTGGCCGACGGGGCTCGGCTCACGTTCGCTCGAACACGGCCGTGTTCGCTCGAAAATCCGTCCAGCCTATGGCGTCGGTCGGCTGGGGGGTGCCAGTCGACCGGGGACGTCAAGCGTCAAACCGACCGAACTCGACCGCCGCGGCGACCAGGGCATGGATGTTTTCGGGCGGGGTCATCGCCGGGATCGCACAGCCGGCGTTCAGCACAAACCGCCCGCCCGGCTTCCAGGTTTTGATCAGCCGTCGCGCGGCGTCGCGAACCTGTTCGACGGAGCCTAAGGCCAGGACGCCGCTGGGATCGATATTGCCGAACAACACATGGTGGGCGCCGGCCGTCGCCTTGGCGCGAGCCGCATCGGTCTTGTAGTCCAGCTCGAATCCGCACGCCGGATACTGGGCCAACTGGTCGAGAATTCGCGACGTGTTGCCGCAGACATGAATCACGGTAAAGACTCCGTCGGCGGCCAGGTCACGCACCAGCCGCTCGTGATACGGCCGGGCAAAGCGCTCGAAGATCTGCGGCGAGACCACATCCGGGCCGGCGGGGCTGTCACCCAACGAAGTGAAATCCGCGCCGGCCGCCCGCACTGCACGGTGCGTGGCGAGGTGGCTTTGATAGCACACCTCCAACAGTTGGCGCAGACCGGGATGGTCGGGTTCGGTCACCAGATCCATCATAAAGTCTTCCATGCCGCGCAGCAGGCTGGCGAGCGAAAACGCGCATTGATCGGCGTTGCCCCGAATCGCCACGCGCCCGCCCACCGCTGCCGCCAGGCGACGGATGGCTTCCAGCAGCACTGGGATTCGACCGTCGCGTTGCGGGTCGACCGGACGCAAGCGTTCGGCTTCGTCCAGGCTGTGAATGGCCGGCGCGGCAATGTGCCCAGGCTCGCCCGGCGTGCTGTCTCGCACTGCTCCCATCGCTTCGGCGAGCATCGTCGTGTCGAGGTCGATCACGATACAGTCGTGGCCATACTTCTCGACCGCGTGCAGATGCGCGCCAGCCGCGGCCGCCGGATCGGTCAGGTATTGTTCGAGCGTAACACCGAACTCGCGCGCCGCGGGCAGGAAATTGTGCAGACAGACAGGGACGCGGTCCGGCAATCGGCCCTGCAACACGCGCATCACCCGCTCGTATCCGTTCATGGCTTGTCTTTCGCCCCCTCGCGGGTCGGCTGCCCTCCGGTTGCTGCGTGTTCCTGTAGGCGTAGAAACGCGCCGGTGCGAGGTCGCTCGGCCGTCGCCCGTTACACGGTATGCCGGCGCGAGCACGAGCTTGGGTATCGGGGGCACCGCGTTGGCGGATCGTCAGCGGATCGTGGCTCGCGCAGTGCCCACAACGCCCGGTCGTGTCAACCGTCTATGGCTGGCGGCTCTTTTTCGGCGGACTCTTGCCTGTCGGGTTCGGTTTTTCGTCCGCCGCTTTCCGATCCTTGGCTTGACGGCGCGTCGCGTTCTGGTTCGCCACACGTCGATCCGCGGCGACTCGGTTCTCGGTCACATACCTGTTCTTGATCCATCCGGGCTGCCGCGGCGCCACGTCCGCCGGCCCCGCGGCGGATTCCGACCGAGCATCGGGCAGCGGTGCGCGAGCCGATTGGGCGCGAGCTGGGGGCGTGTCGCCTGTGTGCCCCGCCTCGGCGCCTTCGGCGGCCTGTTCGTCGGCGTTGGTCTTGCCTTGCGCGGCGTGCTTGTGTTGGATGGTAACGTGAACGTTGACGGCGATGTCGGACAGGAGGTGAAGGTTGGACAGCAGATTGGCCGAGTTGCCGGACAACTGATCACGGCCGGCCCGGTTGTCCGACAGCCGATGGGCTTCGCTGTCCGAGATGCGACACTGGTTGTCCGTCAGCACGCCCATCTTTTCCGGCTGGATCAAGCCGGCCAGGCTGGGCAAGGGAAAGTCGGCCAGCGTATTGAGCAGTGCGCCGAACGCAGCCGGCTTTTTCGGCGTTTCTTTCGACGTCGCCGCCCCCTCGGCGGCGTGGGTTCCGCAGGCCAGCGGCAGCAACCCGCCTACGACCAGCAGCCGCAAGGCGACAAACGGAGCCGCCCGGCGCCACGATACGCCCGGGGTGGCGATGCGTGGGCAGTCCGCGGGTCGAGGTGAAAGACGACGAGTCGGCGCCGACCGACCGGGCAGCTTTTTTGTTCTCATGGTTTGTTTCTCCGCCGGGTGTTGGTTTCATCCCGCGGAATCGACTATACTCCAAATCCGCCTGTTTCGCCAGCAATCCCCTTTTTTGGAGACCAGTCACATGCAGTTCGACCACATCGGCATCATCACCACGGAGAAAAAGGCTGCCGAGATCTTTGTGGCGGCCACACGAGTCTGGGTCACGGACTTTCGAACGCATCCGTACCACATCGAGTGGCTGCGATTCGAGCCTGACAGCCCGGTCACCGGCAAGGTTCGCGAAATGCCGCATGTGGCCTACCGCGTCGACAGTATCCACGAGGCGTCTCGCGGTCTGAAGGTGTTGCTGGAACCGTTCGACGCGGGAATTGCCACGGTCGGATTCTACGAGACGCCGGACGGCGGGGTCGTCGAGTTCATGGAATACCCGAAAGAATGACCGCGCGGCGGCGCCCGATTTCGGTTCTTCTTGAGCGCAGCCGTCGTTGCCCGCGTGGAGAGATTGCCACGATCAGCCCGCTGCGGTCTGCCCCTGTCTCGTGTTGACGATACACCAGGTCGTTTCGCACTGTTTGTGTGCGGCCTCTGGCCGCGCCAGGAGCTGAACCATCGTGTCCTCGGGAAATCGAACCGTTTTGGTGACCGGCGCCAGCGGCAAGCTGGGCGGTCCGCTGTGTGAAGCCTTGCTCGCCGCGGGTTGGGCCGTGCTTGCGCTGCGCCACCGCAACGCGGTTGATGTGCCGGGCGTCGAGCAGGTCCAAGGCAGCGTCGGCGACGCCGCACTGGTCGACTCGCTCGTGGCCCGCAGCGACGCGGTGATCCATCTCGCGACGTGCAAGGAGGACCGGCTCGGCGTGATCGGCATCAGCGCGCAGGGCACGTTCAATCTGCTCGACGCGGCGATGCGGACCGGCAAGCCGAAGCGGGTGATTCTGGCCAGCGGCGACGCCGTCAACGGGATTTACTTCAATCCCCAGCCGGTCCCGATTCACGAAGGCTTGCCGCCGGTGGCCTATCCGGGCTACTATCCGCTGTCCAAGGTCATCGAAGAGGCCATGTTTCAGCAGTTCTATCACCAGGCCGGTGTGCCGACGGTGTGTCTGCGGATCTCGTGGATCCACGCCGAGGACGACATCCTCAAGCATCTGACCGTGGCCGGCGACAACTTTGGCGTGCCCGTGTGGAACGAGCTGATGAGCGATGCGCAGCGTGCGGCCTACGGCGGCGGGCGGGATGCGGCGGTGGCCCTGCGACGCCCGGACGGCCGTCCGCTGCGGCGTCACATCGTCGCCGTCGAAGATTGCGTCCAGGCGTTCCTGCTGGCGCTGGAACGCGACGGGATCGAAGGCCAGACCTTCCTGATCGCCATGCGGGACCCGTTCGACTATGTCGACGCGGCCCAGCATGCGGCCCGCCAGTTGGCGATCGACGTGCTGGATCTGGTCGACCCGATCGGGCAGGACTTCTGCATCGACATCACCAAGGCCCAGTACGTGCTAGGATATCAGCCGCGGTTCGATATCTATCGCTTGATCGATCAAGCCATCGAGTTTCGCCGCGCTGGGAGGCCGGGCCGCCAGTGGTCCGGATACCGCGGCTGACGTGACAACGGGCCGTATCGATCTCGCTGGGCCAGCAGGACGACGGCGGTTGCCGGGATTAGCGGCCGCCGAGTGTGCGGCCCGGCAGACGAAGACGTGGTAAACGCGGGTTCTGTGGAGAGGAGCTTGTGATGCATCTGAAGGACAAGGTCATTTTGATCACCGGCGGCACGTCGGGAATCGGCGAAGCGTGTACGGAATTGTTCGTCCGTCACGGCGCGAAGGTCGTGGCGATGTCGATCCAACGAGACGAGGGCGCCGCGTTGGCCGAGCGGTTGTGCGACGAGCCGGGAACGTGTCTGTTTCAGTTCGGCGACACCAGCCAGGAGGCGGACGTCCGCGCGGCGGTCGAAACGGCCGTCGAGCGCTTCGGCCGCCTGGACTGCGTTCATGCCAACGCCGGCATTTTGCGCAACCAACGGATCACCGACATCACACTCGACGACTTTTACGCCTTGATCAATGTCAATCTGCTCGGACCGGTCTTGGTGGCCAAACATGCGATCCCCGTCATGGAACGGCAGGGCGGAGGCGTGATCTGCTTTACCACGTCCGTGGCCGCCGACATCGGCTTTCCGTCGCATGGCGTGTACTGCGCATCCAAGGCCGGCGTGGTGGCCCTGATGCGCAGCTTGACGACCGACCACAGCCCGCACGGCGTGCGTTTCGTCGCGGTCAGTCCGGGCACGATCGACACGCCCATGCTGGCGGCGTCGTGCGCCGGGTGGGATACGCCGAAGGACGAACTGTACGCCCAGGTAGCCAAAAAGATCCCGATCCAGCGAATGGGCCGCCCCCAGGACGTCGCCCACGCGGTCGGCTTTCTGTTCACCGACGAAGCCGGCTTCATCAACGGCAGCGTGGTGCACCTCGAGGGCGGGACTTTGTGCCTGCCGCCCTGGTGACGCGCCAGCCTGTCGATACGGAACCGGCGGCGTTGTGCCGCTCGATACTCGTCGACGACGGCCGGGGGGCGCGCTGGGACGCAACCTGACGCGGCACATGCGCGCCGATCCGCCAAGCGCGGATCGAGCCGATCGATTTGTCGCGGCCGATCCGGGCGGGCGCGGCGAGCTAGACACGGCCCGGTCGGCCGACATGGCTCGGTTGGCCGACATCGCCCGGTCGGCCGACATGGCCCGGCCGACGCGCTGGGGGCGCGTCGTGCGCGATTCGACATGGACGGCGCGGACGACGCGCTGAAAGAGGCGATCACGGAAGCGAAGCCTCGAGACGAAGGAATTCAGGTGTCATCCGACGAGAACGGCAATCTAGCGCACGACGCGTATTCGGCCTTACGGATCCCTGAGTTTCGCCACTTCTGGATCGGCCAATTCCTGGCCGTCTTCGGCGCCCAGATGCAGTTCGTCGCCGTGGGCTGGGATATCTACGAGCGAACCGGACAGACTCTCCATTTGGGACTGGTGGGGTTGGTCCAAGTCATCCCGGTCCTCCTGCTGGCGCTGCCCGCGGGTCAGTTGAACGATCGAATGGATCGCCGCGACGTGATCATCGGCTCGTGCGCGGTCATGATCGGATGCTCGCTCGCCCTCGGCGCGATTGTCTGGCGACAGGCGGACTATCGGTGGATCTACCTGCCGCTGTTCGTCAACGGCGTCGCCCGGGCGTTTCTGCTGCCCGCCGAAGCCGCCTTGGCGCCACAACTGGTTCCGCGGACGCAATTCACGAATGCGGTGACGTGGGCGACTTCGGGGTTCCAGTTGGCCAGCGTGGTCGGCCCGGCGTGCGGCGGTCTGCTGATCGCCGCGGCCGGGTCTCCGCTGGCCGTCTATGTCGCCAATGCGGCGTTGGGCGCGGCGTTCATCGTCGCCATGCGGATGGTGCGGCGGCGCCCGCCCGCGTCGGACCCGCGAGGCGTGGGACTGCGCAGCCTATTGGCGGGCGCCGTGTTCGTCTATCGGACGAAGCTCATCCTGGGCGCCGTGTCGCTGGACATGTTCGCCGTCCTGTTGGGCGGCGCCACGGCATTGTTGCCCGTCTACACGAAAGAGGTTCTGGGCTCGGGCGCCGAGGCTCTGGGATGGTTGCGCGCGGGCCCCGGGTTGGGCGCGTTGCTGACCTCGTATATCCTGACCCATCGCCCGCCGATCCAGCGCGCAGGCTCGGCCCTGTTGTGGTCCGTCGCCGGGTTCGGTGCCGCCACGATCGTGTTCGGATTCTCGCGCTCGTTCTGGTTGGCCTGGACGATGCTCTTCCTCGCCGGCGCGTTCGACATGATCAGCGTGGTGATCCGCCATACGGTGGTTCAGCTCTGGACGCCGGACGCGATGCGAGGACGGGTTTCCGCGGTCCACGGGATGTTCATCGGCGTTTCGAACGAACTGGGCGAGTTCGAATCGGGCATCGTCGCACACTGGTTCGACGTGCCCGGAGATCCCATCTTCGGTGTTGCCGTGTCGATCGTGACGGGCGGTCTGGGCACGATCGGCGTGGTCCTGTTGACCGCCTGGCTGTTCCCCGACGTCCGCCGCTACGGCCGACTGGACGAAATGCCGCGGTTCGAGTCCGAAACGCCGTCGCTCGCGTCCGAAGCATCGCCAATCGACGAAGTCGGATCGAACGCGCCGGACGTGCAGAGTTAGTGTGATGGGAAGGCTAAATGTTGGGGATAGCCGCGATCGTCAGGCCGCGGCGCTCCGTTGCGCGACACGACCGCCGCCGGCGGCCGTCTAATCGCGTCTCGGTCTTTTGCGTCCCGCGGCTGAATTGAACGCTTGGATTTGGACCAAGCGGGCGTGTATCATGGAGCCGTCGGTCCGGACGACGCGGTTGCCGTGGGATGTGTCGATCCGGTTTCGTGCGACGAGCCGTCAAACAATCGAGGAGCCGAACCGTGACGCAGCAAGGATCCCCGGACATGGAGCGGTTGTACGCTCGACGTCTGAACCGATACCTGACGGCCATGCGCAACGAGATGCCCGACACGGTCCCCATTCGACCGTTCGTGGCCGAGATCACGGGCGTCTACGCGGGCTATACGTGCCAGGAAGTCACCCACGACTACGACAAGGCGCTGGCCGCGGCGCGTCGCTGCGCGGCGGACTTCGACTGGGACGCGGTCGTCAGCAACATGGTCTACGTGTGGACCGGCCTGTCCCAGGCGTTGGGCTTGAAATACTACGGGATCCCCGGCATCGACGTCCCGCCCGACATGGGATTCCAGTATCGCGAGCCGGACGAGGAGCACGCCTGGATGCGGCCCGACGAGTACGATCAACTGATCGAGGATCCGACGGGCTATCTCTGGAACGTCTGGTTTCCGCGAGTTTCGACGGAGGTCCCGGCCCCGGGCGAGCCGGCCACGTATCGAGGCAATGTGGCCCTGACCAAGGGCAGCATGGCCATGCTGCAGTATTTCTTTGCCCTGGGGCGGCAAAACCAGTTGTTGCGTGAACAATCGGGGACGGTGTCCGCCATCGGCGGGATTCTCAAGGCGCCGTTCGACATCATCGCGGACAAGCTTCGCGGCTACGTCGGCTTGACGATGGACATGCATACGCAACCGGACAAAGTGCTGGCGGCGTGCGAGGCGCTGATCCCGCACCTGGTCCACGCCGCCTTGGTGACGGCCGATCCCGACAAACAAGTGCCCATCGGGTTCTGGATGCACCGCGGATGCGTGCCGTTCGTGAATCCTCGCCAATTCCACTCGCATTACTGGGCCACGCTCCGACCCGTGATCGAAGAGCTGTGGAAGCACGGGCATCAGACGCTGTTCTACGCCGAGGGCGACTGGAACGCCCATCTCGAGTCCTTCGCCGAACTGCCCGACCAGAGCATCGTGTATCACGTCGACCGAGACGACATCTTTGACGTGCATCGCCGGATCGGTCACAAGTTCTGCCTGAGCGGCGGGATCCCAAACTATCTGCTCAGCTACGGCTCGCCCGACGAAGTGCGAGAGTGCTGCCGAAAGGTGATCGAGGGCGTGGCTCGCGACGGCGGCTATATCCTGGACGCCAGCGCCATCATGCAGAACGATACCCAGGTCGAGAACCTGCGGGCGATGACCGAAGCCGGCCGCGAGTTCGGCGTCTACTCGCGCGGCCATGCCAGCGAGACCCGCGTGGCCCCGCCGGCGCCGAGCCCGGACTTTGGCGGACCCGCCGTCGGGCTGGACGGCCGCCCCCAGCCGACCATCGCGCCGGGCGTCTGCACGCCGTGGGAGGCCGTGGTCGACGAGATGCCTCCGATCTTGGGCGACGCCGCGCTGGCGCGCCGCATCTGGGACAACATCGAAGGCCTGGGCAACCTGTTCATCTGGCAGGTTCTGCTGTCGTTCTAGGCGTGCCGTGCGATCGCGCGGCGCATGGGCAGGCTTTACCGGGTCTGATTCCCGCCAGATGCCGCGTCCGAGGCTTGGTCACGATCGGCCAGAAAACCGATCAGCCGCCCGACCGTCCGAAAGTACAGCATCATGCAGGCCACCATCACCAACGACCAAACCAGGCCGGCGAAAAAGCCCTGCGCGAGTGCGCACAGAGTCGCGACCAGCCCGATCATCGTCAAAAACCCGGTCATCAAATACGTCAAGCTCCAGGGGCTCGGCCGCTCGGGAACCTTGGACCAGACCTCGTTGCAAACCGGCGACAGGGCCGATTCGGTTTCGAGCATCGAGAGCAGAAAGAGCGGAAACAAAGCCACGAACGACAGCGACCCGGTAAAGGCCGCCGCTCGGAACGTGTCGACAAACGGAAGGATGATTCCAACCAGGATGCCCGGCAGCGCTGCCAATAGCGTGGCGCTGACCACGTAACGCGCGTCCGGATCCCAGGCCCGGACGTCGATGCCCGGCCAGGCTTCGATCTTCGCCAACGTCCCGGACGAGTCGCGAGTGACGGCCCAGCCGCACGCGGCGGACGCCGCTAAAAATGCCAGACCAGCCAAGCCCGCTAGCACCGCCGCCACCAGACTGGTCGCCATGCCGAAGATCGCCGATGCGTCGCCGGACAGCGTGACCCCGTCGGCCCAGTGCGCCAGGACGATCATCAGCTCGAAACTCGCCGCCAGGGCCACAAGACGCCCGATCGCTCGCCTATCGGCAAAGAACGCGAACAGGCCGCGGGTAAAACGCTCGGCCGAAGCCTCGCGTTCCTCGGCCGCCTCTTCGGCCAGTTCTGCCTTCGCCTTTTTCAAGAGATCCTCGACAAAGCCTTGCTTGCCCGCGGATCGGCTATCTCGTGCCGCGTCGCTTGCCGTCTCGGACGCTAACTGGCTTGACAGCGATTCGACGCTCGGCACGAGCACGTCCACCGGCGGACTCAATTGAGGCAGCTCGGCATCGTCATACTCGCGCGGCGCAGGCGGCTTGAGTTTGGATCGAGGTTTGACGAGCACGGGTGAATCGCAGTCCGGACACAGGACCGATTCGCCGAGCAGCCGGCGGGACACGTGCAGCCGCGTTCCGCACACCGCGCAATCGACGCCCAACTCGTCGTCGTCCCGCGCCGCGCGATCGTCCGACTGCGAATGCAACGGCTGGGCCTCGGAACCGGGCTGCGGATACACGGGCGCGACGGCGACGCCCGGCGACGGTCGGGCGAGGCTTGTCTGCGCTGGATTCGGCGTCGCAGGGCTGGTTTGCCCAGAGCCTGTCTGCCCAGAACCGGTTTGCCCCCGGCCTGTCTGCCCCGAGCTCGCTCGTCCAGGAGCCGCCGGCGCAGCGCCGGATTGTGCCACGTTCGTTGGCGCGCGCGATGCCTGTCCGGGCGCCGCGGCGGGCCGCGTCGATGCGTTCGTCGGTCGATGGGAACTTGCCGTCTGGCGAGTCGGCTCGCTCGACGGTGCGTCGGCATCTTCGCTCGGTGCGGTTATCTGGCTGTTACAGCGCGGGCATCGGCACAGGTTCCCGGCCTGCAACCGCGGCGCCTTGACCATCCCGCCGCACTGCGGGCACGCAAACCGAATGGACGAACTGCTCTTGTCGCTTGCCACCGCACACACCTTTGTTGCTGCTGGGCGCCGCAATTGGCCGCCACCCGCATTCTATCCGAGAGCCCGATGTGCGGGCTAGCAAGGCGACGACGTGGCAACGTGGCCGGTTGGAGAAGGGTTGATCTTGAGCCAATCCGACAGGATGGGTAAAAGAAGCGTGCGGAAAACTTATGACCCGCTCGGGTGGAGACGGCGCCGTGGTTCAGATGATGTATGATCCGCCTGCTAGCATGCGAGGCCGACAATTCCCCGCGCGAGGGGCCGTCGTCCTTGCAGCCAGACTCGTCGTGCTGGCTCTCTGCCTGGGGGCGACTCGCGGAGGGCGTGCCGAGACCGGCGTCCTGTATACGCTGGTCGTCCCGCACGACGGCGTCGTTCTCCGCAGTGGTCCCGGTGCGAGCTTCTATGCGACCGATCGGCTGAAGACGGGGATGCGACTCGACGTCTATCGCGAGTCGCCCGATGGCTGGCTGGCGATCCGTCCTCCCGCGGGCAGTTTCAGTCTGGTCGAGCGGCGCCAACTGAAACGCGGCGACGAAGCCGGAGTCGCGGCCGTGCGGACGGATGGCACGCTCGCGTGTGTCGGGTCGAGCGTCGAGACCGTCCAGGCCTACGTCTCGCAGGTTCGACTGCAAAAGGGCGAGTTGGTCGAATTGCTCGACGCCTGGAAGGACGCACCGTCCGAAGCGGACGCCCAGTCCGATGATACAGCCTGGTGCAGAATCTCGCCGGCGGCCGGCGAGTTTCGTTGGGTCCGCGCCGACGACCTGAAACCCGACGCCCAGACAGCCTCGCGGCCGCGGCCGCAGGCCGCGGCCGCGTCGCCGAAACCCGACGCCGAAATCGACACCAGCCCCGTCACGGGGCCGCCGAGCGCAAAATCTTCGTTCGAGGCCGATGGTTGGGTTCGCGTGGATCGGGAAAACCCGTCGGATCGGTCACAGACGTCACAGAGCCCAACGTTCGATTCGGCGCCGCGCGCGGAACCGACGCCGCGTTCGGAGATGACGCCGGATGGGACGCGCGACGCGCAAGCGGCGCCAACGGCCACACAGCCCGCGACGTCTGCGGCCGCGGCGCCGACGACGTCGCCGCCCAGCGCGCCCCAACCGACAGCCCGCGCGCGGCCGACCCAGCCAGTTGCCAGGCTTGATTCCGACTCGGTCATAATGATTCCTGCCGCCGCGACAGCGGGCGCGGCGGAAACGGCTCGCCCTGCGCCCGCGACCGCGCCGATGTCGAACGAAGATCGCTGGAGCTCGCGAACGCCACCGCCGCGGCAGAGCATCCAGGAACTGGAGACGGATCTGGCGCTGATGGTTGCCCAGGATGCGCGGACCTGGCGATTGGCCGAGCTGCGACGGCGCGTCGAGGCGAATCTCGTCCGTTTTGGCACGACGGACGAACGCGTTCAAGCGAGACGCTTGCTCGATCGAATCGGCGAGTTCGAACAGTTGACGAGCCGCCTGGGCCAAGTGCAGACCCCGTCTGGCTCGGTAGCGTCGGCCCCAGTCGGCTCCGCGCCAGCGACGTCGCCCGAGCCGCTGGCCTCGTCCGCGCCGCCCGCGGCCGCACCCGCGGTCGTCCGAACCGACGCCGCGCGTGCGGGAACCGACCGGTCCGAATCTCCGACCGAAATCGGGGAACAATCGGTTGCCGGAGACGTGAACACCGTCAAATACGATGGTTCGGGTTGGCTCGTGCCTGTGCATTCGACCACCGGGACGGCGCCACCGTTTGCCCTGTTGGATGCGCAAGGCGAGGTTCTGGGATACGTCTCGCCGACGCCGGGGTTGAATCTCCAGCGATACGTACGCCAGCAGGTCGGGATCTTCGGCATTCGAGGTTACGTGCCGGCGTTGAACAAGCCGCACGTGACGGCCGAACGAATTGTCGAACTCGACCGACGGTTGCGGTAGTTTGTCAGTGGTCAGTCGTCAGTCGTCAGTGGGATTTGGCGGACAGGTCAGATGGGTTCGATCCCGTCGTCCGCCGCGCTCGCCGAACACTAAGACCAATGACCAATGACCACTGCCCACTGTCAAGTGACAACTGACAACTGACAACTGACAACTACCAGATCCATCCCATTTCTCGTGCATCTTGCACGCGCGACGCGTCGGCGGCAAAATACGTCGGCGTCGCGGGGACGTATGTCGTAGAGGCCGTCTGACGAAGGGGATATTGGGTGTCCGAATCGCCGATTCAGCAGATCGTGTGTTGCATGGGACAGCCTGTGGCGGGCAACCCGAACCAATTCATGATGGAACGCGCGTTTTCGGCGGCCGGGCTGGATTGGAGATACCTGACGCTCGAGATTCCGCCGGATCGGCTGGGTGACGCGATCAAAGGCATGCGGGCGATGGGGTTTCGAGGCGGCAATTTTGCGGCTCCGCACAAGACGGCCGTGATGGAGCATCTGGACGAGGTGAGCGAGTCCGCCAGACTGATTGGGGCCGTGAACTGTGTCCTGCGAGTGGGCGACAGGCTGTGCGGCGAGAACACCGAGGGCAAGGCCGTCGTCCAGGCGTTGCGGCCCATTGTCGATCCGGCCGGCAAGCGAGTCGTGATCCTCGGCGCCGGCGGGATGGCCCGGGCGATTGCGATCGAACTCGGCCTGGCGGGCGCGGCCGAGATCATCATTGCCAACCGCACGGCCGACCACGGCCAGCGTCTGGTCGAGCAATTGGTCGCCTCGGAAAAGGTCGCCGCCCGACTGGTGCACTTGAGCGGCGATTACGCCGTCGAGCAAGACGTGCCGATCATCATCAATGCGACGTCGATCGGCGGTGGCGACAGCGAAGCGTGTGCGCCGTTGCGTTTGGACTGTCTGACGCGGGACATGTGCGTGGTCGACGTCGCGATCAACCCGTCGCGGACCCGATTGATCCGCGAGGCCGAGGCGCGCGGCTGCGCAACGCTGAACGGTCTGGGCACGTTGGTCAACCAGGTCGCGATCGCCTTCGAGACTTGGACGGGCGCGGCCCCGGATCTCGGGGTGATCCGCGAGGCGATCGAAGAGTATCTGGATATTTGAAGACAGCCGCTCGGCCGCCGTGCGAATTCGGACGCCGCTGGCAATCGCCTGCGCTCGTACCGCCTGCCCACCCACGGGACCCGATCGGCGACTGCGGCTTGCGCGCCGTCAATGGGCACGTCGAGGCTTTGGTGTCGACCGCGCCCCGATCCGAGATGACAGGTCGTCGCCCGCGTCAGGCCCCCGCCGTGGCTCGCTCGCGCCGTCGAGAGGGCGCGTTCCAATCCTCGCGACGTTCGTCGTGTTGCCGCGGAGAATCAGGCTCGTCATCGTATTCCTCGTCGGCCATGTCCAGATATCGACGGTAGACGTCGACCGCGATCCAGCCTAGGTACAGGTTGCCGCCGAGCGACGCGAACAGGGCCAACATCGCCAATGTCAACGGCCACCACGGCTTGTCCGCAGCGCCGTTCGTCCGAGATTCTTCGCGCAGGCGCTCGGCGTCGGAGGCTTGGCTTGCTTCGCTCAGCTCCGTCCAAAAATCGGAGCCTTTTCTTGGAGCAGATGCGCTGTCCGACAGGCCAACATCCTGGACGACCGATGGCTGGATCTGTGTGGACGGCCGAGCGGGCGCTGTTTGCGTATCGATTGTTCCCGTCCATGCCGTCTGATTGCCGAGGAACGGAGACGCCATCTCTCCGGGTGACCGAGGGGGAAAGGAAGAAGTCGGCCAGCTCGTGGGCAGAGCCGACGATGCGGCAGGTGCGGCGGGCGGTGCGACGGCGGACGCAGGCAGTGAGACCAACGGCGCATAGCCCGTGGCGGGTGGCGACACAGACGATGGACTAGCGGTCCATTGGCCGCGGTCCGTCGTGAACCGGTCGTCCGGGGTGCCCCACGGCGGCGCGACGCTCGCCGGCCCGGCTGCGCGTGACGGCTCGGAGCCCCATCCGCGCTGGTCGCCCGGATCGGACAACGGCGGCTGGCCGGGATTCGCGACCAGCGGCGAGGCGCCCTCGCCGGCCGGAGTAAAACCGTTTCCCGAAAATGTCTGGCCGGTCACGATGAACGGATTATCGGTTGCATTGCTCTGCCCCGACGCCGCCGCCTGGTAGCCGGCAGAGGGAGGCGTCTGCGGCCAGGTTCCATTGGCGGCCAAACCTGGTTCGATCCGCCCTGGCGATCCAGCCGGAGGGTTGGTCGGCTCGGGGGACGCCGCATAGATCGAATGCGAGCCCGCATCCGTCGCTGGAATCCCGACAGACGCGGGACGGCGGGGTGGTGGCGGGTCATAGCGCGATGGCTGCCGCCCTGCGCTGCCCGGAGTGGCAGCCGCTTGAGCGCTCGTGGGATTGATTCCGTTTGCGGCGGTCGTCCCGCCCCCCGCGAGGCCCGGATTTGCGCCGTTGGGGTTTGCACCGGTGGGGTTTGCGCCGAGCGGACTCGCGCCTGTCGCAGCAACCGGCCCGGCCGCGCCTGCCGCGACGCCGGAAGCGATGGGCTGAGCGGCGAGCGGCAGCTGCGAGGTCGGGGCGAGCGGCTGGCGCGGCAGGGCGCCGACGCCTGCGCGAATCCGTACCCGGGCGACATTTCTCAGCTCGGCCGGCAGCTCGCCGACGATCGGTTCGTTCGTTAGCGTGGCTAACCGCTCGGGCGCAATTTGGACAAGAAATTCGACTTGCCCCCCGGCAGCGACCTGCCAGCCATAAGTCACTCCCGCGGGCGGTGGCGCCGACGCAGTCGGTACGAGATTGTCAGGTGGCAACGTTCCCAGACGAGGCACGACGTCGCTGCCTACTCGGATGCGGAAGCGGCGGACGCCGCGCACCAAAGGATCGACCTGGCTGACGATTTCCTGTCCTTCGCGCAGCGCGATCAGCGTGACAGGCTCGAGCTGGATGATATACTCGAGCTGCCCGTCGCTGGTCGGTTGCCAACCGTAGTCCACGCCCAGCAGAGCCGTGGCGATCAGCAAGGTGAATCCGTTCATCGGGGAGCTCCATCGGGAACCGGTCCTTGTCCCTTGCTGTCACATCGTAATCTTTCCCTCTTTCGGCGTAAATAGCGAAAAATCCCTTCTCTGCCGTAGTTTCGCGAAACGCGCGAGTCCTGCCGGGGCGCGGCAGGATGCCGCGTCTACTAGTGCTGCAAATCGGAATTTATGGGACCTGGAAACGGAAGCCGTCCCAGATTACCAGAAAAACGAGCTCGGACGAGATACCTGGTGATCACAATGGCTAGACAGCGAGCGCAGGGCAGTGCGCCGTTCTGGAGGGACGCGCTCCGTCGCGTCCGCCTAGTTACGGCCACGACGGAGCGTGGCCCTCCAACGCTGCACAAGCCCCCGACGGACGCATTTCAACTGGCAAGCTGGATAGTAACCAGTCGTCATGGTCATAACCCCGACTTGCGACGTTGCACAGACTGGCGAAAGTTTGGCTGTAGTGACCTGCCAATTCCGATTTGTGGCACTAGGGCCCCCGGCCGGCGCGCTGGCCTCGCACGCGACGCGCGTGCTAGCTCCAGTGTGCGCTGGCATTTCAAGGGCATTTCAGGACGTCTGTATGCCCTTTCGGTCCACGTGCCCGGTCAGCGGTGTACATCGTGGTCCGTTGGCAGTTGGCAATCCTCGAGGCGCAGGTGCTCGGCGGCGCCCTCGACAATGGGCCGTTTCGCGAGCTTGACCTGTCGCAATGTGAACGTGGGCTGGTAAGCCTCGGCGCCGTCGTGACTCGGCTTCAGATTGACGTGCAGCGATTCGATCTCGGCGCCGACGACCTCGGCGTTTCTGAGCGGTCCGACCCCGCCGTCGATGCCTGATGTGATCGGCCCGGCGAAACGGCCGCCCCTGATTCGCAAGTCGCGGATGGGGCCCTGCAACTTCAAACCCGCATCCATCTGACAGTCGGTCAGTTGAATGCCAGCAACGCTGTTGTCGTGCGTGCGGCTGGCGATCCAGCCCGGCCCCGCGTCGGTCGCCTGAAAACGGATGAACTGGACGTTTCGCGTGTGTCGCCCGGTCGGCGGATGATTGCGGACGCCAAAAGCCTTGCCGCCCGCGTTCCTCACCACGCAATCCACCAATTCGATGTCGGTCGCGCCGTCCTCGATCTCCCAGGCATCGTCCCTGCGCCCCGGTAGGCCACCGGCCGACTCGTCGGGGCTGTCGACCGCGCGGCAGCGGACGAATCGGATGTGATGTGCGCTGCGCGTCACGCCATCGCCGTTGGCGTCAAAGCCGTCGTTGTGCCATTGCGTGACGACACAATCCCGCGCTTCGCAGTGGCTGCTGCCTCGAGCGAACGCCAGCGACACCCACGCGCGGCGTACGGTCACCCGATCGAACAAGACCTCGCTGGCCCAGCGACACTCGATGCCCCGCGGCTGGGCCGCGTTCTGCTGCTGCCAGTAGTTCGCATCGACGGTCAGTCCGCGCACGACGATCCCGCGGATCGGCCTGCTTTCCGTGCCGGTCACCAGCAGGCAGTGCACTTTCTTGTGCGAGCTGGCGCCGTCGGCCAACTGGATCGTGGCCCCCGTTGCGTCTAGCTCGATGTTGTCGGCGGCGATCCTCAGCGTGCGCCCGATCAAATAGGGTCGCTCGGCGGCGGGCAGCACCACGCGCCCGCCGGTGCGAGCTACTCGGTCGATGGCCGCCTGGATTGCCTCTGCAACGTTCTGTCTTGCCGTCGGCGACGGCGCCCAGATCGCAGGCGTTGACAACGACCGTCGCCTGCGCGGCCTGCGCCGCTTCGCCGCTCGCTGGATTCGGCTCGGCGCTGGCCGTCCGGACGAGCGGCAGCGACGCCACGAGCGGCAGCGCGGCCGCACAGCAGAAGATGAACACCGACTGGAATAAAACGCGTTTCATCGAGCACGCCTCAGATCGGCGCAGGCGGGTTTGTCTTGCTGGATCGTCGAAACGAAGCCTCGGGGCAACCGCGGTTGCCCGAGCGCGGGAATTCCGTACTCGGGCGAGTGCGGCTACCCACAATGAAAAATTGAACACCACCGGACCGCCATTGGCAATTGTAGTCAGGCCTCGTCCACCGACTCGACGGCCCAAAGACGGCCCGACGCCGTGCGCGGGCCACAAGGATCCGAAGGAACCAAACGAGCCGAACGGACAGACGCGACACGACACGACGCGTCCCCGTCGGACAAAAGCGTTAGTTCGGCCGGACCACGCGCCGTCGTAGCCGCGAAGGCTCGCGAACCTACCGAAGAATTGCCGACAAGGGAAATTGGCGCTCCGAAATGGATGCGAGACGCAGCCGCTGTCGTTGCGACCAACCTAGCGCAGCCCGCAGCCGCAACCAAACAAGGGCTGAGAAATATTGGGGAGGACCATGAATCACACGAATAAAGACATCGTGTCTAATCGTTTTTCTTCATCCCTGCTATCCGTGTCCAGCCGTGTCCAGCCGCCGTGAGTCGCCTGTCACGTCTCTCCCGGCTACGGCGGGGCGCCGAAATCTCAGCGTCCTCTGCGTCTCTGCGTTTCCAAAACGTATTTTCCTGTAGTCCGGCCAGTTCGTTCGCGCAAGGACGTCGATGAAACGCAGAGACGCAGAGGACACCGAGCTACTGCAAGCACAAGATATGACCCTTCAACACGTAACTCTGTCGCTGCCTGAAAACACTGTCAACAAGTTCCCGATGTTTGAGATTAGTAGTACAGCTCGATCACCCGCGTCCGCGCGACATGTTGTAGACATGCGGCAAGATGCCGCATCTACGGCAGCGCTTGCCCGTGTGTGCGCAACATGTCAGTTGTTCGTCGGGTTGCGGCGTCGCCACTGGTCAAACAGTCGGGCCATCTGCCGGACACGTTCGGGCTCGTGTTTCGCCAGGTCGGTCGATTCGCTGCGATCCCGGTCCAGGTCGTACAGTTCCCACGGGCCATCTTTCGATGATACCAGTTTCCAGGACCCCAGGCGGACCGCTCGGCAACCGGCGGTCGCCCAGCACAACGACCGGTGGCCTATGCGTTGGTCGCCGCGGAAGATGGGCAGCAGGCTCTTGCCGGCCGGCGGTTGCACGCTTCGACCATGGAACTCGGTCGGATACGCAATGCCCGCCACGTCCAGGCACGTGGCGAGGATGTCGACAAAGTGTCCGAGTTCGTGCGAGATCGCGCCCGGCTGCGTGATGACCGGCGGCCACCAGACGATGCACGGCGTCGCGATGCCGCCTTCGTGGTTCGTCGCCTTGTGGCCGCGAAACGGTGCATTGGATACGGCGGCCCATGCCGGACCCGCGGTGACGAACGTGTCGGCAGGTCCCGGCCAGACACGCGGCGTATTGCCGAGCCGCGTGGGCGTTCCGTCGAGCCGCCACGTCCGCCCCGGTTCATCCAGTGGTTTCGTCCATGCCTGATCCGACGCGCCGTTGTCGGAAAGAAAGATCACGAGCGTGTTGCGGTCAGCTTGCGTCCGGCGAAGCGCGTCCAAGACGCGACCGACGCCCTGATCCAGACAATCGACCTGCGCCGCGTACACCGCCATGCGTTCGGCTTCCCAATCCTTGTTCGCCGCATCTTGCCATGCGGGGATGTGAGGCTCGCGAGCCGCAAGCCGACACCGATCGTCGACCAGTCCTTGTTCGACCAGCCGCTGGCGACGCCCGGCCCGCAGCGCATCCCAGCCAAGCGTCCGGTACAGCCGCCGGTATTTTGCGATGTCTTCCGGCTTGGCGTGCAGCGGCCAGTGGGGCGCATAGTGCGATAGATAGAGAAAGAAGGGTCGGTCACCCGCCGCGGCCGTCGTGATGAACTCGACAGCGAAATCCGTGATCAAGTCGGTCTTGTAGGCTTCGTCGGGCAACGTGAACGGTTCGTCATCGCGATAGAACGGTTTGTCTCGGATCGCCTTGAAATAGTTGCCGGGCCCCGGCTGGCCTCCCAGGCTGCCGAGGAAATGGTCGACATACTTCGCGACGGATGCCGGATCCCGCCAATTTTCGGCGGTGACCATGTCCAGTCGTCCGGCGGCGCACGTGGCGTATCCAGCCGCCTTGAACAGCTCGAAGGCCGTCACGCAGCGGTCGTCGAGCACGCCCGTCCAGTTGAAGACGCCGACCTGGTGCGGGTGCAATCCGGTCATCAACGCAGCCCGCGAAGGGCCGCACAACGCGCAGTTATAAAACTGCGAGAATCGCAACCCGCTCGCCGCGAGGCTGTCCAGGTGCGGCGTCCGGATCTCGCCGCCGTAGCAGCCCAGGTCCGAAAAGCCCATGTCGTCGGCAAGTATCAAGACGATGTTCGGCGCCCGCGGACCATCGGCGCTGAAGCCCTGTTTCTCTGCAGCTATCCACAAACCAAAGCTGACGATGACAAGAGCGACCGTCGCCAGGCGAGGTCGCCATTGGCGAGATGAATCGCGTTTGGACGCGAGTCGCGCAACAGAGGGACAGAACGTCATTGGAAGACCTCGATCACATAAGGCCGAGGATCGGCCGCCACGATATGCTGACACGGCCGACCGCCAGTTAGGACGACGCCCGGACGATGTTGGGACGACGCAGCGAGATACGAAAACACGGCGAACCCAGTATCCCGTGCCGCACCGAAGGCGTCAACTTTGTGGGGGAAGACAGGCGTTGAAAACCTGGAGAAGTGCCCCCGGTTTCCCCCAGATCGAAAAGTCTCGTGGGCACACGTGTCAACTTACGGTGTGCGGTGGGCGGATGGGGGCGGACAGCGCACACGACGACGCCACGGAGGGTTCGCCGCCGGCTCGTGGTCCTGGGACGAGCGACGAGGACCGCGTGGCGGCAAAGAGACGCGAACCGGCGACGCCGAGCCGTGAACGGGCGGCCCACGCAGTGGTTGCTCGACCCGCCTCGGCGCGACCTCGCCCCGCCCCGCCGCGCCTTGTTGGCACCGATCACAGCCGCACCGAGCCGTATCCTGCCGATCGTCCACACAGCGTGCGACTGACGCAGTCAATTTCTTAAGCTACTACCGATTCCGTTGTTGCCAGTTTGAGTGCAAATACGCGCCGAATCTGTTTGGCCGAACGCCTCCGATTACCGCAGCCTGGAGCAACGCCCTTGTCTTTACCCACATGTTTCGAGTTCGGATCGAAATTGCAACGCAAGTTCAGCGCCCCGCGGCTGATCGGCCAAACGCCTATCAGCCGCAACGCGCCGGCGTCCGCCCCCAAGCTCTACTCTTCGATGAAGCGAAAAATCTGGGTAAAGACAAGGGCAACGTCCCAGGGCTGGTGCCGCGCGTGTGCCGCTTTTGGCCAAAGGCCATATTCATGCGGACCGCGGTGACACGTTGATGATGGCCTTCGGCCAATACGCTCCCTGTCGTCTGTGCTGCGCAACAGTCATGCAATGCCAATTTCACTTACTGCGGGCTAGTGCCCATAACCCACAAGCGTACTGTACGGACCAGTGTGCAAGATGCGCGCACAGTGCGCGCATGATACGGAGCAAGACTCTAACGGAACTAGGTTTGGTCGCCCGAAAACAAAACGGACCTTTCAAGAATCCGGAACTTGACATGCTGAAGCGAATGGTTATTTTTAGCAGGGTGAACAGCAGGCTTTAGTGGGTGTCCTGGTCGCTCATGGACAACTCTTTGTTTTTGTCGTTTCTCAGCACATTGCGAAGGTCCCTCTGATGTCCACACGAACCCGAAGAAACAAACATCCCGGTTCTCCGCTACTCGGCACTCTGGCCGACCGCCAGCACGAACGATCCCGATTCCTGCGGTTGGCTCTCGAAGCCTTAGAAGATCGCCGTGTACTCAATGGTGCATCGCTCGGCTCGCACGGTCTGTTTCCCGGCGAGCAATTTAACGTCGGCTCGTCTCCATATTCCGTAGCCTTGGGGGACGTCAACGGCGACGGACGACTGGACATCGTCACGGCGAGCGACTCGAGCCACAGCGTCTCGGTGCTGCTCGGGCAGGCCGGCGGGGGCTTTGCCGCGCAGGCCACGTATGCCGTGGGGG
>JAVYAJ010000074.1:0-28398 GCA_032229885.1 Candidatus Anammoximicrobium sp. | reverse complement strand
AATGTCCCCAGACAATCATCTCGAAGGAGGTGGTTATGGAGGCATTATCGATGAGCGTCAAAGAGCGTCGTCGGCTGGAGATTTTTGGACGAGTGAAAGCGAACGAGCTTACGCTCTCGAAGGGGGCAGAGCTGCTTGGCCTGAGCTATCGTCAGGCAAAACGCGTATGGGCGCGTTATCGGGACCGGGGCGATTCGAGTCTGGTCCATGGGCTGCGGGGTCGGGCGTCGAATCGGCGAGATCTGGGTGGCCGCAAGGAGCGGGCGTTGGAGCTGTACCGCAAGAAATACTTGGGCTATGGCCCCACGTTGGCGGCCGAGTGCCTGGGGCGTGACGATGGGCTAGTGGTGGCGGTGAGCACGCTGCGGGCTTGGTTGTCGTCAGCGGGGTTGTGGCAGCGTCAGCGGCGGCGCAAACTGCATCGTCGGCGTCGGCCTCGTCGGGAGCGTTACGGCGAGTTGGTGCAGCTGGATGGTTCCCATCACGATTGGTTCGCGGGTCGTCGGGGTTGGGCGGTGCTGATGGTGATGATCGACGATGCCACGGGGCGGGTTTTTGCCCGTTTGTTCGAGAACGAGTCGTGGGATTCGGCGGCCGTGACGCTGCGTCGTTACACGCAGTTGCATGGACTGCCGTGTGCTTTATACGTGGACCAACACAGCATTTATCGAGCGGACCGGGATCCCACGTCGGAGGAGCTTGTGGCGGGATTAGAGCCCCAAACGCAGTTCGGTCGGGCGATGCACGAGCTGGATGTCGAGCTAATTTTGGCTCGCAGTCCGCAGGCAAAGGGTCGCGTGGAACGAGTAAACCGCACGCTGCAAGACCGGCTCGTCAAGTCGCTTACGCGCGCGGGCCTCAGCGATCTGGGGTCGGCCAACCGCTACCTGGAGGAGACGTACCTTCCGCAGTTTAACGAGCAGTTTGGCAAACCGCCGACAAAGGCGTCTGACCTGCATCGTGTGGTTCCAGACGAGCATGTACTGCGTGTGCTGTCGTTGCAAGAGATTCGCGTGGTACAACCGGATTGGACCGTTCGTTGGCAGAACGGGTTTCTGCAATTGCCGCGCGCGACCGTCGAGCAGGTACAGCCTGGCGACAAGGTGGTGGTGAGCGTGCAGCTCGATGGTCAGCTCCGACTTTTCGCGGGCGAGCAGGAACTAGCTTGGTCGTTGGTTCGCGACACGGCGCCGCCCGTTCGCGTTCCTTCACGGCCCCGTGGTCCCACCGGTTCGTCTCAAGGGCACAAGCCAGCGGCGAACCATCCGTGGCGTCGCAGTATACTCCGTCCGGCCCCCAATCCACCAGCCGCGCCTGTGGGGTTGGACTGCTTCGCTACGGTCGCTGCGTTCCCTCCGCTGCGCAGTCCAACCCCACAGCAAACCGTAGGCTAACACGTACACCAAGGGGACATTTCTATCTGCGCGAAACAGGGGACATTTCTAATGGTTTATAACAATTGCTTCTCGTGCTTGGGTTGCGGACGTCGCGAAGAACGTTTACGCTTAACCATCCGTGGCTTTCTCGATGGTTCGGTGACATGTCGAATCGCCTAACCATCGCCGACAGCCTCTTTTCTGTGAAGACCAATTTGGCTGTCCGAACTTGAATCTGCCCAACGCAGGCCAATGCGCGCAACCCAAACGTGTACTATGTCCACCAGACGATACCACTCGCTATCCAAGATGCGCGATACGCGGATGGACCGTGCGAACGGCGACCGGGCGCTGATCCTGCCACTTGTCGGCGAGCGTTTTCAGGGTATGTGGCCACGAACCAGCGGGCATCGCGGGGCGCTGTGCGGTCTGCTCTCGTGGCCAGTTTGCCTCACCCAGCCGCCGTGTTGCTGACGCTGGGGCTGGGTGTATGGATTCCGACCGAGCTGCGGCGCGCGCTGGACGAGGCGTCCGTCGGCTTCGTCGCGGCCTCGACGGCGCCGGCCACCGTGGCCTCGACGGTGGTGTCCGTCACGGAAGGAGAGGGTCCATGAATGCACGACATGCCTGCGCGTCCAACAGTCGTTCGACACCGCTGGCCGAAGTCCCCGTGTTGTCGGGCGACGCGTTTCGCGACGAGTTGATGGGGCAAGTGGCGGGCGCCAGCCAGTTGTTGGCGTTGTTCGGAACGCCCCGCACCGGGCACGCGCTGCGACTGTACGCCGTCACCGGCCAGGCGACGACGGCCACGCTGCGGATCTTCGCCACGGACGTGTCCGATCGCTACCCGGCGCTCACCCCCAATTGCCCGGCGGCGCACTGGTTCGAGCGAGAGATCGCCGAGCAGTGGGGCTGTCGGCCCGAGGGCCATCCGTGGCTCAAGCCCATTCGCTTTCATCGCGCCTATGGCGACCGAGACGCTTGGCAGCGCGACCCCGCGCAGCCGATCACGCCGGGCAATACAGATTTCTTCAGCGTCCAGGGCGAGGACGTCCATGAGGTGGCCGTCGGGCCCGTACATGCCGGCGTGATCGAACCGGGGCACTTTCGCTTCCAATGCCTGGGCGAGCGGATCCTGCATCTCGAGATCGCTTTGGGCTACCAGCATCGAGGGATCGAGCGGCGTCTGGTGGGCGGCCCAGATAAACGCACGATCCATTATATGGAAACCCTGGCGGGCGATACGACGGTCGGCCATGCGACCGCCTATTGTCAAGCGCTCGAGGCACTCGCTGGATGCGAAGCCGCGGTACGCGGCCAGGCGGTGCGAGCCATCGGCCTCGAGCTCGAGCGGCTCGCCAATCACACGGGGGATCTGGGCGCCTTGGCGGTCGACATCGGCTTTCTTCCCACGTCGTCGTACTGTGGCCGACTGCGGGGCGATTTTCTCAATGCCTCGGCCCTGCTGTGCGGCAGCCGGTTCGGTCGCGGACTGGTTCGGCCGGGCGGCGCGGCGTTTGATCTGGACGAGCGACGGTCCGAGCAATTGCGGGATCGTGTCACCGCCACCTTCCAGGACACGGCCCGCGCGGTCGGACTGCTCTGGCACTCGCCGTCCGTATTGGCGCGATTCGATGGAACCGGCGTTGTCTCGCGGGCCGTGTGCGACGCGTTGGGAATGGTAGGCCCGGCGGCGCGGGCCTGCGGTTCGGATCGCGACGCCCGGCGGAATTTTCCGGCCGGTTTCTTTCGCTTTGCCCAGATCCCGGTCTCGACTTGGCATACGGGCGACGTGTTCGCGCGGGCCTATGTGCGCTGGCTCGAAGTCCAACGCTCAGCGCGATTCGTGCAGGATCTGGCCGCGTCGCTGCCCCGCGGCGAGGCGCGGCGCGAGCTGGGCGCGCTCCGCCCGAACCGGCTCGTCGTCTCGTTGGTCGAAGGCTGGCGCGGACAGATCTGTCACGTGGCGATCACGGGCGACGACGGGCGTCTGGCCCATTACAAGATCGTCGATCCGTCGTTTCGCAACTGGTTCGCGCTGGCGATCGCCATGCGCAATCAGCAGATCTCCGACTTTCCCGTGTGCAACAAGAGCTTCAATCTTTCCTACTGCGGCCACGACCTGTGAGCGACGATCATGTTCACCATCCTTGCTGAACGCCTGCGCCAAGGGCAGCGAACGATTCCCTTCCCAGAGGGCGACCCGCCGGCGATCGCGGACCGATTCCGCGGACGACCGATGATCGACACGGCGCGCTGCGTCGCGGACTGTGATCGCTGCGCCGAGGCATGTCCGACGGATGCGATCCGCTTTGTCGACGGCAAAACGCAAATCGATCTGGGACGATGCCTGTTCTGCGTCGATTGCGTCCAGGCGTGCCCCGAGCAGGCCATCGCGTACACGTCGGAATATCGTCTGGCCTCGCGAACTCGCGAAGGTTTGGTCGTGGACGACAACGTCGAGCGATTGGCAACCGCGTTGGACGCCGAATCCCGACGACTGTTCGGCCGTTCGCTGCATTTGCGCCAGGTGAGCGCGGGCGGCTGCAGCGCCTGCGAGGCCGACATCAACGTGCTGACCACCGTCGTCTTCGACCTGAGCCGCTTCGGAATCCAGATCGTGGCCGCGCCCCGCCACGCCGACGGCTTGATCATCACGGGCCCGGTCACCGAGAACATGCGGTTGGCGCTGCGGAAGACCTACGAGGCCATTCCGTCGCCCAAGATCGTGATCGCCGTGGGCGCCTGCGCGATCAGCGGCGGCCCGTTCGTCGATCACCCCGAACAGCACAATGGCGCCGATGCGATCGTCCCCGTCGATCTCTATATTCCCGGCTGCCCGCCCCATCCACTGACGATCCTGGACGGGTTGCTCAGGCTGTTGGGCCGTCTGTGACGTGGCGACAGATCCTCCGGCGACCGTGTCGATCGCGCTCGGCCGCCCAGGCGAGTGAACGTCCCGCGAATGAACGGCGCGCAAATGAACGGCGCGCCGCGGCAGCGCGCGCCGCCGGCAACTGCCGTCGATTGCGCTCGCACCGCAGGCACAGCCAACCGCCCTTGGCCGCGCCCATCCACCGCCGCCGTGTCGAGGCTCAGGCGATGGCCGACGCCGAGGGCGTGTGGTCTTTGACGACCGCCATGTGAATCGGGCTGTTGCGGCTGAGATCGAACCCAGCCCGCTGCAGCGCTTTCTCGACGTCGTCTCTGCTCGGCGAGTGGCCGTTTTGGTAGACCACGCCCCAAAACACCGTGCATCCCCCGTGGACATGCATGCCGGTCGCCACCTGGACGACCCGCAGCTCGGGGTGCAGCCGCGACATCAAGTGTTGGAACGGGTAGAACTCGTGTTCGTCGCGCACCGAGAACGCTTGAGGAACGCTAATCGTCATCTGCATGGCGGGGTCTCCTCGTGTCCAATCCCGTTCAAGTGGAACAACTCCGTTGCCCCTAATGTCTCCGAAACGCTGCATTGTTGCAAGCCGCACTCGCCGTCCGCGCGCCGTGCGCGTCGTGTCCAACGCGCGTGTCCGGCCGCGCCGCCAGAAACGCAGACTGTCATTCGACCGTGAACTCGCCGGCCGCCAGCCGTCGCTGGCCCTCGCGGCACAGATCCAGCAGCGGACAGATCTCGCATCGCGGGCGACGCGCGAGGCAGACGGTTCGGCCATGACGGATCAGTTGAATGTGGAACTCGAGAATCCGCGCGGGTGGAACCTGGGCAGCCAGTTCGCGGTGCGCCGCGGCTGCGTCCGTGCGCGGGCCGATCAATCCGATGCGCTGGGCGACGCGATGGACATGCGTGTCGACCGGCAGCACGGGCTGGCGACAGGCGAACAATAGGACGCACGCGGCCGTCTTGGGGCCGACACCGGGAAAGGCCGTCAGGTATTCGAGTGCGTCGGCGACAGACGTGTCGCGCAGAAACTCGAGCGTCAGCTCGCCTCGCTGAGCGTAGATGTGCTGCAAAATCTCGCGGATTCGCGGCGCTTTGCGGTTGGCCAGCCCCGCGCTGTGGATGGCGGCGGCGATGCGGGCGACGGGCGCCTGCCGCACCTGGTCCCAGTCCGGGAACCGCCTGCGCAGCTCGCGAAATGCATGGCTGCTGTTGGCGTCCGACGTGTTTTGCGACAGGATCGTGGCGACAAGCTGGTCCAAGACCGGCGCTTGCCTCGGCCAGCTTACCGGTCCATAGGCCTTGCCCAAACGCCGACAGATCGTGGCGATGATGGGCCGATTGACAGACGTGCTCACGACGACTCCGAGGAAAAGGGCGGCTCGTGAAGGAACAACGGGTCGGACGCACATCACGCAGAGAGGTCTGGCATCTGCGGGACGTCAGGCATCTGCTCGGTCGCGCAGCTCGGCGCAATTCTCTTGAATCCGCGCCGTCCGCGCGGGTTTCATCCGCCGCTGACCGGAGGGATGCAAGCCAGATCGGCATCCGGCGGGATCGCGTCGCCGTTGGCGGCGTAGCGCGCGTTGACGGCGAACAGGGCGTGCGGCATCAGTTCGGCCAGCGCCGGAACCTGGCGGGCGAGCGCCTCGCGCAGGTCGGCGACGGTGGCCGCGCTCGGCAGCGCGACCGTCACCGAATCGGCGGCGGCCAACTGCCGCGCCAGCGCGAACAATTTTACGGTTGCATTCATATTGCGGTCAGGTGTTGGTTGCCAGACCAGGATGTGGCCTTGAGGATGCGGCCCTGTTGGCGCACGCCCTCGACATCGTCGAAAGCTTGTTACGATACTTGCGCACAGCTCGGAATGAAACCGTGCCGGGCGGATCCCAGCCGGGCTGTGCGGGGCCGGGCTGTGTCGGCGCCGGGCATGACATTCGGGCGGCGATTCTCTGCGGGCCCACGTATCCGTGCTCACGTCACGGTCAGGTCTTCACTCCGTTTCGTCAACAGCGAGGCCACCTCGGGCATCAGCCCGTAGGCCAGCGCCAGCAGTTTGATCGGGTGGATCGTCGGCTTGGCGGCGCCCTGTTCCATCTGGATCTTGCACGCGCTGCACTCGGTCACGCCCGCCTGCAGGCTTGGGTCGCGCAGTTCGGAGATCAGGCTCCAGCCCACGCGCAAGCTGGTGCGATAATTCTGTCGCTTCAGGCCGAACGTCCCGGCCATGCCACAGCAGCCGCGTTCGATTCGCTGCAACGTCAAGCCGGGGATCAGCCGCAGCAGATCCTCGCCGGGACTGCCGACTTGCAGCGCCTTCAGGTGACACGGCAGGTGATAGCCCAGTGTGACGTTTAGCGGCTGGAGATCCAGTTCCAATTTGCCGGCCTGGTGCAGCCGCCACAGGTAGGTGCAGGCTTCGCTCGAGTTTTCGGCCACGAGCCGCGCGTCTTCCTCGTCGAACAGGTTCGGGTATTCGTGCGTCAGGCACATCGCCGCCGACGGCTCGGTCGTCACAATATGATAGCCTTGGCGCACGGCGTCGGCCAGGACGGCCAGGTTGCGCGCCGCGAGGCGGCGGGCGATGTCCACCGCGCCGATCGAGATCGCCGCCATCCCGGCCTGAGTCTGCAAGGGATGGACATACACGGCGGCGCCGTTGTGCTGCAGAACCGTCACCAGCGCTTCGGCCAGTTGCGTGTCGTGCCAGTTGGCATAGATGTCGACGAAATACAACACCTTGTTGCCGGTGCGCCGGCTGGGGCGATCGAGACGGCGGCGGTGGGCCAATTGCAGAAAGCTGCGGCTCTGGAACCGCGGCAGTTTGCGGCCCTGGGCGATGCCGATCGTCTTCTCGAGCACCCACCGCATTCGCCGGTTGCGGATGGCCCAATTGGCGAGCCAACTGAACGTCGATCCCCACGCGGACAGTCGGTCGATCCGGGCCAGCAACCAGTCCGACAGGCTCAGCCCATTGCTCGCGACATATTGGGCCTTGGTCTCGAACACCAGCTTGGGGATGTCGACGAGCGCCGGACATTCAAACCGGCATTGATAGCAGTTGAAGCACAGGTCGGAGATCGACTTGAGTTCCTCGGCGTGCAGGCCGCGCGGATCCAGGCGTCCGTTCAGGACGGCGCGGAGCAGATTCGCCTTGGCCCGCGGCGAAGCTTCCTCGCGCGGGGCGAAGCGAAAGATGGGGCACATCCGCTCCTCGCGTCCCTGCGTCCGGCAATGCCCACAGCCGTTGCAGGCCTCGGTCGCGCGGGCGACGTCATCCCAGTTCCAGGCCAGTTCGAGCTTGATCGATCGCGCCGGCGGCTCGCCGCCGTCCGGGACGGCTGCCGGCATCTGCTCGCCAATCGGCGCCCGCAGATTCTTCACCAGCGGCTGGGGCACGTCCGCCACAACCTTGCCCGGATTCAGCAGGTTTCGCGGATCGAAAATGCGCTTGACCTCGCGAAACACCTCGTACAGCGGCCCGGCCTGTCGAGCCAGGAACCAGCTCCGACTCAGCCCGAGCGCGTGCTCGCTGCCGACATCTCCTCCGACGCTCAAGACTTCCTCGTACAGATCGGTGGCCAGCTCTTGCATCAGGCGCTGATGCTCGGGCTTGGCCAACTCGAGGAAGGGACGCAGGTGAAGCTGGCCATGCCCGAGATGGGCGAACATGGCGGCGATCACCGTATGCTTTTTCAGGATGTTCTGTACCCGCACCAGGAAATCCGGCAGGATCTCGGGCGGAACCGCGATATCCTCGATGAACGGCACGGCCTGGCTCGCGCTGCGGAGGCGGTACAACGTTCCGATCACGCGCCGGGAGAGCCGCCAATACAGGTCGCGCTCCTCTTTTTCCATCGTCACACGGGCGTCGAAGGCCCAACGGCGGTCCTGGACCACGCGGACCACGATCTCGCGCAGCCGTTGGCCGACTTCGTAGGCGTCATCGCCCGAGTGTTCGACCAGCAGCATGGCCTCGGCGGTGGCGGGGATCAACAGCTCGTATCGCACGTCCAATTCGCGAGCGATGGTCAACAACCGCCGGTCCAGCAGGTCGCACGTCGCCACGCCCAGCGGGACAAGCTCCAAGGCGGCCCGCGCGGCGGCGTCCAGCCGATCGAAGAACAGCAGCACCAGACCGCGACTTTTCGGCGCCGGCACGGTCCGCAGCGTGGCTTCGGTGATGATCGCCAATGTGCCTTCCGACCCGACCAGCAACCGCGCCAGATCGAGTCCGTCATCGGTCAAGACATCGCTCAACTGGTAGCCCGAGCGGTGCGTTCGCGTCCGCGGCTGATATTCGGCGATCACCTGCCGCTCGCGGCCGATCAGATCCGTCAGGCGATCGACCAATTGCCGCTGCCGCAGCGACGGAGCGGCGTCGTCGGTGCGGGCCCGCTCGTGCCGCCCCACCTCGAGAACCTCGCCGTCGGCGAGCACGACCTGGAGGCTGAGCACGTGATCCCGCGTCGATCCATACAGGGGCCAGTGGCTTCCGGACGCGTCGACGGCCAGGACGCTGCCCATCGTCGTCACGCCACGTTTGGCTGGATCTGGACCGAACAGACGGCCATGACGCCCAAGCTGACGATTCAACTGTGCCAGAACCATCCCCGGCTGGACGCGCACCGAATCGCCGTCGATGGCGAGCACGCGGCGCATGCTGTGCGAAAAGTCCAGCACCAGTCCGGGCCCCAACGCGCCGCCGGACAATCCCGTTCCCGCGCCGCGCGGATGGATGGGAATGCCGTTTTCTGCCGCATAGCGGACGCAGGCCACCACGTCAGCCACGTTGTGCGGGCGGACGACGCCGAGCGGTTTGATCTCGTAGATGCTGGCGTCGGTGGCGTACAGCTCGAGAAAAACGTCGTCGCAACGCACTTCGCCGGCCAGCAAGCCGCGCAGGTCTGCCTGAACTCTCTCGCGATCCGGATCCATAGCGTCTCTCTCGCCCCGTGCTCGCCTGGCGGCTTTACGGCGCCGACCTGGCTGAACCGATCATCGGCGACGATCACCTCGCAGCGCAGGCTGGCGCACGACGCGCGGGGAGCGCGTTTGCAGTTTGGTTCGCAGCGGCGTCACGAACAGCGGCGTCACGGGCGGCGCGCACTCGATGCGGACACCGACCCGCGCGTGCCGTGTCTGCGCGCGAAACTTTCGCGTCGAGGTTCTCGCCCGTCCGATCCGCGAGGATCGTCCTGCCCGAGCGATCCGCGGACATCGTCGCCACGCACAAGATTATAGCCACGCGTGAAGCAGGCGGTGCGCCGTGGCCGCGGCATCCCGTCGCAGCTCGTCAAACCCGGATGGTTCGGCCAGCTCGTCCAGCCTCGCGCCCCCCGCGCCCTACAGTGGCTCGGGGATTCGATAGCGATCGCGAGCCGCCGCGGGCAGGTGTTCGTTGGCCCGTTCGTCGCCGACAAATCGCTCCGCCTGCGGATCGAACTTCAACGGCCTGTTGCCCAGCCGATAGGCGATATTCCCCAAATGTTCGAGGCACGCGCCCATGTGGCCCGCTTCGATGTCCGCGTTGGGCCGCTGGCGACTGCGGATGCAATCGATCCAGTTCTGAAAGTGGTGTTTGCCCTGATCCGGATCGAACGCCTCGGCGGCGACTTTGCTGCCTGGGACAAGCACCTGCCAGCCGAGAAAGTGGCGGCCGACATACATCGTACCTTTGGTTCCGTAGACTTCGATCCGCGTGGAACTCTGCAGCCAGTTCGGCAACCTGTCGTCCGGTGCGATCTTCTCGGGCAGTTTGGTCAACACAGGCGTGAAACCCGTGTTCTCGAAATTCATGACCAGCTTGTCCCACTGATAGGTGACGATCTGCGTGTCGGGCATCTCGCCGTCGTCCTCGTGTCGCCAACGTCCGCCCGCACAGGCAATCGTATGCGGGTGCGACGGTTCGCCCAGCAACATGCGGAACAGGTCCAATTGATGGATGCCGTCGGACGAGTTGCCGCCGGAGAAGTCCCAATAGCCGTGCCAGTTGCGGTGGACTTGGGTATTATACGGACGAGCCGGCGCGGGGCCGAGCCACTGATCCCAATCGAAACCCGCGGGCGGCGCCGTGTCCGGGATCTTGCGCAGCGGATAGCCACCGTAGGTTCCGGGCAGCATGTTGCAGACTTTGACATAGAAGATATCGCCCAGTTGGCCATCTTGGATGTACTTCCGAGCCGCGGTCATATAGGGCGTGCTGCGATGCTGCGTCCCGGCCTGGACGACCCGCTCGTACTTGCGGGCCGCTTGAATCATCTTGCGACCCTCTTCGACCCGTCGCGAGATGCACTTTTCGACGTACACGTCCTTGCCCGCCTGACAGGCCCAGATCGTCGCCAGCGCGTGCCACTGTTCGGGCGTCGCCACGACGACGCCGTGGACATCCTGGTCGTCGAACACGACCCGCATCTCGGGCGTCGTCCGTGGGAGCTTGCCCTGTACGCCGTCCAAGGCTTTGGCCGCGGCCGTGGCTCGCGACGCCTCGAGGTCGCAGACGTATTTGAACTCGACGTCCGCCAGCGATGCCGTCTCCAACGCCACCTGCCGGCCGCGCCCCCCGGCGCCGAGCAAGGCCAGTACGACCTTTTCACCAGCACCGCCCGATTGAGCCGCATGCGTTGTTCTGGCCGGCAAGGCGGTCGTCGCGGCTGCCAATGCTGTCCCGTGTAGCGAGCGTTCGACGAATTGTCTGCGCGTGATCTGTGACACAGTCTGCCTCCTGAAAAAAGAAAGCGGTTCGGCCTCGCACCTGGCGCGGCCAATTTCTCAAACGACTACCGCTTCGGCTGTTGCGCGTTTGAGCGCAGCAGCGCCGCTGATTCCGTTTGGCCGCAGGCCTCCGATTACCGTAGCCTGGGGTAACGCCCCAGGACTGGCGCCGCGCGCGAGCATCTGTTGGCCGAAGGCCATATTCATGCGGGCGAAGGTGACACGTTGAAGATGGCCTTCGGCCAACACGGTTGCTGTCGTCTGTGCTTCCTGAGGCGTTGCTCCAGGCTACGTTGAAGATGGCCTTCGGCCAAGATGATTCCGGTCGTCCGTGCTGCGCAACAGCCTGGCAAAACCAAGTTCGCCTAAACTCCGCAGTCTCCGGCTTTTTCACCGCGCCACCCCGCGCCCCCCCCCGCGGCCCCGAAGGCTCGCCGCAGCGGCGTCGTGGCCGGCCCGCGCCGTGGGCCGGCCGCAATGCGGCTGGAGGCGTGAGATTGCCTGGTGGACGCACCGTCGGCGCCGGCTGAGCCCCCGAGCGGCGGAGGCCCGCGGTGGCTGCGACAGACGCGACCGCCGACGGCTTCACCGTCGCCCCGTCCGCCGCCGGAACTCTCGCTTGCGCAGGGCACGCCAGTTCTCGCGTCGACTGGGGCTGCACCTCGTCGGACGCGTTTTCCGCCCGTCCTTGCCGCACAGAACGTAATGTTCGCGCGAGGATTCTCTGCCGCACCCAGTTATAGCACGCAATCGTCCGCGCCGAAACATCTCACGTTTTCGCACGACCTGCCGCGTGTTGCCCGTTAACTCAGGCCGGCCCGTTTCTGAGTCTAGCCAATCGCATCTCGACGAAAAACTGGTATCTTAGGGTTTGGTTTCGCCGGATGCGCATCCGGCGCGGGCAGGCTGGCGGATCAAAGCGTGCTCGGGCCGGCACAGCATCCCGATCCCCATAACCCACGGCAGAATTGGAACAGACAATGGACGAACGAAAACCGCCATACTGGGTAGGTTTCGACCTGGGCGGAACCAAGATGTTGGCCAAGGTCTACGATGCCAACTTTCGCGAGCTGGGTCAGGACCGTAAGCGAACCAAGGACCAGGGCGGGAGCGAGGCCGGCGCGGAACGGATCATCAAGACGATTCGCAAGGCGATCGAGACTGCGGCGATCGACGGTTCACTGTTGGGCGGGATCGGCGTCGGGTTTCCCGGCCCCGTGGAAATGGAGAGCGGCAAGCTGCTCGAAGCGGTGAACTTGGGTTGGGAAGACATGCCGCTGCGCGAGATTCTCGAGCGTGAATTCCGCTGCCCCGTATTTATCGCCAACGACGTGGATGTCGGTGTGTACGGCGAATATCGTTTTGGGGCGGCCAAATCCGCGCGCTGCGCCGTCGGCGTTTTTCCCGGCACCGGCATCGGCGCGGGATGCGTGTACAAGGGCAAGATCTTTCGCGGCAAGTACTGCTCGGTCATGGAGATCGGCCATATTCAGATCAATCCCCGCGGCACGCTGTGCGGGTGCGGGCACTTCGGTTGCCTGGAGACGGAAGCCAGCAGATTGGCGATCGCGGCCGAAGCCGCCAAGGCCGCCTATCGTGGCGAGGCGCCGCATCTGCGGCAAGCGATCGGCTCGAACGTCAGCGAGATCCGCAGCGCCATGCTGGCGCAGGCGATCCGCGAAGGAGACGCCGTCATCGAGCAGATCGTTCGTCAAGCCGCCGAGAAGATCGGAACGGCGGTCGGCAACCTGGTCAGCATCATGTGCCCCGACGTGATCGTCCTAGGAGGCGGTCTGGTCGAGGCGTTGCCCGACTTGTTCCTGGAACCGGTGGCCACGGTGGCTCGCAATACGTGCATGCCCCCGCTGGCGGACAAATTCACGGTGGTCGTGGCGAAACTGGGCGACGACGCTTCAGCGCTCGGCGCCGCCGCCTGGGCAGAGAATCGCTCGTGGAAACGCAAGATCACCCCGCGCGAGGCGGATCCTGTCGCCTGAATCCCGTTATGTCACGGCGCGTCTCGACCTCCCGCGCCGCCGGTCGCCTGGCGACATCGCGGCCATCCGCCCAGGATGGCGCCAGGACGTAGGCCGCGGACGGGTCTGCCCAGACGTTGCTTGCCTCCGGGATCCGCGAATCCGTTCAAGTGAACGATCGAGTCAAGTCCGAACCGAACCTTGTCGGCCGTGGAAAAGCGGCGCAGGCACGTCGCGCGTAAAACGTGTTTGCGAACAGCCTGCCGCGGCGGCGCCATGAGAGGAGCCTGGATCATGTTCGAATCGAAATCCACCGTCGATCGTCGTCGTTTCCTGACAGCCGGCGCCGCCGTGATGGCGGGAACGGCGGTTGTCGATCCGGCAGGCGCTACGGCCGCTGCGGACCCTGCGCCTATCGTGCGTCCGCCGGAAGGCAAACGCATTCTGCTGGCATGCAAGCTGAGCATGATCAAAGCCGAGCGGAACGGCCAGAAGCTCGACCTGGCGGACCGCCTGAGTCTGGCGGGCGAGGCCGGGTTCGATGGCGTGGATTTGGACGAGGCAGCCGCGTGCAGCCCCGAGCAGGCTCGCCAGGCGGTCGCCCGATCAGGCGTCTTTGTCCATAACGCGATCAACCATGCCCATTGGTCTCAGCGGCTGACCAGCGTCAACCCCGAAGAACGAGCCCGCGGCCGGGCGAACATCGAGCACTGTCTGCGCGTCGCTCACGGCGCCGGAGGCAGCGGTGTTTTGATTGTCGTCGGACGCGGCGACGATGGGCCGGCGGACGAGATCGACGGGCGATGTCAGCAGGAGATCAAGGCTCTGATCCCGCTCGCCGCCGCCCTAGGCCAGCCGATTTTGGTGGAAAATGTCTGGAATCGGATGCACTACGACCACGACGCGCCCCCCGAACAGACCGCCGAGCGATATGTCAAGTTCATCGACAGCTTCAACAGCCCCTGGGTCGGGATGTACTACGACATCGGCAACCACTGGAAGTACGGCCAGCCGGGCGATTGGATCCGGACGCTGGGCCATCGGTGCGTCAAGCTGGACGTCAAAGGATTCAGCCGGGCCTCGAATAAGTTCGTCGACATCACCGACGGCGATCTACCGTGGCCCCAGGTCCGCCAGGCGCTGGACGACATCGGCTATGCCGGCTGGGCGACCGCCGAAGTGGACGGCGGCGACGTCCAGCGACTGCGGACCGTCCGTGAACAGATGCAACACGTGTTCGGGCTGTAATGTCGCCGTATGCCACGCGTGCGCCGCTGGGATGCTCCCCGGCGGCCGCGAACCAACACCCAATCCACGGTTTTCGAGGCGCGCGACGCGCCTGTCGTTGTCGGGCCGGCGTCCCGGGCGGCGTACCGCCCCGCCCGATCCGTGCGAAGCTGGACTTTCGGCCATCGAACACCCCCCGAAAACGTGCCATCGGGTACTCGACGCGAGTGAGGTATTACGATACAATAAGATACGGTTGCGTCGATTGTAAGCCGCTGGCGGCAGATCCAAGTCGCCGGACAGTGTGCGAGATTTACGGTCTGGAAGATCCCCGCAAATCTCGCGTGGTCGTTACGCGCTAAACGGGACGAAGACGCTCGTGGATGGGCGAAGAAGTGCCCAGCACAGCATCGCGTGAATGCGAGAGATGCGATCGAACGAGGGCAGCCCGACCATGTCGATGCCATACAGAGACGAATCGACCGCGAGACGAACGCCGAAACAGCCGCGGCCGCTTTGCGAAGCGTTGCAAGAATCGACTGATGGCTTTCGTCAGATCGTCGAGCGATTGCCGGTCGCCACGGCTCTGATTCGATGCGCGGACCGGGTTGTGTTGTATACCAACCCAGCGCTCGACGCCCTGCTGGGGGCCGACGCTACGCGACTGTGGGCACGCAACTCAGACTTTCTGTTTCCCGAGCTAGCAGATCGTCGGCAGATCAACGAGTTGATGAAGCGGAATAGACGCGTCGATGGGGTCGAAATTCGAGGGCGACGTCTGGACGGGACGGCCTTGCGGCTGGCGGTCTGGCAGACTTCGGTCGTCTGCCATCATACGGAATGCCTGCTGGCTGTGCTGATCGACGTAACCGAGCGATACACCGCGCAACAAGCCCAACAGGACAGGCTGGATGTGGTCGAACGCGTGCTGGGCTTGGCGACCCACGAGCGACAATTGATCGCCTACGAAATCCATGACGGTTTCGTGCAACACGCCGCCGCCGCGTTGATGCAGCTCGAAGCCTACCGCGCGGGCCGCAACCAGGGTCGGCCGAGTAACGAGGCAAAGCTAGACGCCGTCGCTGATGCTCTGCGCGAAGCCACGGCCGAGGCGCGACGGTTGATCGACAACGTTCGGCCACCGGATCTGACCGCGAGTGGGTTGATCGGCGCCCTGCGGGCTTTGGCTCATCAGGCTTCGAGGTTCGGCGATCTCTCGGTCGACTTGTCGGTCGATCCGCGGTTTCCGCGACTCGGCGAAGAAGCAGAGCTAGCCATCTATCGGATCGTTCAAGAATGCCTGACCAATGTCCGGCGGCACAGCGGATCGAGCCGCGCACAGGTCGAGCTGCAGGTTTGCCAGCCCGAATCGGCCCTATCCGAGCTAGTTATCACGGTACAGGACTGGGGCAGCGGATTCAACCTCGAAACGACGCGGCCCGGTTGTTTTGGCCTGGCGGGCATTCGCGCTCGAGCCCACCTGTGCGGCGGGCAAGTCCAGATCGAGAGCGCGCCGCGAACCGGCACGCGGGTCGCGATACATCTGCCCCACAATCGGCAGATCATCACGCCGGCGCCGGATTGCGCGATGTGCTCGCACCGCCGGAAATAACGATGCCGGAAACCGGCCCCGCAGTCGTGAACCCCGCAGTCGTGAACCCGGCAGTCGTGAACCCGGCAGTCGTGAACCCGGCAGTCGTGAACCGGGGGCTGGTCGCTAATTCGGTTTTTTCTTGAGCTCGGCGTCGTGCTCTTTGGCAAAACGGCGAATCTCGTCACCAAATGCCAACAACTTGTCCCACTGCTCGACGTACAGCGTCGTAGGAAACCGACCGAGACCGTATACACTGATCGCGCCTTTGTCGCTGACCTTGCAACTGAGCACGGTTTTCCTTTCCGTGTCGGCCAGCAGCCTGTCGGCTTCGTCGGGACTCAGTTTTCCGGCAGCCAATTGCGACAAGACTTCTTTTCGATCCACGATCAGATCCCCCACCATCGAGAAGTCAAATGGTCCCTCGTACCTCGTCAACACTGAATATGACAGTAGCCGTGGTCTTCAGACCGCGGCAATCTCGCACGCTGGCAAGTGCGACGGCCCGAAAATTGCGGTTGGCCAACGCACTAGTCCCGTCCGCCGGTCGCTGATGCGGCCGTCGAGTCGGCGCTGCGGCGGCGCTCTTTCAGCCGCACAGCTTTGCCGACGCGGTCTCGCAAAAAGTACAGCTTGGCGCGGCGGACGACCCCCGATCGCTTGACCTCGACCTTGTCGATCCGGGGCGAATGCAGCGGGAACTTGCGCTCGACGCCCTCGCCGGCGACGATCCGCCGCACCGTGAACATCTCCGAGGCGCCGCCGCCGCTGCGGGCAATCACCGTTCCGGTGAAGATCTGAATCCGCTCCTTGGCCCCTTCCAAGATCTTGGTGTGCACGTCGACCGTGTCGCCGATCTCGAAGTGCGGAACCTGCGATTTAAGGTACGGCGTCTCGACCAATTTCCGGATGTCTTGGTTCATCATCGACCCTTTCTGGAAGCTGCCCGACGGCGGGAGGCGGCTGGTCGTCCAGCAGATCCGCGCGCCGGTTTCTCGTTTTTTCGTAGCTCTGTTCCCGTCGCCACCCGGCGATCTCCCGATGATGGCCGGTCAGCAGCACTTCGGGAACACGATGGCCGCGGTACTCGCGCGGCCGTGTGTATTGCGCACTCTCCAAGCCCCGATTTCCGGACGAAAACGAGTCGTCGACATTGCTGTCGCGGTGTCCCAGCACGTCGGGCACCAGCCGCATGACCGCGTCGATGACCACCATCGCCGCCACTTCGCCGCCGTTGAGCACAAAGTCGCCCACGGAAATCTCGTCAGGCTGCAGGATGTCGATCACGCGATGATCGAATCCTTCGTATCGCCCACATATCAGAATCAATCGCCTTTGCGCCGCCAACTCTTCGACGATTCGCTGCGTCAAACGCCGCCCCTGCGGCGTGAGCAGGACAACCCGCCCGCGCCGCGGATCCAACGGCTGGATCGCCTCGACGCCCTCGACGACTGGCTCGACTCGCAGGACCATCCCCGGACCGCCGCCAAACGGTCGATCGTCGACCTTATGATGCTTGTCGCCCGACCACTGTCGCAAGTCGTGGACGGCGACCTCCACCAACCCCCGCTCGATCGCCTTGCGAAGCAGGCTTTGATTCAAATAGCCCGGAAAGACTCCCGGGAACAGGGTCAAGACGTCGAAACGCATGGATCGTGTCTGATGGTCGTCCGTCTCGGCTGATGTTATCGCTGCGCGCCGCGCGCTCGCTGTCGCCGCGGGCGACAATCCGGACCTTGTCCAGCGGAGGATGATTCCGTTCCAGACAAGGCTCGACCGACGAGGACGTATCGGCTCAAGCCTCGGCCGCTGGCGACTCGCCCGCGCTCGCCGGCGCGTCGCCCGCGCTCGCGGAAGCCTCGGCCGCGGCCTGTTCCGCCGGCTCCGCTTGCGCGGCCTGTTCCACCGGCTCCGCTTGCGCGGCCTGTTCCACCGGCGCGGCCGGCGCCGGACGCGGCACGACGCGAGGCGGCGGCGCTACGGGCTTGGACGCTTTCACCCGATCCAAGGCCGCTTTCTGCTGCTCGAGATGGGTTCCGTCCGCGCCGTATTTTTTGATCAGGACGGCGACCTTTTCCGAAGGCTGGGCGCCGACGCCTAGCCAGTACTTGATCCGCTCGCCGTCCAGGATCGCCCGTGCGTCAGTCTCCTTGACCAACGGATCATAATAGCCGAGTTCTTCGATCACCTTGCCGTCTCGCGGGGCCCGCACGTCCATCGCACAGATGCGATAGAACGGCTGCCGTTTTCGCCCCATCTTCTTCATCCGGATTCGAACTGCCACTGAGATTGACTCCTGTTATGGGAAAGACTGTCAGGATTTTCCTTTTTCCGCCCGTTTTTTGCGACGGAGTTCTCTTTCGCGTTGTTTCTTGAGCTGTGCCCGTTCCTTGGGGGTTAAACGCTTGCCGGTCCCCTTCTTCATCTTCGGGCCGTGGCTGCCGGGGTCGAACATCCCAGCGCTCTGCAACTGGCGAATAGCCGCCAGACGATCGCCCATCCCTTTGCCGGCCAAGGCCTGAAAGATCGGGGCCATCGTGTCGTACTGCCGCAACAGTTGGGTGATCTGCGGCGCGTCGACACCCGCCCCCCGCGCGATGCGTGCGCGACGGCTGGGATCGATGATCTTGGGATTGCGCCGCTCGTCGACGGTCATCGAGTTGATGATGCCGACGACCTGACGTATTCCGCCTTCGGTGTCTTCTTGCTCGATCAGCTTGCGGATCTCGCCCATGCCCGGCATCAGGCCGACCATCTTTTGCACCAGGCCAGGCTTGGACATGTTCTCGAGCTGCGTCTTGAAGTCGTCCAGCGTGAACTCGCCAGCCCGCATTTTGGCTTCGAGGGCCTGTTGCTGTTCGACGTCCACAACCTTGCGGACTTCCTCGACCAGCGCCACGACGTCGCCCAAGCCCAAAATGCGCCCCGCCATGCCTTCGGGCCGGAACGGCGTGAGCGCGTCCAGGTGCTCGCCCGTGCCGATGAACTTGATCGGCACGCCAGTCACCGCCTTGACCGACAGCAACGCGCCGCCGCGGGCGTCGCCGTCCAGCTTGGTCATGATGACCCCGTCCAGTTCCAACGCATCATTAAACGCCTTGGCGCTGTTGACGGCGTCTTGGCCGGTCATCCCGTCGACCACGAGGTAGACTTGGTCCGGTTGGACTCGGACATCGATCCGCTGCAGTTGGTCCATCAGCTCGCGATCGATGGCCAACCGCCCGGCCGTGTCCAAGATCACGACCTTGATGCCCTCTGCCCGAGCTTTGCGAACGGCCTCGTGGCAGACCTTGACCGGATCCTGAGCCCCTTTTTCCGAGTACACGGGCACGCCGAGCTGCTCGCCCAACACGTGCAGTTGATCGATGGCTGCCGGACGTTGAAGATCGGCGGCCACCAGCATCGGCCGCACGTTGTTGTCCAACAGCAGTCGCGCTAGCTTGCCACACGTGGTGGTCTTTCCTGAGCCCTGCAGGCCGCACAGCATCAGGATATTGGTGTCTTTTTTGAGGTGCAGCGAAGGGTCGACCGGCCCAAGCAACCGGATCAACTCGTCATGGACGATCCCCACGACCTGCTGGCTGGGGTCGAGCGCGAGGAGGACTTTTTCGCCCAGCGCCCGCTGCGACACGCCGTCCATGAACTGCTTGACGACGGAATAGCTGACATCCGCCTCGAGCAGCGATTGTTCGACCAACTGCAAGCCGTCGCGCATATTGGCCTCGCTGAGCTTGCCCTTGCCGCGCAAGCTCTTAAAGGCCGCCTTCAACCCGTCTTGCAGTGAATCAAACATGAGTCGGTCGAGTTCGTGGGATTCGTGCCGAAATCAATTGTGGCGAAACCGGTAAATTATGCAAAAAGGTCGTGCCTTTGTAAATGGCTGTCCCGACCGTCACGCTGGTCGGCTGGTCGGCCGGCCGCGGGCGTCTGGATCTCCACGGATATCCGCCCACGTCGCTCTGACGCGGTACAGCCCGGCAAAACGGGCGAAATGGCGTTCCTCCCCGCAGGCATCGCCCCCTCGGTCGCGTAAAATCCGTCCTCCGGTCAGAGAGCAACTCGCGCGGGGCCGTAACCCGAAGCGTCAGCGAAGGACTGAACGGCCCCCGCTGGAAACTGCCAGGCGAAGACAAGCCCAAATCCGGGCGCAACGAACGCTGGCGATCCAAGCCGCGCCGAGCGAGCCTCTCGCGGACGCTTCGAGTCTCGCATGATTCACCGCACCCTGGTAGCAGAATCTCTCGATGTATTCAGGCGGCCCTTGCGCGCCATCGCTCCACTGGCTCTTGAATGAATCAACCCGAAATCATCCGAAGTTGTTCTTCATGTTATCCTGACGCGCCCCGTTCGCTGTAAGCCCTGCCGGTCCGATCCTGTCTGTCCTACCCGAATGGCTTGTCGTAACGATTGCATCGCGCTGTCGCGACCGTCGCAAGACGCGGCTTCAAATCGGTCGATATTCGCGATGAGGGGGCGTTTCGGTTGAATGGGGGGAGGGTTATTCGCGATGAATCGCAAGCTCATGCTGCCCTTGGTGATCGCGGCGGCGGCGGGCGGCCCGTACATGCTGATGGAAGAGAATTGGTCGCAGTCGGCGTTCCGCGCGCTGGATGCGGCGCTGACGGGAGATGATGCGAGCCCGAGTCCTATGCCCACGCTCGTCTCGGGGACAAGCGTCTCGGATCTGCCCGAGTTTCGCTCGGAATACACCTATGGCCCCGCCGCACAAAATCCGCCAAGCACAGTAAGCGACAATCTGGTCGGACCGTCGGTGGCGGATTTCGGCGAGATCTTTCGCTTTGATGTCAGCCCCCAATGGGTGACTGCGCGCTGGCCTCGCGTGACCACGACGCTGGCTGAGCAAGGACTCGAGGGCCTACGTGTTCCGGCCGTCACCGGCACGAACCGCGACGATCTGGCCGGTTCGCTCACCTACTACTTCAACCGTTTCGCCCAGTTGCAGCGTTTGACCTTCGAGGGATACACGGGCGACGAGCGAAAATTGGTCGGGCTGGTCACGCAGTTCTACGGGCTGCAGCCCGAGCCGACGCTCGATGCCGGCATGTACGTGGCCCGCTGGAACGGCTTGCCGAGCAGCATCCTGCGCGTGTCCCGGTCGCCGGTCATCTCCCACGACTCGCCGAACTCGCAACTGCAAGTCCTGCTGGAACTTAACCGCCCCGGCATGGAGTTCGGCTTGAGTGACCAGGCCGTGGCGATTCTGGGTCGCGACCGCAGCTCGCACCGCTGGTAACCGCCGCCTCGCGTCGGGCGATCCATAACGCCATCGACCCGCGCACCCACGGGCCGGCTGGACGCCGATCGACGCACCCAAGGCGGAACCGATGCGCGGCGGCCGAGAACATCGCCTTACAAACCGGGCTGCCGCCCATCGTTGCCGCACCGAACTCGGCAGTGGCCCCCTTGGCACTTGCCACGCTTCACGCGCCGTCACGCGCCACAGATCTGAGGCCCCAGTTGCACACGCTGTCCCGAACGAGTACCATTTCACCGGCCTGAACGCGTTGGCGGGCTCCCGGATCTCACGGCTTTTTCCCAGAGACGTCCAGCGCGCCGCGGGGCGTAGCGCAGTCTGGCTAGCGCGCCTGCTTTGGGAGCAGGAGGTCGAGAGTTCGAATCTCTCCGCCCCGACTGTTTGTAAGTTTTTGCTGAGTCGCAACTTGCGACTACCTGCCAGACCGGCAGCGCAGCGTGAGACGTGGTTTACTACCACGCTTCTACCACAACGGGAGACGCTGCCATGCCGGCCAAACGAAACCTGCCTATCTGCTGGACAAGCCCACGGGCCAGGCCCGGGTGCGTTTTCCCAAACGCGAGATCGACTTGAGCAAGTACGAGTCCCCGGAATCCCGGGACCGCTACGAAGAAGTCCTCGCGGAGCGGTTCGCCGAGAATGACGGTGAATCCCTGACCTTGACCATCGTTGACAAGACGCTTCTGCAACTGTCCCCCGTGTTGCAGGCGCTGATCCAGTTGCAGCTGCTGTCTGGAGCCAGGCCGGGTGAGATCACCAAACTGCGGCCCTGTGATGTCTCACTTGGCGTCGATGGCGCCTGGTGCTAGCGACCGAGCAGCCACAAGACGGAGCATCGACAATGTTGCGGAAGATGTACGGAGTGGAGCCGATTCGTGGTCGAGAACAGCGTATTGATGTTCTGCTTCTCGGGATTGACTTCCATAATGGTAGGCTCTGAGGCGAAGCATTGCTGGACAGTGTGTTTGGTTTTCACGACGGCTGGCCTATCACTTGCTTCGGAACTCAACGGGCGCCAACATGGTTAGGCCAGGGCCTGTTCCAGCATCCAGCGCACGTAGGTGTCGTTGTCTTCCTGTTGGAACAGAATGTGCCGGCTTAGCATGTCGGACTTCTTCATGTTCCAAAGCATCTGCATGGTGTGCGACGGCGTGTTGGAAACGATGAAGGACTCTAAGCGGACGTTGGGGTCGCCAAGCCGCTGCTCGATGTCCTTGACGGTCGTATGGAATCGGATCTTCGGGTCTGTGGGGCCGAGATTGCGGATGCCTTTGGGGTCCACGAACAACACCCGCTGTTCGCCGCCGACCAATAGCAAGAGGATGAAGTCGGGGTGGAAGTTGCCGGCCTCGAAGAAGCCGACGCCGCGGCCTTTGCTCAGGTTGCGGAGTAGGTACAGTTCCTTGCCTTTGAAAAAGCGGCCGTTGTCGTCGTGGAACGCTTTCAGATCCTCGACGAACCGGCGCTCGCCCTTGTTCAGCGGCGTCGGGCTGATCTCGACGATGTTCTCGTCCAGGTACAACAGCGGCTGGTGCAGGTGCCGGCCGAACCAGATCGCCTTCAGGCCACGGAATTCCCAGGGCTTCAATTCGCCCCGTTGGATCATGCCTTTCAACTCTTCGAGCTTGGCGACGACGTCCTCCTGGGACCGGTCGTACAGGATGCGGTAGTAGTCGTCGCCGTGCGATTCGCCCACGCCCAGCAGATTCGGGTCGGTCTCGGATAGGTCCTGATATTCGAGGTGCGGCAGTTCCCATTCCCGTTTGCGGAAGGTGTAGTACCGCTCGGCGTACTTCTTGAGCAGCGCCAGGGCGATCTCCTCCCAGAGCCGCACCTTTTCGTAGGCATCGTAGGCCAGTTCCTCGGCCGGGATCAGCAGCCGATACCAGCTCGTGTCGTCGAGCAAAGCCTGGATGCCGGCGCGAGTCAGGTTCAGGTTGTACCAGACGCGTTCGGCCTTGAATCGCTCCAGCTCGAAGTATACCCGGTCCACATCGAGAAACGCCACGTGCCGGGCCGTGAAGACGGCCTGGTTCAGCGACGTTTCGGCATCGCCGCCCGCCAGCCCGGCCGCCTTCATCGCCTGGATCTTGGGATACCAGTTCAGGACGACCTGGTTCTTCTGCAAGTACTCGGTGGCCGGGTCGTGTCCGGGATCTGGCCTGCCCAGGGTCGGGATCGGCCCCAGCTTGCGGAAAGCATCGCCGAATTCGGTAGAAACACCGTTGATGACCTTCTTCAGTCGGATTGTCTTGAGCTTCGGGCTTCCCAGGTTCTTGATCACGGGCAGCAGGAATTTCCCGCGTTCGTCGTTCGTAGGCAGGCCCTCTTCTTCCAGGAAATCACGGAACTGGGCCATGTAGTCGGCATGGATACCGAAAATCCCCAGCGTCTCGAGCGTGGCGATGTGCTTGGGCCGGTCAACGCCATCCGGCAGTTGGGTCTTGACGCTGCGCTTCAGGCTCCACTCGAAGCCCTTCAGGCGGACACCGCGCGCAAATAGTTGGATGATTTGGGCGCCCTCGCCCTTGCCGACGTTCATCAGTCCCATCGTGCTGACCCGCCAACTGCTCCAGCCTTCGGTGAATTTCTTCGATCCGATCAGCAGGTTGATCGTCGACTGCGGCGTGTTGATCCCGTGGAACAGCGAACCGGAGAACTCGCGGCCCCCTGTCTCCAAGCCGTTATGCTCACATAGCTTGACCAGTTTGGCGTCATCCCCGACGTTGATCACGCCGAACGGCTCGTTCTCGGCGCCCAGACGCAGTGCGACTTCGCCCGTCGCGCCCTTCAAGTTCTCGACATAAAGTTGGCCGCCAGCCGGGGCGTTGAACAGCGTGGCCAGCGTCTCGTCGAAAACCTGCGCCGGCGTCAGCCCGGTCGTGTTCAAGTACGTGAACCGCCCCGCAAACAGGTTCTTGCCGGTGGTCGTGACGAGGCCCTGGTTCATCACGCGGTCAATCCGCTGGATGCTGCCGGTGCGGTCGGCGACATAACGCGCCAGGAATTGGAGAATCTCGACGATGTCCGAGGCGTCCTTCTTGGCCAGTGTCGCCGTGACGCTGCCGCCCACGAAGATCCACAGGGGCTTTTCGATGTTGAACGGGCGGAACGTAGATCCATGCTCCCGGAAAAGCCGCTGTTGCTGGAAGAACACCAGCAGGCAGGCAACCAGGTACAATTCCAGGTTGTTTTGCTGCGTGCCCTCATCGAGGTTCAGAATTTGGTAGTCCTTCCCGAAGCCATCGCCGTAGAAGTAGCGGTACGAGTAGTCGCACAGAATGCTCTTGGCGTACAGGTTGATGAGGTTCTGGCTGCCTTTAACCGCCTGGCCGAAAGTGGCCGAATACTCGAACGAGAAGCCCTTCTCGCACAAGGCATTGCGGGCCCGCATCCACGCGCCCTCGTCTCCGGCGGACGCGCCGCGGTGTCCTTCATCGACCAGCACCAGGTTGTTTCCCTCAAAGGCTTCGATGGCGATCGTCTTCGCGCCCATTTCTTCGCGGAGCCGGGTGACCTCCAGGATTTCGACCGACCGGCCAGCGAACAGGCCGCGCCCGTCCTTGTTGAACAGTTCGGCGTCGACCCCCGCGGCCTCGAACTCGCGCAGGTGCTGCTGGCTCAGTCCCTCGTTGGGCGTGAGCAGGAGGATGCGGTTCAGCTCCCGGCGCCGACCGTGCTTTTCCAGGTAGTGTTGGTACTGCAGGATGTTGGCGTGCATGACCAACGTCTTGCCACTGCCGGTGGCCATCCAGTAGGCCAGCTTGTTCAACTGCGGCCAGGCGTCGCCGGTCTCGTCAAGGGGTGTAAGTTGATCCGCATCGGGCTTGTCCGCGTTGTACGCGGCAATCTGAACGTTGATCGACTGCCGCAGGCCCGCAGCATCGCGGAAGTAGCGATCCAGGTAGATTTCCGTGAACAACAGAGCCAGGTATTGAAAATACTTCCAGACGATGGGCTCTTCGCCGCGGGTGATCCGTCGCTCGTTCAACCGCTGCGTGTGCCGCACGATGTTCTGGTCGTATTCCAGCAGCAGTTCGGTCGGTAGTTCCGGCAGGTCAGACAATTGGCCGGTCAGCGTGTGATGGAAATGATGGACGTTCTTCTCGTCCAAGCCCTCCAGCGCCTCGTCTCGCAGGTGCTTGGCCAGTTCCTCGAACCGCCTGACGTTGAACAGCGACAGCATCCACCGGTTCAGCACCAGTTTGTATGCGAACGGCGCCTGCGGCCGGTTACCGGCCGGACCGCGTGGTGCTGGTGGAGCCTCGGCAGTGGTCGTTCCCGCCCGGGCGGTGTTTCTCTTGGGGCGTCCACGCGGCATGGTTTCAATCCTTGCGTTTCTTCCAGTTCGTCTTCGTCACCAGACGTTCCACACGATTTCCACGAGTTTCGACACCAGAATCGCCCAGCCGAAGCTGAGGAAGGTGTCGATGATCACATATTCCGTGATCTGCCGGTTTTCGGAATCCTTGATATCGCCGAACCGCAGGATCGATTTGGCGGTGACCAAAAATCCGATCGCGGCCGGCTGGCCGATCCAGATCAGCAGCATGACCAGTGAACGTTCGAGGTAGCCGATGATCTTGCCCCCGTTCGGCACCCCTTTCATCTGATTGAACTGGTCGGGCGAAAGCAGCGGTTTGACCGTCTTCGAAATCAGGACCCCGCCCGCGGGCAGACAGAGGATCACGCCCGCGGTGATCGTGGCGGCCCGGAGGAACCCGCGTTGTTGATCGGGATTGGCCAGCACGTGAAACCACGCCCCCTGCTGCGCACCCTCCGGAAACACGAACGCGCCGGCCGCGAGGGCCGCCACGTGCAATCCTTGGTCTACCAACAGACTCCACAGCCGATCGGGCATCGCATGGGTTTTCACCGCATCGATCCCCAGATGGCTGACCAGGATCCAGGCCAGCAGCGGATGGCGCCATTGGCCCGTCGCCACGGCGGCAGCCAGCGCTACGATCGCGGCGTGCAGCAACAGCACGCCGGCCCGCTTCTTGTGCGCCACCATCCACTGCGTCTGCAGGATGAAATCGGCTGCCAAGTGCGCCGTGACCGTCAGCAGCAGGGTTTCTTTCATCGCGTGGTGACCCCGTTGGGGTTTTCGGGCGGCAGAGACATGAGTCAACCTCTTTCGGTTGACTTACAAAAGTAAACCGTTTTAGATTGACTCAGGCCGTCTTTCCCAGGTTGTCCGCTCAAATTCATCGAGCGCCAGCTTGATGGCCGCCCATTTGGCCCCCGCCAACGACTTGGCGACCGCCTGCTTGGACACCGGCAGCGTCAGACCGGCTGCGATTTCTTCGTAGGTCAAGTGATCGGGGCGCAGGGCGAACGAGACGATTTCCGACTGCCGGGGTTTCCACTGCGAGGCGATGGCGTCGCAGAAGGCGAGGACGACGGGCAACCAGCGCCGGGATTCGTCGGCGACCGTGTCGCACAAGGTGATCGCCAAGCGCGTATTTCCCGTCAACCGATCCAGGGACTCGCCGGACAGTCGAAACGCCTCGCCTGACGACAGGGATGCGCGCGCGGGCGAGACGGTTTGCACGCTCCCGATCCCGATCCCGATCCGCGTATCCACGCCTTCCCCGCTCTTCAGACGGCTGCGGAGAAACAGCGCCGCCCGCAACGACCAGCCCGGTTCCGCCAAAACCACCTGCCACGAATCGCCCCGGAAAAAATCCGCCTTGCTGCGGACCAGGCCTTTCCTCCAACGCTTGATTTCGTCCACCGCGGCCAGCACCGCATCCCGAGCCGCCGCCAACTCGGCGCTCGACAGCCGACTGGACCGGACCAGATCGCCCGTCAGCACCGCAATGCATTCATTTTCCCCCATGGCCCATCAGTCCTCCGTCTCAAACATCAGCCGGTGGAAATCTTCCTCGATCAGCCGGACTTTCCAGGTGTCGTCCGGTGCTTTCAGGTTCTCCAGGTTGTTGCTGGCGTTGACGTAGATCAGGTCGAACTCGCTGTCCTTGCTGCTGTAGCCTTGCTTGGTGAACCATTCATCAAGCACGAGGTTATCCTGTTCGATCCCTTCCGGCGCCTCGCCGCCGGGTCGTTTGCGCCAGATGATGAGCGTCTTGCGGCCATCGGGCGCCGTACCCGTCACCGTGCGAAACCAGTGCACCTTTTCTCCCTCTCCCTCCGGGAGAGGGCCGGGGCGAGGGGCGATTTGTTTGATCCGAGGCTTCAGCCGCAGTCGCTTCTCGCTGTCACGCTCGAAACTGGCGCTAAAGGTCTGCGGTGCTGCGATGTGGTGGACGGTCAGACCGATCAGCCAGTTGAAGGTCTCCAGTAGATCGACATTGACCTCGCGCGATTCATCCGAGCCGGCGCGTTTGACCTTCAGCTTGTAGGCCGTCGGGTCGATGAAGGCCGCGACGTTGAGCAGCGATTGGCTGCCGCGCGCCTCGACGTCGAGCAGATAGCGGAGCATGTACTGTTCGCGGAGCCGGTCGGCCCCCTGGGCGGCCGCGAGCTCGAGCAGGTTTTGTTGCTGGGCCGTGCGACGCAATTCGAGATTGTTGAGCGCATCCTCGTAGGATTCGAGGCGGACGATCTTCATGACGCGCGGGCTGCGCTCGGTTTCCTCCGCCGTGGCCAGACGCTTGGGACGCCCGTCCTTCCACTCCGGAGTGAACGTCACTTTTTTCAAGCGCGGGACGAGCACCGTGTCGAAGTAGTCGGCCTGTTCGACGAGGATGAACTTACGCTGGCAGCCGTCTTCGCGGTTGAGATTGATGACCGCGTGGCCGGTGGCGCCCGAGCCAGCGAAGTAGTCGAGCACCCTATTGGCGCCAACCATATCAATCACATCTTGTAGAATTTCTTCGTCTTTTGGATAACCAAACTCAGCGCTGCCAAGGATGTCCCTTAATCGTTTCGTCGCCGCACGTCCATCCTGATAAAAGACGCTGTACGGAGCCTGATATTCACGGTCTTTCAAGTATGATTTGAGGCACGGTACTGACGACTCGTTAACGCCAAAATGCACCAAGTCATCTGCAATCCATGCGGCCATCTTCTTCGGATCGCTCGTCATCCATCCTCGCGAGGGAACCCGCACCGGCTTCCCCGTTTCCGGGTGCAGGACCTCGTACGTAGGCCCGCCACCGCCCGGCCAGGAAATATTATCCGGAAAGTACACGCCTCTCGAATCTACGTGACAGTAATGGCGATGAGCCTTGGCAGGAGAGTTATCAGGTAGCGCAGCAAACCACGTCTTTAATTCAGCAGTCATCGTAGAATAGTCAGTGCCGTGCTTCCGCTGGAGTCGGGCGTGCTGAGCATAGATATCTTCAAGACCCTTTTTCCGTTGTCGCCATTCCACCTTT
>JAVYAJ010000073.1:0-24102 GCA_032229885.1 Candidatus Anammoximicrobium sp. | reverse complement strand
GGAGTCAGAGATGATAGCAACCGTGTTGGCCGAAGGCCAACATCAACGTGTCACCGTGGCCCAGATGAATATGGCCTTCGGCCAAAAGAGGCACGCACGAGGCGCCAGCCCTGGGGCGTTGCCCCAGGCTACGGTGAGCGGAGGCCTTCGGCCAAACTGATTCTTGGGTTGCGGGCAGTGGCCCGCGTTAGGTTGTGTGGCTAGCGATCGCGCTTGCACAACATATTGGGGGTCGAGCCCAATTCTGGGACAGACTCCTAGGCCTGTTCGGCCAGCAGACGTTCCAGCCGATCCAGGAACGGGACCTGGTCGCGGTGGATTCGTTGGCGAGCTTCCGATAGCGGGAGGAACTGAGCCGCGTCGACTTCGGAGCAGTCCGCGTTCGGCGTCGCGTCGGTGGGCGCCGGGCCGGTGAAGCAATGCACACGTTTGCGGCCGGTGTGGTACTCGATGAACCCCACCGGTGTCAGCGGTCCGGCCGAAACGCCCGTCTCCTCGAACGTCTCGCGCCGCGCGGTTTGCTCGAGATCCTCGCCCCTATTGGGGACACCTTTGGGGATGCCCCAAGGCGCACGCCGGTTGTACGCGCCGGCAGGGTGGATCAACAGCACCTCGACACAGTCGCCGCAGCGCCGGTACAGCAATGTCCCAGCGGAATGAATCATAACGGGATGATATCACTTGCCTCGCGGCCGATGCAACACGAGGCCAGCCCGCGACGCAAAATATGCCGAGCGCAGGCACGTGTGCCCGCGTGAATGTCGAGTCCTGCGCGGCACGAGCGATTCGAAACCCGCGCGACAGGATTCCATTTCAGCCGCGCGACGGATAGGGCCCGCGCGACGAACACGGGTTGCGGCATTTGGCCGCGTTTCGCGGGCACTGGATGGCCTCTGTGCCGTGCGAACGGCATCGAGGCGGCATCTGCCCGCCTCAATCGTCGCCGATCACGATGCCCGTGCGATGCGCGTCGGCCAGAACGAGGAATGAAGCGAACTGCCGGCACAGGTGGTTGACTTCCTCGGCGTCCGAAACGTAGCCGACCCCCAGGTCTTCGACGGTCTCCTGGTCGAGGCCGCTGAGCAGGTACACCTGCGCGCGCTGCAACGCGTCGGCCAGCAGCGCCGCCGACACGGCGTCCGGGGAACGCGCGCGACGAATCTCGCGAGCAGCCGCGCCGTCGTCGTTCCAGGCGGACAGCGCCTGCAATGCCGGGCCGGGCAGACAATGCAGATCCGTACACAGCAGAATCGCCCCACCATCGGCCACCGCCGACATCGCTGCCGACAAGGCTCGGGCAAAGTCCTCCCAATTCTGGTCGTCGCCGCCCTCGATGGCGGCGATGACCAGCTCGGGGCGGTGCGGCGCTCGGCATAGCCAAGCCGCGTCGCCCAGCGGCCGGCCTCGTTTAGCGACGGACTCGGGATTTCCCGCCAGGACGTGCAAGATCGTGCCGCCCAGACCTGGAATCAACTGCAACACGACCTGGATCCCCAGCAGCCAGGCGGCTTCCGCGACCTCGTCGCGCCGCCGCCTTCGTTGGATCCGGACACGCGACGAGGCGGCGGACAGAAAACGACCGCGCGTCTTCACATCCGAAAACGCGGGCAACAGCCCGCCGTAGACGCCCCATGCACCCGGGCTGCGCCGCGGCCTCAGACAGCCGATCGGCAAGATCAGATCCGCATCGACCAGTTGTCGCTGAATGAAGATCGGCAGATTTCGCTTGGACGCCGCCAGATAGCTCAGTTCGGCGTGGTCCTGTGGGTCGTGTACGAGCACCCGAATCGACCTCGCCAGATCCGGAGGCAATGACGCCGTCGCCGTGCTCGTTTGGCAAACGCCGTTCCGTGGCGCCAACAGCACCGTGATGTCTTCTGGCGAAACGGAACCGATCACCAGCGTCTGGACGACGCCGGCCACGACCTCCGCCAGTTGCGGCACGCCCCGATCGATGGCCAAGACAACGCGATCACCCGGCGTTACGGCCTGTGACAAAGGCGGGTAGTCCCAGGGCTCGGACAGTGCCGCGGCGACGGCGGTCGCCGGGTTGGTCAAGGGGCAGCCGCGCGGCTCGCTGTAATCCGCCACCGTTGCCTCGGCGGGCAGTTCGATCCGCAGCTCGCGCGCGTCGCCGTATCGAAGACGAATCATGCCGCCGTCGCCTCGTCGAGCGCTCGCCAGAACGGGCCCGGCTGCGAGAGATCGTCCAGCAGCAGGTCGGGACGCGTCTGAGCCAGCTCGCGCTTCGAGTGGATTCCGGTGGCGATTGCGATCGCGCGTGCGCCGATGTGCCGTGCGCACTGAACGTCCAGCGGAGTGTCTCCCAACACCCAGACCCGCGCGGGATGAATCGCGCCGTTCAGCGTTCGCTGCGCCTCGGCCAATGCCGCCTCGGCCACCGCATTGCGATCCACCGCCTGCTCGCCGTAGCCGCCAAACGCGAAATGATGATCCAGGCCAAAATGACGCAACTTCAACCGAGCCCCCTCGGCGACATTGCCCGTCAACAGCCCCAGCGTCACGTCGTCGCGGACGGCCAGATGCTGCAAGAGGGCGGCGACCCCAGGCAACACGTGGCCCTGCCGCTGGGGCAACAGTGTGCGTAGATGGCCTAAATACGTGGCGCGAAAACGGTCCCAATTCTCGGTGGAATCCGCTACCGCCCGGGCGCGGAACATCTCGCGGGCGATTCCGCGATCGGTCCGCCCCGCGATCGGAATATCGTCCGGCGGCAGACAGCCGAACAACTCGACGAACGCCCGGCGTAGCGATTCGATGCCCGAGCCGCCTGTGTTGATCAAGGTTCCGTCGATATCGAACAACAGAATCTGCATACTCGTGTCTCTGTCCCTAGGGCACGTTTTTCGACCATATCCCGCAATTATGCGCCTATACGCCACGCGGCTCGGAATGGCATCTCGCAGGGCAAACCGCGATTCGTCTTGGCAAACATCGCACGAGACGTTCATCCGCTCGCTCTGACCCGCGCACAGTATATACTCTACGCGTCCGGGTGTGTCGCTCCGCTGCCCGGAACTTTCGAGCGGCTTGCCCAACGCGTTCCAGCCCCGACCCGAAACAAGATGTTTTGGGGACAAGGAATGGGTACGTTAAAATAGAGAAAGGTCATGGCCGAGATGATGACGGATCGAGCAGTGATATTCGATGTCGATGGAGTCCTCGTGGATTCTTATCAAGCCCACTATGAAAGCTGGCAGTTGGCGTGTCGCGAGCGCGGTCTGGAAATGACGCTCGACCAATTCGTCGCCACGTTCGGCCGCACCAGCCGCGAGATCATCGGCGAATTCTGGGGCGATCAGTTTCGCACGCCCGCGTCGGTCACCGAACTGGACGAACGCAAAGAGTCTTTGTTCCGAGGGTTGCTGGATGCGCGATTTCCAGGCATGGACGGCGCTGTAGAACTGATCGACGCCCTGACCGCGGCCGGCTATCGACTAGCAGTCGGCTCGTCCGGCCCGCCCGAAAATGTGCAGCTCGTCCTGTCGCAACTGGGCCGACGGTCGGCCTTTCACGGCGTCGTTACCGGTCGCGACGTGCAACGCGGGAAACCGGATCCGCAAGTCTTTTTGCTGGCCGCCAAGCGCGCCGGCGTGCCACCCGCACGGTGTATCGTCATCGAAGATGCGCCCGTCGGGGTGGCGGCGGCCCATACGGCGGGCATGAAGTGCATCGCGATTGCCAGCACGGGCCGTGTGCGCGCGTCGCTGATCGCCGCCGAACTGGTGATCGACAGCCTGCGCGAGCTCGACCTCGACCGGATCGCGACGATATTCGCCGCTGCCTGAACCACCGCTCGAAGCCGGCGACTGCGACCTGACCGCCAACCACACGTTCGCCCCCCACGTAGACGCGGCGTCCCCGCCGCGTGGCGATTTCACCCAGACACGGACCCGCGCTAGTGCAACGTCCATGGACGCCGATCCCCCGGCCGCTCGGCATCCTGAACCTCCTGCTTTTTTGAACCCGTCATCAGCGGGCCCGGAGATATTACGTCCATTTCTCGAAACTCCAATTCCCGCATGGTGGTCTTTTCGTCCCCCCTTTTCGTCCCCCATCAACTCGTCGCGAAACGCGTCGCTCGACAACACGGGGACTTCGGCCGGCGGCGTCGCATGGCCGTTGGACGCGCAGGCGTGTCGTGCATTCATGGACCCTCCCCTTCCGCCACGGATACGACCGTCGAGGCCGCGGCGGACGGCGCCGTCGAGGCCGCGACGAAGCCGACGGACGCCTCGTCCAGCGTGCGCCGCAGCTCGGTCGGAATCCATACGCCCAGCCCCAGCGTCAGCGCGAGCAACACGGCGGCCGGGGCCACCGACCAGAGCGGCTCGCGGCGTCGGCGTGCGACCGGCTGGGCCTCGTCCAGCGGCGTTCCTTGGCTCATCGGCAGCGCCGTGTTGACCAAGCCGATGAAGACCAGCCCCAGCAGCAGCAGATAGGTGACGGCCAGCGAGTAATGCCGCTGATCCACGGCCGCGGCGAGGATCGTGAACTCGCTGAGGAACGTCCCGAAGGGCGGCGAACCGCTGATCGCCAGGACTCCGGCGATCCACAGAACGCCCGTCGCCGGCAGGACCCGCCGCACGCCGCGCACGGCGCTCGCGGATTTGGTGGCGTAAACCGCCAAGATATTCCCGGCCAACAAAAACAGAGCCGCTTTGGTCAAGGAATGATTGACCGCGTGCAACAGCGACCCGAACGCGCCCGCGCCGCCCAGACCGAGGCCCACGGCAAGAATCCCGACGTGCTCGACGCTGGAATAGGCGAGCAGACGTTTGAAATCCCGCTGCCGCAGCAGGAACGCCGCGGCCACCAGCAGCGACATCAAGCCGAACAGCAGCAGCAACGGCCGGCTAAAATCGGCTTGTCCTCCCGCGACGCACACTTGATGCACGCGCACAATCCCGAGAAACGCGCAATTCAACACGGCCCCGGACAGCAGCGCGGATACCGGCGAAGGCGATTCGCTGTGCGCGTCCGGCAGCCAGGTGTGCAGCGGCGCCAAACCCATCTTGGTTCCGTACCCGACCAGGAAGAACAGAAAAGCCGCCCGAAGCCAGGGGCCGTCCAACCGCGCTGCGTGCTCGTGCAGATAGTGTACGGTCAACACCGAATGCTCGGTCTGGACCGCGGCGGCCGACCCGGCCAACAGGAAATTGCCCAGCAGCGCCAAGGCGATTCCGACGGAACAGATCAGCAGGTATTTCCAGGTCGCTTCGAGCGACCTGGGCTGGCGGTGATAGTAGATCAGCGGCGCCGTGGCCAATGTTGTCGCCTCGACGCCGACCCACAACAGGCCGAAGTGCTGACTGAGCGTCACCAGGCTCATCGCCGCCAGGAACATCAGCAGACAGCCGACGAAGACGGCCTCGGGCTCGTTTACGAACAAGAATCCGTCGCCATCCGCCACGTGCGTCGATTGACGTTCGTCCTGCAGATAGCCGCAGACGTAAACCGCGACTGCCGAGAACAACACGCTGACGATCGTCAGGAACAGCAACCCGATCGCGTCCACGCCCAGCCATGCGTGCGCCGCGATGGGCGGACGGTCGCGCCACAAATCGACGCTCAACGCCAGATGCGCCGCCGACGCGAGCAACAGGATCGCGCGGCGCACGACGCGCGATCGCGACGCGAACGCGACGCATCCGGCTACGGCCGGCGTCAGGATCAAGGACCACAGTTCAACCATGAACACGTTCTCTTTCTGCCGTCTGCGCGGCTCGGCAGCTCGCTTTACGGCGTGGACGCCCGTTGTGTTGTCCAATCATAAGCTTTGGGTTTCGGCGCTCGCCACTGTGTTGGATTCCCCCGGTCTGCGATCTCACTGTCTCGTCTTAACGACCTAGCGCGGCCAGCAGCCGCAACCAGACAACCGCCAACAAATATTGGAGAGGACTATGAATCACACGAATCAAGACATCGCGGCTAACGGCAGTTGTCAGTTGTCAGTTGTCAGTTGTCAGTTGTGTGGTTCCTGTATGCGCGCACCGCGCGCGTCGTATGAATCCGTGCTCATCTGTGGTTCCCAGAGCTGCTGTAATCACAACATGTAACCCCTCAACAACTCGACGCTGTCGCTGCCTGAAAGCATTGTCAAAAAGTTCACGATGTTTGAGGTTAGTGGCACAGAGTTTTTCGCGGCCGGACAATCGCGGCTTCCCTACCATTTGGCCCTCTCGTCGCACTAGACCGCCGGCGTCGAACAATAGGCTCGCACGGCCGCAGCGCGGCCCCGATCGATCGCGCCGTCCGGATCAATCGCGCAGCTCCGACAGCCGCTCGACATCGATGTGATCGAACTCGCGGGCAATGTGGAACACGGCGATCCCCATCACGAACACGGCGATGAACACGTCCAGCAAGATCCCCATGTCGACCAACAACGGCTCGTCGTGAGCCAACGCCAAACCAAACACGAAGACGCCGTTTTCCAGAACCAGATAGCCCAGCACCTGCATCAAGGCTTGTCGCCGTGTAACGATCAGGAACATCCCGCTCAACAGCGAAGCCACCGCCACGGGGACCGTCAGCCGAGACAGGGCGGGGATCGCGGCCGGCAGGTGAAACTGCGAGCCGATCCAGAACGAAAACGCCACCAGGGCCGCGCCCAGGGCAGTCGAGGCCGACGGCCCGATGATCGGCGAGATCTCGCGCTGCGCGTTGGCGGCGCGCAACGTCCGCATCAACCACCACGGAAACACGATGCCCTTCAAGGTGAAACTGGTGATCCCGATCAACAGCAGCGACCCGGTCAACCGATAGGCGCTGATGTACAACGGCAGCAATCCCAACATCATGCCCTGGATCGCCACGGTCCGGATGCTGGTCCGAATCCGGCTCATCCCCAACAGAGCCACGTTCGTGAGCATCACGACCACCAGGAGGAACTCGCTGATCGATGATGGCATAACGTCGTTTCTTATCGCAGTGATGATGTTTTCGGCTCGCGGCCGGGAACGCTCAAGCAGGACTACGCGTCTTTGCCGGGCAGATCTCGTCGCCTGGATCGTCCATTTGGTCGCGGGCCGGCTCGTCGATCCGCTCGCGGCGGGCGTCAGGAGCCGGCACGCGGCTGGAAGCCGCGTCCACGTCCGCCGATCTGGTCAGGTTTGGAATTCGAGCATCAGCGCCAACACGGTCAAGACCGCGGCGCCGACGAGCAACTGGGGAACTCGCAGCAGCCGTAGCCGGGCCATGCTCGATTCAACCACCCCGATCACGACAGCCACGCCGAACGCGCCGCCCACCGCGAGGATCATGTCCAGCCAAGGGTATGCCGTTCGAGGCAACGCGACGCTGACGATCAGCACGGCCAGCAACCACAGCTTCAACGCCGCCCCATACAGGATATACGCCAGGTCGGGGCCCCCGTGATCCAAGACCAGAACCTCGTGGATCATGGTCAGTTCGAGGTGCGTCGTGGGGTCGTCCACCGGAATTCGCGAGCATTCGGCCAGCAACACCAGGAACAACGCCACGACGACAAACAGCAGGACCATGCCTGCGTTCAGCCAGACCTCGACGGTGATCTGCTGGTGCAGCCCGGTCAACTCGAACCACGTGGAACTGCTGACCGCCGCTTTCGCCGCAGCCAGCAGCCCCAGCAGCAACGAAGGTTCGGCCAGCGCGGAAAAAAACACGTCGCGGCTGGCGCCCATTCCCTCGAACGACGACCCGGTGTCCAGGGCGGCGGCGACCGTAAAAAACCGAGCCAATCCCAGCAGGTACGCAAACAATACCACGTCGCCCGCAAAGTGAAATGCCGCATCGCATGGCCCCAGGGGCATCAGCAGCGCGGCCGCGGCCGTCGCGGCCAGACCGATGATCGGACCCGCACGGAACACCCACGACGTGGTGTGACTGTACACGGCGCCCTTGCCAAGCAATTTTGCCAGGTTCCAGTACGGCTGCAAGATCGGCGGCCCGCGTCGCCCGGCAAACATGGCCTTGATGCGGTTGATCACGCCCAACATCAACGGCGCCAGCAGCAGCGCGACTGCTGTGGGGAAAAAGCGTAATAGCCCGCTCGCTTCAGGCACGTCCCAACCTCACTTTCAAAACCCGCCTGCGAGACTGGCCGCCAGCCAGGACCACCATCCGCCGAGCCACTCGCTCAGTCCAAACTCCCAGGCCAGCAGAATCACCAGCGTGACGGCCACGTAGAGGACGTATAGATTGAGGCGTCCGTGCTGCAGCCAGTGCAGCCTGGCCAACCCCCAGCTCGCGCCGCGGTACAAGCTTGCAAACAGGCCCTGCCGCAGCGCGTCCGTATGACGCGTGTCCACCGAGGCCCGATCCGGAAACAGCCCGACTGGCTCGGACAGATTCTGTCGCAGCCCAGCCGCCACGGCAAAGAAGTCGGTCAACGGTTGTGCAAACGAGAACGACGTATACTGCATGCGGGCCGTCGGCGCAGCATAGCCGCAACCCCAGGTCTCGCCGCGCGCCGCGGTGCGCCCCCGCAACAGCCAGCTTCGCCACGCGACGAGCAACCCGACCAACACCAGGACAAAAAATCCCACTCCCACGACGCTCGCCAGCGGCGCCCGCGCCGGGCCAAGGCTGTCCGCGATCGCCCCGTCCGACAATCCGGTCGCAATCGCCAACACGGGCGCCAACCTGCGCAGCAACGGCCCGATCGCCAACGAGGCCAGCACACAGCCGCCGGCCAGGGCCAGCATCGCCGCGGTCATCAGACCGGACGGCGGGCCAGCCTGCCGGGCCGCCTCGCTTCGTGGCTGGCCGAGAAACACGATGCCGACGGCCTTGCTGAAACACGCAGCCGTCAGGCCACCGATCAGGGCCAGACCACCCATCGCCGCCAGCGCGACCACGCTGCTCGAAGTTCGGGACAGCGACGAACCTTGAAACACTTGCAGCGCGCTCAGATAGATCAGGAACTCGCTGAGGAACCCGTTCAACGGCGGAAGGCCACAGATCGCCACGGCGCCCAGCAGAAACGCGCCGCCGACCACGGGCATGCGCTTCAGCAGGCCGCCCAAGCCGTCCAGCCGCTGGGTTCCCGCCGCTTGCAGAATCACGCCCGCGCCGAGGAACAGCAGGCTTTTGAAGGCCGCGTGGTTCCACACGTGCAGCAGCGCTCCGGCAAAGCCCAACACGGCTAGGGCCGCGGACCCAGCGCTGAGGCCTAACAAGCCGATACCCAGCCCCAGCGCGATGATCCCCACATTTTCGACGCTCGAATAAGCCAACAGCCGCTTGAGATCCCGTTGAGCCAGCGCGTACAAAATGCCCAACAGGCCGGAACTCAGGCCGATCACCACCAGCAGCCAACCCCACCAAGCCGGCGGTGGTCCAAGGATCGTCCACGCTCGCAACAGCCCGTACAGGCCCGTCTTGATCATCGCTCCGGACATCAAGGCCGAGACATGGCTGGGCGCGGCCGGATGCGCCTCGGGCAGCCAGACGTGCAGCGGCATCAGGCCGGCTTTGACGCCAAAACCAACCAGCGCCAACAGGAACAACGCGCCGGTCAGTTTCGGTCCCAGCGCGCGGCGCGGCCCCGCATCCCCGGCCGTTGCCCGCGCACGCCAACCCAGCGGCCGCCAGCCGCTGCGCGTCGCCTCGACCGCCGGATCAGCCGAACCAGCTAGACCAGCCAGACCAGCCGGGCCAGCCGGGCCAGCCGGGCCAGCCGGGCCAGCCGGGTGGGCCGACGACGCCACGGGCGGCGACGAGCGGGGCGAGTGAAAGTCGAGCGTTCCGGTCTGCGCGCCGAGCAACGTAAAGAATAGCAACAGGCAGGCGACGCCCCAGTGCGAAGCGATCAGGTAAACCCGACCGGCTTCGCGCGCCCCGGCCTGCTCGTCCTCGAACGTGACCAAAAAATAGGATGCCAGAGCCATGCCTTCCCAAGCCATCAGGAACAGCAGCCCGTTGTGCGCGGTTACGACCAGGACCATGGCCGCGATCAACAGATTGAACAGTAGCCAGGGCGGCCCCAACAGCTTGCGATCCGCGTAGTGCGGCAGATACCCTGCGCCGTAAACCGCCGCCGGGATCGATAACCCCAGAATGACCGCGGCAAACCAGGCGGACAGTGGGTCCATCCCGATGGTGAACGCTCCGAACGGTACGTTCCAAGTCCACGGCAGCGGGGGCACGGCCCGGCCCGACGCCAGAACGCCGACCACCGGCAGCAAAGCCACGAGACAGCCGACCGTCGCGCTCGTCGCCCCGACCGCGTTCGCCAGGCGCGCCCGGCGACCGACAGCCGTCGCCAGCGCTCCGCCGATCAGCAACACGGCGACTCCGGCCAGAACCCGCATCATCGCGCTGCCTCCGCGTGCCGCAGCGCGGCGATGATCTCGGCGGCGGGCGCGCGTCGGATCAAGAGCTGCCGGAAAGGATCGCTGCACAGCGCGGAAGCCAAACGCGCCAACAACCGCAGGTGCACGTGCACGGTCGGACAGGCCATCAGGAACAGCGTGTCGATCGGTTTGCCGTCCGGAGCGTCGAGATCCCAGGGCGAGTCCAGAAAACACAGCCGCACCGCGGGGCGCGGCAGCGCCAGGACCAACGGATAACGCGGATGCGGAATCGCCACCCCGTCGCCGATCGCCGTCGTCCCGAGACGCTCGCGGGCCAGAAACAGGTCAATCAGCGTCTGGCGATCGACATCCGCGTCCGCCAGCGGCAATCCTTGCAGAGCCGCCCGCAACAACTCGTCGTGATCTCCAGCCGACATGCCGTAGGCCACGCCGCCAAAGGCCAAGGCGTCGGCTAGGCTCAATCCGGCTGCTTCGTCGCCGCCGCGCAGGATCGATGTCGGGATGGCCAGCTTGTGCAGCGTCGCCCATTCCAACAGCTCGTCCCGGTTGAAGCGATACTGGGAATCGACCTCAGAGGCCGGCAGATTGCCCTCCTGGACCCAGCGTGCTACGGTGCCGACAGAGACCCCAAATGACTTGGCGACATCCGCAACGGTCAGCTTCATAGAGCCTCCATCATAATCGCGACCACGACCGGCCATCCTCGGCCATGGCGGGCGGCGCAAACCGCGAAACACCATCATCCTTGTGCCGGCGTCTCACCACGATACATGCAATCCTGCCCGTTTCGACCGGGCTGGCCTGAGCCGAGCAACAGGTTGGTCTCGCCGCCTGCAGACACGGTCGCGCGCGGCGCCGCGCAATCTATTACAAGCGCCCGATCTAGGCAAGCCGTCGTCACGCGTCCGCCGGCCGCTGTGCGAGCTTCCGGACGCGGCGTGTCGGCCACGACTCGGCCCGGCGGCGAAGCGCGCTCACCCTCGGCGCGGCCACGCGTGCCCGCGCACGGATTCCAGCGGCGGCGCGTGTCACACTTCGGTCCACTGTCCGGGAATCGGCACCGGGAACTGGCCGTTCTCGTCGGCCGTCACCGGCGGAGGGCTATCCAGCCGCAGGCTGTCGACATCGGGACAGAACGTGAAATTGGATTTCATGATCTGGTCCCATGCCACCGTCTGGCCGGTGTGGCAGGCTGCTCGACCCATCAGCGCGGTGAGGTCCGAGTACACGGCCCGCTTGCATTCGTTGTGGGGCCGATCGTGGCGAATGCTGGCGATGAAATCGTTCCACTCGTACTGCCAGGGACTGTACACATCCTTGTCCGGCGTCCAGACGATGTTGTCGTCCGAGATCCGCTGGTCGCGGTACACGTGGACGGTCGGCGCATGGACGTTGCCGGAGAACTGCGCCGCCGATTTCGTGCCATGCACATAGGTCGCGAAATCCGTGCGTGTGTCCTTGATGCGGCGAAAGCCGCAGAACGCCTTGGTCCCGTCAGCAAAGGTGTACTCGATCGAGTACACGTCGATATTCTGGCCGCGGTCGGTGCTGCCGGGCACGCGTCCCCCGAACCCGTCGGCCGACACGGGCCAGCCATCCTTGATCCAGCAGCACTCGTCGATCTGATGGATCAGATAGTCGACGAAATGGCCCGAGCCTACCCAGTAGAGGTGAATCCGCCCGAACTGAAGCTGACGCGCGAGATCGTTCGCGTTGGCGCCTTGGTCGCCCAGCCAGCCGCCACCGTCCAAACGATTGGCGCGGATCAGGGTGATGTCGCCCATCGCGCCGTCGCGGATGCGGTTGATCAACGCTTGGCGAGCCGGCGAATGGCGGCATTGAAGTCCCGCCGCGATCTTGACGCCCTTGCGCTCCGCCTCCTCACCCGCCCGCAACAACCGTTGCAAGCCGCCCGGATCCGGCGCAAAGGGCTTTTCCATGAACACGTTGACGCCCTTCTGCACCGCGTATTCGACGTGCGTCGGCCGGATGTATGCCCGCGTGGTGCACATGGCCACGTCGCCGGGACGGAGGATGTCGATCGCCTTGCGATAGGCGTCAAAGCCGATGAACTTGCGGTCGTCACTGACGTCGACCTTGTCGCCGAGGGCGTTCGAGAGAGCCTTGTGTGCGCCGTTCAGCGGGCCTTCCAGGATATCCGCCATGGCGTACAGCTTGACTGGCCCGCCGTCGGGCGCCGACAGCGCATCCCGCACCGCGCCGCTGCCGCGACCTCCGCAACCGATCAAGGCTAGTCGTATCGTATTGTCCTCGCCGGCATGTACCGCGGGCGTGCCCGAAGCGCACAGCGCAGCGCCGACCGCCAGCGAGCTGGTCTGCTGAAGAAAGCGACGACGCCCAGTGTTCGGAAGGCGTGATTGGGAACTCATGTCTCGATCCTCGACGCATCAGGGAAACTGAGGGGTAGAACGGCTGCCTTCGTGTTGTACCACAACGGCCGCTGGCAACAAGCAGCACCCCCGCGCCACGCGCGCTGCCTGCGAGGCTGATACGCGGCTGGAGGCTGCGTCGACGTGCGTCATCCCTCGGATGTCTGCCGCGGCGATCTACCGACGGCGCTGGACGAGACCGACGGACCGGCCGAACACGGGGACAACCCAACAGCGGCAAACCGCGCCGCCCCGCCCGAGGCGCGAAACGACGGCGCTGGATCCGTTGGCCAGATCGAGCGAGGAAAGACGGCTGGGCGATTGCAGGCGACCCGGCGGCTAAAACGCCTCGACGACTTCGCTCTCCGCGCGGCTGCCCAGGGCTTGCCACGTGGCCGCGACGACCGCGTCGCTGACAAATTGCACGTGCCCGTCGCAAAACAGGGCGTGAACTCCACCGGGGTGGCGACTGCGCGCGGCTACGTTCAACGACAACGCCCGCCACAGCGCGTCGGACTTGTTGCTGTGCGGGATGCCACCTCGACAGTCCACCCCGGGGTCGTTGGGCGGTCGCATGTGGTTGTACATCGAGTGCCCGGGGGCGCCGTACAGCCAGCGGCTACCCCGCGTCTGCTGCAGTTGCAACCCGGCGCCGCTGCACTGCGTGGCGTAATCGGTCAGCGCCGGGCCGGTTTGTCCGTTGTCGTTTCCTCGCGTGAGGACAAAACCGTTGGTCGGGCTGACGCCGTCCCACACGTTGGGACCGCCCTCGGCGATGACCGTCTCGGCGATGCAGACGGTTTGGCTAGTCCCATCCAGGATGTCGGCGAATCGCACGCGGGAATTCTCGAAAAAGATGCCCGTCACGGGTTGACCCTGCGCGTTGCGCGGCGAGACGGGATACGTCGTCCCCGTGCTCAAAGGATAGTTGTGGACCGCGCTGTTGCCCTGCAGTTTGCGATGCTGGTCGCTGGGGCACTGGAAATAGGGAATCGTCTGATCCAAAGCCACCGCGTTGACTGGGTCCTCTGGGTTGCGGTCGAAGTCGATCTGGGTGAACAACGTGGTCGCTTCGAGGTACGGCAGCAGATGCGCATACGCAGAAAAGCAGCGGCCCGCCCCATCGACGGGGATCACCAGCCGGCCCGGGGGCAGTGTTTGATGGACGCTGTGATAGTTGTGCAGAGCCAAGCCGATCTGCTTGAGGTTGTTGCGACATTCGGCCTTGCGAGCCGCCTCGCGCGCGGCCTGCACGGCCGGCAGCAACAACGCGACGAGGATGCCGCAGATCGCGATCACGACCAACAGTTCGACGAGCGTAAATCCGCGATTCCGATGTTGGCGACGCCCGCGGCCGGGCGTGCGGGGGTGGGTGCAGATGGGCGTCATCCTACGAGTCGCAAGCGGGGAACATGGGCGGGTGAATCAGCGTCCCCAGAGCAAGTGGGCGTTACTGGACTCGAACCAGTGACCTCTACCGTGTGAGGATAGCGCTCTAACCAACTGAGCTAAACGCCCGGCGGTCAAATATCATAGCGGATCTGGCGGTGGCGTCTAGCCCTGATGGGGCGCAGGACCTGAACGAATCCGGCGCTGGACACGGTGGGCTCGAGGGCCTGGCGGCGAGACGGTTGCGGCGGGCAGCGCGCCGCGGATGTGTGCGTCTGGGCCGCGAGCCATGCTTACCGCCCGGGATTGACGCGAGGCCGATCTCGGGTATGGGCCGGGAGAGCGGCGCGAACCTCGAATCTGGCGGCAGGCCGGGGCGGGCCGAAGTCCTTGTTGAGGGGGCCGCCCTGCGGGATTCCGTTCCGATCCGGGCGCCGCGTCTCCGTTGTTCGACGCAGACCGCGAGGCGTTTGGCCGCGCTATCGATAATCCCAGCCGGCGCGGTACGACTTGCGGAGCAGCGCATCGGCCTCGGGACAGCTGATGCACTTCATCTGCGCCGCGTCCCATTCGAGCTTGCGGCCCGCATAGTAGGCCACGTTGCCCAGGATCACCGTCTCGGCCAACGTGCCGGAGTAATCGAAGTTGCACGTCGTCGGCTCGCCCGTCTTACAGGCTCGAATCCACTCGGCGTGGTGTCCGATCGAGTCGGGGATCGTCTGTGGCGGACGCTGAAAGTCGGCAAACTCGGCTTCGGGCAACAGTTGATGCTTGCCGTAGTCGGCGATCAACATGCCTTTGGATCCGATGAACAACACGGCCGCCCCCCAGTTCGGGATCTTGCGCTGTTCGAGAAACGGCGGTCGCTGGCCGCCGTCGTACCACGTCATCGCAACCGGCGGCAGGTCGCCGCGGGCCGGAAACGTGTATCGCACGACCAGCCCCGGCGACGTGCGTTCCGGGTGGACGGCAGGCCCCTGGGCTTCGATGGTCCGCGGATGCCGGAGCTTCAACGCCCAGAACGGCAGATCCATATAATGACAGCCAAAATCGCCCAAGCCTCCGGTTCCGAAGTCTCGCCAACTGCGCCACGTGCCGGGCACGTAACATGGATGATAGGGACGAACCGGCGCCGGACCAAGCCACAGATCCCAATCCAATTCCGGCGGGACGGGCGGCTTGTCGGTCGGGCGATCGCCTCCGCCGTAGGCCACCGGATGCCAGACGTGCACCTCGGCGACCGGACCAATCGCCCCGGACTGGACCAGCTCGACTACCCGGCGATAGTTCGCGCCGGCGTGAATCTGAGTGCCCATCTGGGTCGCCACCTTGTTCTTCTTGGCGACCTCGATCATCGCCCGGACCTCGTCCACGGTATGGGCCAGCGGCTTTTCACAGTAACAATGTTTGCCCATGTTCATCGCCATCACGGACGGACCGGCGTGCGAATGATCGGGCGTGCCGACGACGACCGCGTCGATCTGCTTGTCCAACTCGTCCAGCATCTTGCGATAGTCGCGATAGCGTTTCGCGGCAGGAAATCGAGTGAACGAATTGGCGGCTCGTCGATCATCGACGTCGCACAGGGCTACGATGTTCTCGCTGGCGCACTGGGCGACGTCCCAGCCGCCCTGTCCGCCGACGCCGATCCCCGCGAGGTTCAATCGTTCGTTGGGCGAGCGAGACGTGTCGTTGGCCCGGACCCCCGCGGCGACCCAGACGCCGGCGCCGGCGAACGCGGACTGGCGCAGCATCTGACGACGGGTGAGCGCAATTCTTCCGGGCTGGCGCGGATCGGACATGGCAGGCTCCTTGAACGAGGGGTGGATGCGCGTTGGTTTGCGCCGACCCGATTATTGTCACGGCCGGCGTGCGCAGATGTCAACGCGGCGTCGGTCAAAAAGGATCCCGGAGTCGCGTAAGTGAGCCACGGATGGACACAGATTCATACGATGCGCGCAGTGTGCATACGAGAACCACGAATCACACGAATCACACGAGTAGCAGGAACGAAGAACAGCGCTTCGACGCGATGCCTTCATTCGTGTCATCCGTGGTCTCGTTCGGTATTTCTTTGACTTTGTCTGGTTGTGGCCTCCGGCTGCGTTAGGCGGGATTTTTCGAGAATCGGCACACCCCCACTACGGCGGGTGCGCTGGCCACGCGATGCGTTCGCTGAGGCTAGTCGGGTTTGCGACGGCAGTTTGCTTGGCGTCAAAAGTGTTCTCATCTGCCCCCGTTTGGCGCACAATGGAGATCCGCAAGCGGCGTCCGCGGCTCGCGTCCACCGCGACGCGTTGTTCCGTCTGCGAAAGGGGCATGTCATGTCTAGAGTCTCTGTCGATCGTCGTCGGTTTCTTCGCAATTCGGCCGCCGCGCTTGGCGCAGTCGTCGCGCCGTATGTCTGGACAACGCCGACGCGCGCCGACGACGCGCCGCGTTCGCCCAAGGATCGGTTTCGCATCGGCGCGATCGGCATGCGTTACCAAGGTTCCGTGGTGGCCCAAAAAGCGCTTGCCCACGGCGACGTGGTGGCGATCTGTGACGTGGATCGTCAGATCGCGGAGAAAGCGCGTGACGAGTTCGGCGGCCGGGCCGCGCTGTACGACGACCATCGGCAGATGCTGGAGCGCGAGGATTTGGACGTCATCACGATCGGCGCCCCGGATCACTGGCACACGGCGATGGTCGTCGACGCCTGTCGGGCCGGCAAGGATGTGTACGTCGAAAAGCCGTTGACGCTGACGGTGGACGAAGGCAAGCTGTTGACGCAGGTCGTCGAACAGACGGGGCGCGTGGTCCAGGTCGGCTCGTGGCAGCGGAGCGACCATCGGTTCCGGTTGGCGGTCGAGCTGGTTCGTCAGGGGCGCATCGGCCGATTGGAGCGGGTCGAGGTCGTGTTGGGCAAGAACGTCGTCGGCGGCCCGTTCGAGACCAGCCCGCCGCCGCCACATCTGAACTGGGATCGCTGGCAGGGGCAAACGCCGGCGACGCCGTACATCGAACAGCGCTGTCACTATACGTTCCGCTGGTGGTACGAATATTCGGGCGGCCAGATGACCGATTGGGGCGCGCACCACTTGGACATCGCCCAATGGGCCATCGGCGAACTGCCGATCGCGGTGTCTGGCCAGGCTGCGTTTCCCAACACGCCCAACGGGTACAATGTCGCCGTGGACTTCGAGGCCGAGTACACGTATCCCAGCGGCGTGGTGATGACCGTCAGCGATACGGGCCGCAACGGGATCATGTTCATCGGCAGCGAAGGGCGGCTGTTCGTCAACCGCGGCACGATCTCCGGCAAGCCGGTCGAAGCCCTCGAGCAGGACCCGCTGCCGCGCGAGTCGTTTCGGTTGTACGCGCATGACAACCTGAACCGCCCTGAACGGATGGGAAAGCTGGATTCGATCATCAACCACATGGGCAATTTTTTCGACTGCGTCCGCACGCGCGACAAGCCGATCTCGGACGTGGTCAGCCAACATCGGAGCGTCGCGACTTGCCATATCGGCAACATCGCGATGCGTCTGGGACGGCCGTTGAAGTGGGATTCGCAGGCCGAGCAGTTCGTGGACGACGCGCAGGCCAACACGTGGCTGCGGCGCGAACAACGTTCCGGTTACGAGATCTGAGCCATGACACAATCGTCGCTGTCGCGCCGCCAGTTCGTCGCAAGCCTGGCCGGCTGTGCCTTCGGAGCCGTAGGTTCCCGGTTGGGCCAAGCCGGGCAGACCTCCGATTTCCGGCTGAACTACATCCTGGCTTCGCCGTTGTACGGCACGACACCGCTGGCCGAGGTCTTGCCCGAGGTCAAGAAGACGGGCGCGTCGCACATCGACATCTGGCCGCGGCCCCATGCGAATCATCGCGAGCAGGCGGTAGAGATGGGGCTCGAGCGGTTCGCCAAATTGCTGGACGAACACGGCGTGCACTTGGGCGCGATCGCCCGCTACGACCTGGGACCGTACAAGCTGCAGGACGAGATGCGCGTCCTGCGGCAACTGGGCGGCCGGGTGATCATCACCGGCGCCCGCAACGCGGACGGACGTTCGCTGCGCGAGCGGGTCAAGACGTTCGTAGCCAGCCTCGAGCCGCACGTCGCGGCGGCCGAACGTCTGGGGGTGACCATCGGGATCGAGAATCACGGCAATTCGCTGATCAACGAACCCGATTCGCTGCGCTATTTCGCCGAATTCGTCACGTCGCCCCACCTGGGCATCGCCTTGGCGCCGTATCACCTGCCGCAGGAGGAAGACTTGATCGCCGGGATCATCGCCGATCTGGGGCCGCGGCTGGTGTTCTTCCAGGCCTGGCAGCATGGCCAAGGGTGCCAGACCAAGCTGCCCAAAGAACAAGAGCTGTTGCAGTTGCCCGGCCGCGGACCGCTCGATTTCGCGCCGCTGCTGCGGGCGTTGAAGCGGATCCGTTATCAAGGCTTCACCGAGATCTTTATGCATCCCGTCCCGCGCGGCATTCCCATTCTGGCGAGTACGGCGGCGGTGACGGACGAGATCAATCGGACGCGGGCCTACCTCGAGGCATGTCTGGAACGTGCCTGAGACGTGCCGCCGGACGCGCCGTGTATGGCTCGCGCCAAAGGTCGCGCACGGCCACTCGTCCTCCAAACACCACCTGCGCAAGCATGCGTGTGAAGACCCGGCGCGTGGGCGCGGCGCGCGAGGATCGTTCTCTCTGACCGGCGTCCGACCGTTCGTCAGGTCGCGCGGATCTGCGCGCCCAGGGCGAGCCAAAAATCGTTTCGCCCCATCAAGGAATGCCTCTGCGGTCGCCGATGCAAATGGTCGACGCGCACGCTGGATTTGGGCGTCGCGCGGCCCGGGTTGTCGCGTCTGAACATTTTTTGTGGCCGGATGGCGTCGAGCACTTGATTTTAAAAATCGTTTTGCGTAATGTTCTACGCCGGCAATCGGAGTTGCCATGTCGTGTGACCTTTCAAATCTGTGGCAAGGTCTGATGGAACCCTCTTTATGAGCACCGAATGCGTCGAAACGACGCTGTCGCCGGTAGGCGACGACGAGCCTCCTCCACCGCCTGGCGGTGGTCACCAAGTCCTTTTCATTGTCACGCCTTCTCGCTCGCGCGGCTCACGGCAAATCGCTGCCGGGATCGCCGCGCTCGAGCCACCCAGCCGACCGGCTCAGCCGCGACGCCCCCATACCAGTCCGGCGACGCGCGCCTTTCGCAGGGCTTTCTTCGCCGACGTTTCGGACCGCGAATGGAACGACTGGCGTTGGCAGACGCGGAACCGCGTTCGCACGCTGGAACAAATGGAGCGGATGCTCGAACTATCGGCGGACGAACGGCAAGCGCTCGTCGACGGCGGCGCCATGCTGCCGGTCGGGATCACGCCGTACTACATGAGCCTGCTGTCCCGCACGGATCCGCACCAGCCGCTGCGGCGCACCGTCATTCCCACGACGTCCGAGTTTCACCGCGTGACGGGCGAAGCGGACGACCCGTTGGGCGAAGACGGGCACAGTCCGATCTCAGGTCTGGTGCATCGGTATCCGGATCGTGTGCTTTTGCTGGCGCACGATTTCTGCTCGACGTACTGCCGTTACTGCACACGTTCGCGCGTGGTGGGACACGGCGAGATCGTGCCCAACGAGTCGCGTCTGCGGCTGGCCTTCGAGTACATTCGCCAGACGCCGACGATCCGCGACGTGCTGATTTCCGGCGGCGATCCGCTGACGTTGGCCGACGAGCGGCTGGACTGGATTCTGAGCAATCTGCGGGCGATTCCGCACGTCGAGTTCGTCCGGATCGGAACCAAGATCCCGGCGGTGCTTCCGCAGCGAATCACGCCGGCCCTGGTCCGCGTGCTGCGCAAGCACCATCCGCTGTGGATGAGCTTGCACTATATCCATCCCGACGAATGCACGCCGGAGAGCTCTACAGCCTGCGCAAGGCTGGCCGACGCGGGAGTCCCGCTGGGCTCGCAGACGGTCCTGTTGAAGGGCGTCAACGACAGCGTGGAGACCATGAAACAGTTGGTCCACAAGTTGTTGATGATGCGGGTTCGCCCGTACTATCTGTACCAGTGCGACCCGATCTCCGGTTCGTCGCACTTCCGCACCTCGGTCGCCAAGGGCCTGGAGATCATCGAAGGTCTGCGGGGCCACACGACCGGTTATGCGGTGCCGACGTACGTGATCGACGCGCCGGGAGGCGGCGGGAAAATTCCCTTGCAACCGACGTACGTCGCCGGTCGCGACGGCGACGACCTGCTGCTTCGCAACTACGAGAATCACACCTACCGGTATCGGGATCCGCTCGATTAGCCGAGCTATTGCCGCTCGGCGAGCGCAACGCATCGCCGAGCCGTCCGCAGGGCGACGGCTCGGCAAACGCCCCAAGGACTGCCGGTCCGCGGCGCTGCGGCTCGGCGATATCGACGGCCGGCTTCAATTCCCCGGCCCTGCGGAGTCGCACCGTGCGCATCGGTTTGACATACGATTTACGGAGCGAGTACCTGGCTGCCGGCTACGGCGAAGAGGAGACGGCCGAGTTCGATCGACCGGACACGATCGCCGCTTTAGAGCGGGCGCTGCGCGGCCTGGGCCACAATCCTGTGCGCATCGGCACGGCTCGGCAATTGGTCGATCGCCTGGCCAGCGGCGATCACTGGGATCTGGTGTTCAACATCGCCGAGGGACTGTACGGGGGTGCGGCTCGCGAGTCACAGGTACCGGCGATCCTGGACGCGTACGACATACCGTACACGTTCTCAGACCCAGTCGTGACAGGGGTCTGCTTGCACAAGGCATTGACTAAGCTGGTCGTTCGCCAGGCGGGCGTGCCCACTCCCGGGTTCGCCGTGGTCAGCGAGATCGGCGAGGTCGCGGATATCGCCCTGCCGTTCCCCCTGTTTGCCAAGCCAGTCGCCGAGGGCACCGGCAAGGGCATCGGCCCCGCCTCGCGAGTTCTCGATCACGACAGCCTGGGGCGCGTGTGTCGAGACCTGCTGGACCGTTTTCATCAGCCGGTTCTGGTCGAGACGTTTCTTCCGGGCCGCGAGTTTACCGTCGGCATTTTGGGCACAGGCGGCGACGCGGTCGTGCTCGGCACGCTTGAGATCGTGTTGCGGCCGAATGCGGAACAACACGCCTATTCCTACGTGAACAAAGAGAAGTGCGAAGAGCTGGTTGAGTATCGGCCCGTCGTGGGAACGAACCAGCCCGAGGCCCGCCGCGCCGAGCAGGTTGCGCTGGACGCGTGGCGGGCCCTGGGCTGCCGCGACGCAGGTCGGATCGATCTGCGCTCGGACGCGGATGGCACGCCGAACTTCATCGAGTGCAACCCGCTGGCGGGACTGCACCCGCTGCATTCGGATCTGCCGCTGATCGCGACGGCGGCGGGAATGCCTTACCAGAGGTTGATCGAACGCATCGTGGAATCGGCCGATAAACGACGACCGAAGCGGAGCTTGCTGCGCGCGTGACCGTCGCCATCTTATACAACCGCCTGGCCGACGACGCCTCGGCCGCCGACCGCGATGTCCTGACGCAGGTCCAGTCGGTCGGCGACGCTCTGGGACGCTTGGGACGGCGCGCGGCGATCGTTCCCTGCGACCTGAACCTCGCGGCCGTGCAACAGCAGTTGCGACGATTGCCGCCGTCGCTCGTGTTCAACCTGGTCGAATCCCTGGGCGGTTCCGACGCGTTGATGTTTCTGGCGACGGCTCTGCTGGATCAGATGGGCGTGCCCTATACCGGCTCGCCGACCGAGGCGATCTTTCTGACGAACAACAAGCTGTTGGCCAAGCAGCGTTTGGTTCAGGCGGGCTTGCCGACGCCGCCTTGGATCTCGGCCGCCGGGCCGGTCGGCGGCGCGAGGGCAGATGCGATTGGCGCGCCCCGATCCGCCTTCGTCTCGCATCCCGAGGGTGCAGAACGGGATTTGTCCCAAACGCCCGGCGAGCTCGCCGCGACGGTTTGCCCGGGCGCGAGGTTCATCATCAAGGCCGTCGCCGAGCACGCCTCGATCGGTCTGGACGAAGACGCGTTGGCCGAAGCGGCCGAAGCGGACGTGCAGCGGCGGATGCGCGAGTTCCGGCGGAGACATGGGAGCCCTTGTTTTGCGGAACTGTTCATCGATGGCCGCGAGTTCAACCTGTCGCTGCTCGCCGACCGCGCGGGCTGTCGTGTCTTGCCGCCGGCGGAAATCGATTTCGCGGCCTTTCCGGAGGGCCGGCCGCGGTTGGTCGGTTATCGGGCCAAGTGGCAGGCCGACTCGTTCGAGTATCGCAACACGCCGCGCACGTTCGACTTTGCGGCGGCGGACCGCCGGCTGCTCGACCAGCTCGCCGACTTGGCTTCCGCGTGTTGGGATCTGTTCGGGCTTCGAGGGTACGCGCGGGTCGATTTCCGCGTGGACAGCGCAGGCCAGCCGTGGATCCTCGAGGTGAACGCCAATCCGTGCCTCTCGCCCGACGCCGGGTTCGCCGCGGCGCTCGCGCAGGCTCGCATCCCGTACCACGAGGCCATTGCCGACATCCTGGCTGCGTCGGGCGGCGGAAGGTCGGACGGGGCTGGCAGCGCTGCCGTGGAAGACCTGGCCGTCGTCGAAGACGGCGCAGTCCCGGCGGCAATGCGTTGTTGAGGTCGTTGTCGATCGCCGCCGCGCTCATGTCCGTCTACATCAGCCCGGGCGCCACACAGCGCGGCCAGCAGCCGCAACCAAACAACCGCCAAGAAATGGGGCCACGAATCATACGCATAAAGACATCGCGTCTAACGGCATTTGTCAGTTGTCAGTTGTGTGGTTCCCGTATGCGCGCACCGCGCGCGTCGTATGGATCCGTGTCCATCCGTGTTCATCTGCGGTTCCCAGCGCTCCTGCAAGCACAACATGTAACCCTTCAACAACTTAACGCTGTCACCCGAACATCGAACACCGAATACTGAATACTGAACACTGAACACCGAAAACCGAAAACCGAAAACCGATTAACGCTGTCGCTGGCTGAAAACATCGTCAAAAACTTCACGATGTTCGAGGTTAGTAGTACAGTTTACGTGAATCCCGCATGTCAGACGGCTTCGTCGGCGGTTTGCCAAACTGCTCGTGAAACTGCGGAAGGTACGTCTCCTCCAAGTAGCGATTGGCCGACGCCAGATCGCCGAGGCCCGCTCGCGTAAGCGCCTTGACGCGCCGGTCTTGCAGCGTGCGGTTTACACGCTCCACGCGACCCTTTGCCCGCGGACTGCGAGCCAAAATTAGCTCGATATCCAGCTCGTGCATCGCCCGACCGAACTGCGTTTTGGGCTCTAATCCCGCCACAATCTCCTCCGACGTGGGATCCCGATCCGCCCGATAAATGCTGTGTTGGTCGACGTATAAAGCACCCGGCAGTCCATGCAACTGCGCGTAACGACGCAGCGTCACGGCCGCCGAATCCCACGACTCGTTCTCGAAAAAGCAGGCAAAAACCCGCCCCGTGGCATCGTCGATCATCACCATCAGCACCGCCCAACCGCGACGACCCGCGAACCAATCGTGATGCGAACCGTCCAGCTGCGCCGACTCGCCGTAATGCTCCCGACGAGGCCGACGCCGACGATGCAGTTTGCGCCGCCGCTGACGCTGCCACAACCCCGCTGACGACAACCAGGTCCTCAGCGTGCTCACCGCCACCGCCAGCCCATTGTCACGCCCCAGGCACTCGGCCGCCAAGGTGGGGCCATAGTTCGAGTATTTCTCGCGGCACAGCTCCAACGCCCGCTCCTTGCGGCCACCCAGATCTCGCCGATTCGACGCCCGACCCCGCAGCCCATGGACCAGACTTGAATCGCCCCGGTCCCGATAGCGCGCCCATGCGCGTTTTGCCTGACGATAGCTCAGGCCAAGCAGCTCTGCCCCCTTCGAGAGCGTAAGCTCGTTCGCCTTCACTCGTCCAAAAATCTCCAGCCGACGACGCTCTTTGACGCTCATCGATAATGCCTCCATAACCACCTCCTTCGAGATGATTGTCTGGGGACATT
>JAVYAJ010000072.1:0-10876 GCA_032229885.1 Candidatus Anammoximicrobium sp. | reverse complement strand
GCGGCGCGAAGGCCGGCGGCGCGAAGGCCGGCGGCGCGAAGGCCGGCGACTGGCGCGTCCGGTTGTGGCCCGACATGCGGACCGCGGTCTGTGCTTGGGAACGGCCCGACGCGCCGGCGAGCGCGAGGGGAACGGACGGTACGACCAGTTGCAGCGGACATCGCGGGACTCCGTGGCGGGAGGGACGCTCGTCGCCGACGTTTGCGAGGGGCAAGCGTATCCGGGGCGAGTGTTCTGAATGTTATACCGCGCACGGGCGAGGATCGCGCGTTTCATCGTTTCATCGCATCCGCCGGCCGAAGCGACGAGAGAACGTACCGTCTCCTCGCTCGGGCTTCGGGTCAGGTGTCGCCGACGACCGCGTCCGGTCGCTGTGCCCCGGCCGTCGCCGCGCCGCGGACGTCAGTCTTTCAGCCCGCTCAGATCCAGTTCCAACGTCTGGTTCTCGGCGATGATCTCGTCCATGGTCAGGCACGCGCGGCGCGCGGCGGCCTGGCGTCCGAGCACGGCGGTCAGCACATCGTCGACCGCTCGTTGGGCCGTCGGGTTCTCGAAACGGCCCTCGACGATGCTTTGATGAAAGGTCGCGATATTGCGGATCGCGCCCTGATCATACAGGCTCTCGACCTCGCCGCCGCCGAAGTGCTGGGGGCCGCCTCGCAGGAACGACTTGCCGCGATAGCTGACCGTCGCGGTTGCCTGATCGCCGTACGCGGTCAAGTTCAGCGCCCATTCCAACTGGTTTCGCAAGGATTGGCAGCGATGCGTCCACAGCACGCCGTCGTCGAACTCGTAGGTGATCAAATAAACCTCGCGATAGTCGTCGCGAGGGTTCGGTCGGACGCGCCGCGCGCGTCCCAGTGCACGGACCGGGCGGCGTTGGGTCAGCCACAGGACGGCATTGATCGCGTGAACCGTGTTCTCGGTGATCACGTCGCCGGACAGGCCGATCGTGCTCAGCCAGCGGCCCTGCCGCAGTCGATCTTCGATCGTCGCGACCGCCGGTTCGGCCCACGGCGGCGAGAACCCGATGCTGTCGAGATGTGACAGTCGCCCCAGGCCGCCTGCGTGAACACGTTTGACAACTTCGATGTTGACCGGGTCGGTCGGCAACTGATAGTCGACCAACAGGCAGGTTCGCTGCCGCGTGGCCTGCACCCCGGCCGCCTGGACCTGCAGCGCGCCGGGCACGTCGATCGCCACGGGCTTGGCCGCGTAGACGTGGACGCCGGCCTGGACCGCCGCCTGGATGTGTTCGGGGTGGAATCGCGGCACGTTGACCACCGCGACGGCGTCGACCCCGCTGGCCAGCAGCCGTTGGCAAGCGCTCCGGCCGGCGAAACGCCGCGACGGGTCGACGTTGAATCGGTCGCCCACGCGTTGCGCCAGATCGTCGAAATAATCGGCCACCGCGCGCAGTTCGTACCCGCCGTGTTTCTGAAACAGATCAGCCAGCCACGAGCCGCGGCCACCGCAACCGATCAGCCCCAGGCGAATCGTGCGCTCGGACGGCTCGGCGGCCAACGCCGTGGCGACGTGGATCATCGGCGCCGCCGCGACCGCGACACCCGATCGTTTGAGAAAATCCCGACGCGATGCATCAACGGAACCGACGCCTGTTTTGGAGGATGTGTTCACGGTCGAGTAAACCTCTTCAAGAGGGGGCATAGGACGGATGGGACGGATGGGACGGATGTGTTCACTGTCGGGAAAAGCTCTTCAAAGGGAAAGTGTTCTAAAGCGTCAGCGGCCCGTCGCGTCGCCCGTCGGTTTGTCGCCGACGTGTGGATCATCTTTGGAAGCGCTGCCGACCGCGCGCCACCGGGGTGGGGCGAAGACGAACGTGCCCAACACGGCCAGACCGAACAGCGTGTAGCACACGGTAAAAACCCACGGTTCGGCGTCGAAGAACAGCAGTTCATGCAGCCATTGGGCGATGAAATCGCCTCGGTATCCGGCTTGGCCGGCCCGTTCTCGCAGCGCGTCTTCCCACAGCGTCAGCGGACAGACGATTCCCGCCAGCGACTCGAAGACCACCAGGCCGATCGCCGCCAGATGCAGACCTCGGAACCAACGATTGCGAACCCATCTCCAACGCAGACAGATGCCCGTCAACGTCAACAAGAAGCCGATCAGCACAAAGGCGACGTACGAAACGTGAAACACCAACACGGCATCGGCGGTTAGACGATAGGCCAGTTGCACGGCGAGCTCGGCGGCAAGGTGTGTCTCGTGGGCGCGGCCAAGTCGCCGGCCCGGCGTACATGACGCGAGAACGAACGACCGGCTCGGCCAAACGCGGTTCAACGCACGTGTGACGACGAACGTAGTATACCGTGTCCTGTGCCGTGTGTCCTCGCGGCGCTGGGCCGGCAGCGAAGGCTTTGGTCCACGGCAACACGCCGAACGACGCCACAGCACGCCACAGCACGCCACGCGTCCGGGTCCGCGGCGGCGCGCACCCCGCGGACCTCGCGCGGCCGTGGCCACGCCGCACGCATCCCGCGCGCAGCCAGGATTGGCGAGGCGTTCGGAAAATTTCCGGACGATCGACGGTGCGCGCAGCCGCGAAAATCCGAGGCGACTTCGCCAGGCCCGCGCACAGCCGGGCGCTGGGCGCATTGTTAACCGCCCGGCGAACTTCTACAATGTCGCGGAGTTCGACAGCGTCGCCTTTGTTTGCAGGCATTTGGCACGCCCCATCCCGCGGATCGGCAGCGTCGTGCGCGGCGCGATTTGCCCGGATGGCTGAAATAGACGATTGGAACGAAATCGAACGCGAGGCCTCGACCCGATCTTGGCGCGTCCGTCGCCAAACGATGCACCTGAAACGCCTATCCATGTCGAGTACGGTGGTAAACCGCGTTGCGCAGAAGCGCGACGAAAGCCGGGCCGTTTTCTGTTGCGCGGTTGTTTCTTGCCCAGTTTTCCGTTGCGTGGCTTTCTCTTGCGCGGCGCGCCCGCGACGCGCCGCCAATCTCGGCCGGGCGCGGCATGGCGGCGACGGGATGTTCCGCGTGTTTGACGATGGGGCGAGGCCGTGGAGCGCGGGCCGTCAGGCCGGAACCCGAGGGCAACGTCCCGAAGACCGCGGCCGACGGTCGATCGGCCGGGACGCGCGTCGAGCCGCCCGAAAGGCGCCGCCGAGCTGTGCGCTTGGCGCGCCGCGCGAACCTGCCCGAGCGATCTGCGAGGTTTCTTCTGCCCCTTGGCCGAACGACAGGGAGTTGCCGTTTTTATGAGCCAGTTGCGTCACGAATGTGGAGTTGTGGCCGTCTATCACTTGCCGGGCGCCGAGGTCAGCCCGCTGTGCCCCGATCAGCGCCCCGAGCGAACGTCGCGCCTGGTGCCGCGGATGTTGTTGGACATCCAAAACCGGGGCCAGATGGCCGCCGGGATCACGTCGTACCATCCCGAGCGCGATCAGTTGGTCGATACCCATAAGGATGTGGGATCGGTGGCCGAGGTCTTTCGCTTGTCGCACCGAGCGGCCAGCGAATCGCTGATGCAAAAGTATGACGGCCGCGCGGCGATCGGCCATGTCCTGTACTCGGCCCGCGGGGCCGACGATCGCGGGTATGCGCAGCCGTTCGAGCGACACCATCTGATCAAATACAAATGGTTCAGCTTCGCCTTTAACGGTGAACTGGCCAACTATCGGGCGCTGCGCGACCAGTTGCTGAGCGACGCCCAACACCACCTGGCGCGCGACACGGACACCGAGATCATCATGCACGAGCTCAGCCGCGAGCTGTCGGGCGACCGACGACCGTCGTTGGTCGAGATGATGCGGAACGTCAGCCGCCGATTCGACGGCGCCTATAGCCTGGTGTTCTTGAACGCCTTGGGCGACATGCTGGTGGCGCGCGATCCGCTGGGGATCAAGCCGCTGGTGTACGCCAAGGAAGGTCCGCTGTTCGCCGCCGCCAGCGAGAGCGTCGCCTTGCTGAACTTGGGCTTCCAGTCAAGCAGCATCCGCTCGGTGCCGCCGGGCCACGCGATCACGATCAGCGCGGACGGACGATTCGAGATCCAGTCGTTTGCGGACAGCGGCCGCAGCGCGCACTGCTTTTTCGAGTGGATCTATTTTGCCAACGTGGCCAGCCAGCTCGATGACTGTGGCGTCTATCTGTCGCGCACCCGTCTGGGAATCGAGCTGGCGAAGCTCGAACGGGCCGAAGGCCACGTGCCGCTGGACGACGACACGATCGTGGTTCCGGTCCCGGACACGAGCAAGGCCGCGGCCAACGCGATGGCCTACGAACTGAATCTCCGCTGCATGGAGGGCCTGATTCGCAACCGCTATACCGGCCGCACGTTCATCGAGAGCGGCGACCGACGGCGCAAGAAAGCGGAGACGAAATATACGCCCGTGCGCGAGGTCCTGGAGGGCAAACGCGTGCTGTTGGTCGAGGATTCGATCGTTCGCTCTACGACGATGCGCGTGCTGTTGGATCGCCTGCGGACGATCGGCGGGGCGCGCGAGATCCATGCCCGCGTCGCCTGTCCGCCGGTGATCGCGCCGTGTTTTTACGGGATCGACATGTCCACCGTCGAAGAGCTGTTCGCCGCCCAGTATACGCCGGACGGAACGCTGAACGACGAGCTGCTGCGAAAGATGGCGGCCGATCTGGGGGCCGATTCGCTTCGCTATCTGCCGGTCGAGGCGATCGCTCGCGCCATCGGGTTGCCGGGCGAGCGGCTATGCCAGGCCTGTATCACCGGCCAGTACCCGACGCCTTGGGGGCAAAAGCGCTATCAGTTGGCCGTGGAACGGGCGCGCGGCCAGCGCGGCGCCGACCGCCGGAACGTCGATTGACCGCCGCCCGCATCGCCCCCGCCCGCATCGCACCACCGTCCGTCGCGCCCGCCCCCAGATCGCACCGTCGCCACCTGCCGCGATTCGCGCGACGAACCTTGGCGGCAGGGTTGACTGGCGTCCTCGCGTGGACAACCATGGAACCGTCGGTCAACGTCCGACACCGGGTTGATCGGCGACGTTTGGCGCGATGTTTGAATCCGCGCCGCGGACCGCGCCGCAGCTATCCCGCTCTTGATTCGGAGGCCGTTTCATGTCTCTTGCCCGCCGCGACTTTCTCCGACAAACAGTTGCCGCCGGCGCCGCCGGCGCGCTTTCCTCGGCGTGGACGCCCGGCGTCCTGTCGGCTGCTGACGCAGGCGGCCCGGTGCGTTTGGCGACGTTCACGTGCGACGTCACCCCGCCGATGGGACACGGGTGCTGCGGCGGTTGGATCACGCCGGTCAAGGAGGTCGAGGATCCGCTCGAGTCGATCGGTGTGATCATCCTGGGCGCGGGCCAACCGATCGTCATCTCGACGGTGGACTGGACGGGATTGTGCAACCAAGCCCACATCCAGTGGCGCGAGGCGCTGGCCAAGGCCGTCGGCACGACCGCCGATCGCGTATCCGTCCACTGTGTCCACCAGCACGACGCGCCCCTGGCGTGCCTGGACGCACAGCGCCTGGTCCGCGCGCAGGGCGACTTGCCCGACATCGTGGACGTGGATTTCTATCATCGCTGTCTGGACGCGGCCTCTCGCGCGGCAGCCGAGGCCATCCCCACCGCCCGGCCGCTGACCCACGTGGCGTGCAGCCAAGGGCGCGTCGAAAAGGTGGCCGGGAACCGGCGCGTGTATCGCGACGCCACGGGCCAGGTGTTGGCCATGCGCGGCAGCAGTTGTGGCAATCCAACGCTGCGAGCGCTGCCCGAGGGCCTGATCGACCCCTGGCTGAAGACGGTCGCGTTTTATTCGGGCAGCGAGAAAATCGCCGCCTTGCACTACTATGCCACGCACCCGATGAGCCACTACGGCCAAGGAAAAGTGAGCAGCGACTTTGCCGGCCTGGCCCGCAAACAGCGGCAGGCCGAGGAACCGAAGTGTCGGCATCTGTACTTCAACGGTTGCGGCGGCAACATCGGGGCAGGCAAGTACAACGACGGATCGCCTGAGATGCGGCCCGTGTTGACGCAGCGCATCTACGAGGGCATCGTCCGGTCCGAACAGGATCTGCGGCCGAAGCCGGTCGGGCAAATCGCCTGGCGGACGTTCGAGATGCTGCCGCCGCCGCGGGCTACGTTTTCCGTCGAGTCGCTGCAAGCGGTGATCTCCGACAAATCGGCCGCCGGCTCGGTTCGCGGTCGAGCCGCGTATTCGCTGGCCTGGCTGCAACGCCTGCAGGCCCGGATCCCGGTCGTGCTCAGCGCGCTGCATATCGACGACGTCCGGCTGTTGCACCTGGCTGGCGAATGTTTCGTCGAATACCAGTTGCGCGCCCAGCAGATGCAGCCCTCGCTGTTCGTCGCCACCGCGGCGTATGGCGATGACGGAACATGGTACGTGCCGGTCAAAGAAGAATACCCGCACGGCGGATACGAGGTCAGCGCGGCGTTTTCCGACCCCGGGATCGACGACCTGATAACCGACGGGATGCGAAAACTGCTGGCCTGATGCGTTGTCCAATCGCAAGTATCGGGTTGCCGCACTCGCCAGAGCACGGAATTCCCGTGGCCTGACACTCGCGGCGAGCTCCAACATTTTGGGTTCACGTCGCACCGGCGCCGAATGCCGTGACCGCGCATGTCGGCCGCGGGTCATACTCACCGTCTTGGCCGTCGGCCATCGGTCAGCGTAGCCTACGAGCCTCTGGCGATCCGGCCGGCTCGAAACGCGCGCCGTTCGAAACGCGCGCCATTCAAAACGCATACGGCGCGATGTAGGCGAGGATGGCCACGTAATGACAGATGCTGCCGGCCACCACGAACGTGTGCCACAGCGCATGGAAGTAACGGATTTTTCGATCCAGCGCCAAAAAGACGGTGCCCAGCGAGTAGAACGCGCCGCCGCCCACCACCCACATCAGCAGTTCGGCCGGCGCGCGCCGGGCCAGCTCGGGCAACACCAGGATCGGCAGCCAACCCAAGACGCCGTAGGTGATCTTGGCGGGGTTGGACAGATTGCGGCGACGCAACACGAACAGGACTCCGAGCGCGGCGAGCGTCCACATGGTCGGCAACAGAAGCCGCCATGGCCCGTCGGCTAAGAAGATCATGGCAAACGGGGTCACCGAGCCGGCGATCAGCAGGAAGATGCAAGCTTGATCCAGCATCCGAAACAGGCGCCGCAAATCGGGATTGTAGAACGTATGGGACAACGTCGAGGCGCCGTACAGCAGGACGAGCGTCAGGCTGTAGATCCCGCACCCGATGATGGTCCGTCGATCGCCGCCGGCCAGGACCACGTCCATCAGCAGGGCTGTCGCCACAAGGCTCAACAGCAGCCCTAGCCCATGCGTGATCAGGTTGGGTATCTCGTCGCTCGGTCGTTGTTCTCCGCTCATATCACCACACTCTGAATGGACTCGGCGCACGCCGCCAATCGTCGTCCCCGGGGCCAAGGTCGAGCCGCCTTCTGTCTACTCCCACTCGCCCAGCGTTACGCGCTTGCTCAAGGACTGGCCGTCGCGGATGATCTTCAGCGTAACGGTGTCCCCCGCGGCATTGCCCGCGATGGCGGCGGTCAGAGCTTTGAAATCGGCGACCCGCCGATCCTCGTACTCGTACACCATGTCGTTCAACTGCAATCCGGCCTTCTCGGCCGCGCTGTTGGCGCTGACTCGCAAGATGATGCACCCGTCGCCATGGTCCTCGCAGCCGATGCCCAAAAAAGCGCCGCGGCGAAAATCGATCTCGGTGGCGGCCAAGGCTTGCCGCAACCGGTCTGCGCCCGACTCGGTCATCTGTGAGCCGTAAATCCGGATTCGCACGATGCCGCGCAGTTGCTGCAACTGGGCGACAACGTGGTCGGTGACCGGCACGTACAACAGGCTCAACAGCGACAGTCGCTTCATTCCCAGCAAATGCGCCAGTCCGTCGTCCGTGATGTTCGCCCGTTTGATCGTCAAGACGGTCAAGTCGGTCAGCGGGGCGAGATACGCCAGCCACTCGTCGGTGACGCGCGGCCCCACGACGATCAGCTCGCCTGCGTCCCGCAACCACCGCAGCCGCGCGAGATCCTGGACTTCGCCCCGCCAGGAATCGCCCAGTTCGATGGTGTAACCTTCGATGATCCCCAGCCCCAACGCCGAAGCGCGGGAATCGATCACCGCGCCCAGTCGCTTCAGTTCGGCGATGGCCCGATCCTGACGAATCGAGTCCAGGCGGGCGAGCGTCGCTTGGGCGCGACGGGCAGCGGAGGTAAGCTTTGGCGCGGCCACGCGTTCGAGCGCGGCGTGCGCGGCGTCCGCCACCGCGTCGTCGGGGCTGAGCGCCAATTCGCGCAGGACGTACACGGCGCGCGTCGTGACTTCGAGATTGCCTTCCTGAGCCGCGGCTTGGACGGCGTCGATCACCACGGGGCCAGCTTTGATCAGTCTCTCGGTGGCGACTTCGCGATCGACAAAGTGCTCGGCGTCCAACTGGCCGATCCAGCGACGCGTCTGTTCGTCCGCCCGCCCCGCATCGGCTGTCGATGACCAGGCGGCGACGGCCACGCCCAGCAGCGCAAAAACGAGGACGGCTTGCAGCGATCGCGTCATAAAAACCGTTCGTCGAACCGCCTTTCGCCGGTCTTTTTCAATGTTTGACAGCCCAGAACTGGCGCCGACAGCCGTTCTCGAACCCAGCGCTCATGGCGCGGCGCCCGTCGAGCCGTGACGCGACGCCGCCCGACGTCCGAGATCTCGGCGGCTACGCGGGCCGTCCTATAGGCTCCAGCCTTCTTCGTGTCAATGGCGACCGCGCGATCGGCGCCCGCGATCCGCCCGCCGCCGCCCGGCCGTTCGGATCCAGCCGCCATACCCGGGTTCACGCGCTCGTTGATGATAGATTCACAATCGCAGGTTCGCTACACGCCGCAGATCCACCACACTCGCAGGAAACGCCGCTGGATTTCCGTCGCCGGGCCGCGGTTGCGGCGGTCTGGCGTCCGGCCTTGCCACGCGGCGCGCGACGTTCGCGCGAACCGTCCGACGCGCCCAGTATAGCACCGTGTCGATCGCCGGACCATGCAGCGAAGCGTCTGACCAAGAGCTGGGTGCGGGGCAACCCGATACGTTCCGCCCAGTGATTGCAGGTTCGCCGCTAGCGCCGGTACGCACGCGCCTAGCCCGTGGCCGAAATGCACGGGCACGGCCATCGGCAAACGGCGCGCAACGCGGCGAGGCGACCGCCGAGGATCCTCGGGCGGTGCGCCGCGCGACCGCACGTTCACGCCGCACGGCGGCGAGGCCGGATCCGTTGGTCTTGCCCCGTCGCGCCCCGTAGCCCGGGCTCGACTGGGACGACAGACCGTCGCCGAGCGCGGGGTCGCTGGGCGGCCTGCGCGCAGACCGAGTCTTCTCCAGTGCCGCGCGTTCCAGCGACGCGAGCTCCAGCCGCGTCGTCGAGGGTGGGCTGTCCCACGTCGCCGAGCAGCCGCAGCGCAGTGGCGATTCGCCGACGATAATAGATCATCCGATGGTCATCGAGCCCCTCGCGGCTCCACGCCAGCAGCTTCTCGACCGCGCGCCGCCAACCGCCGAAACTGCGGTCTGCGTCTTCCGAACCGTCGATCAGCGTGCCGAAATCCGTGAAGTGAATCAATGTCCCCAAGTGCTGGTATCCCAGCGCGCTGGGCGGAGTCTGCGTGACCACGTCCTGGTCGTTGACGATCCGAAACGTGTGGGGCCGAAAGAGAAAATCGAAGTTGCGCGCAAAGGCGTTGTCGCCCGTGCGCGGCTGGCCGAACGTGTACAACCCCCGGACCGCGCAGCCCGCCTCGAGCCACCGCGCCACCGCCAAGGTGGCAAGCGCCGCGCCCAGGCTGTGCCCGGTAACCCAGAGCCGGCGGGGACCGGCGGCCAGCAGGCGAGTCACCTCGCGATCGATCAACTGCCAGACGCAGCTCAGCGCGTCGTAGAATCCCTCGTGGACGCGCCCGTCCAGCGGGCCGACGACGAGCTCCATGTCCAGGTCCGCCAGCCAATCTTCGTACCGGTTCGCCTCGGTTCCGCGGAAGCACACCACGACCGTCTGGGTGTCGGCGGCGACGAAACATTGAGTCGTCTCGACGTCGAAAAAACGCACGTGCGGATAGCCCCACGTTCGGATGACGGTTTCCTCGATGACTTGCGAGTCGGCATAACTCAGTTCCGCCGCGCACGCCAGCCGCAAGGCGATCGTCAGATCGAAATACTGTGCGGCGCGGATGTGCTCGAACGCTGGCACATCTAGCCTCCTGCGAAGAGTCGAGATCGGTAAACGGACGGCCCGAGGCTGGCCAAGCCGTCGCCATCGGCGGCTGGTTGCAAGCTCGCGCGCGTCGTCCTCCGCGGCTCGCCCCCTAGGCAAGCCCGCTCGGGCGAATCACGATCGAAGCAGCCTGCTGGGAGAACGAACATCGAGGATTGCGCAGACGAGCCCCCCGCGCTTCTATCATCGGCTTGCCGAACGGCGGGCACGACACGAAAATTCGGTTCGACGCCCGTCAAGCACGATGCCAGCATCGCGCACGACGGGATGCCAGCGACCACTCGACGTGAGCCCAGGCATCGTGTACGGGCAAGACAGCAACGACCGGTACAACACCGCGTCGCGGCGCGCCACGAGCAATCGAAGTTCGCCCTCGGGCGTGCGTCCGGCCGAACCCGCGCCGCGCAGATCGGATACCATGATGGCACGATGAACAGCAGGCTGTCGGCGCGGGCGATCGACGCCGCTCCAGTGCCGCGCGTGCGACGCCGATTTGCGTGTGCGACCTCACTTAACGCGGGCTAGCGCCCACAACCCAAGAATCTGTTTGGCCGAAGGCCTCCGCTCACCGTAGCCTGGGGCAACGCCCCAGGGCTGACGCCGCGCGCGTGCCTCTGTTGGCCGAAG
>JAVYAJ010000071.1:0-5437 GCA_032229885.1 Candidatus Anammoximicrobium sp. | reverse complement strand
TTGAAGTTTTCCCGATTGCGGAAGCCACCGACCAGTCGCTTGATCGACATGATTTTGCTGTTGAGCCCTTCGGCCACGCCGTTCGTGATCTTATGGGTGCAGTAGCTGACCACATGCGGGAGTCGGTCTTTGATCGTGCTCGCAACCGCTTTCATCGGCTCCAGCTTTGTGTGAATCACCCGTTGATACCATTCCTTGAAGTGGGTCGTGGCCGAAGCTGCGTCATCGTGCTCCCACAGATCTCGAAGCATTTCCTTGTATCCCCAGGCCTTCCCGGTAGCCAACTTCAGACTAAACACTTCCTCAAAGAGAGCCTTCTGTTTCTTGCTGAGATGTTCTGAGTTCGTCAGCCACACGTACTTGGTCCTTGCCAAGCGATGGTCGCCGTCCAACCATTTCGCTTACCATGATGGCGCGTCTAGATCGTTCTTCTGGCAATCCGGAAAGACTTCCCGCGCTATGTCCGGTCAATTCTGATGTTTGGAACTCGCGGTGCACCATTTGATTGGCGGCCTTGGCCGCGTTAAGATCAACGACGCCACGGCCGCCGGGCTGTGTCGGCGGGTTGAACCGCGTTCGGCCGCCGGCGGGCTCGGCGGTGTCTCGTAGTTCTGCGCCACGCGCCGCCCGCTTGTTTCAGGAGTCGCTGATATGAAACTGGCCCCTCGCTATGTCTTGTTTTCGATCCTGGCGCTCGCCGCGTCTGCGGCCCAAGCCGCGGCGCCGAGCGCGCCAGCGCGGGACTGGAAGGCCGGTGTGTCCACCGCCAAGATCACCCCGGACACGCTGATGTGGATGGCCGGGTATGCGGCCCGCAAAAAGCCCGCCGAAGGCACGCTGCAAGATCTGTACGCCAAGGCCCTGGCGCTCGAGGACGCATCAGGCCAGCGGGTGGTGATCGTCACGCTGGACCTGATCGGCGTGCTGGTCACGCTGCGCGAAGCCGTCGAACGGCAGGTTGAAGAGCAGTACCAGATTCCGCCAGCCGCGCTGATGCTAAACGCCTCGCACACGCACAGCGGCCCCGAATATCGCGAACGGTCCGGGCGCGAGGACGAGGGCCGCAACTATCACCGATTCCTGGAGACCACGCTGACTCGCCTGGTGGGCGAGGCGCTGGCCGACCTGCGCCCGGCTCGGCTGACCTACAGCCATGCACGCGCCGGGTTCGCCATGAATCGCCGTCTGCCGACCGAAACAGGCTACAGGAACAGCCCGAACCCGGATGGACCGGTCGATCACGAGGTGCCCGTGCTGTCTGTAGTCGACGCCGAAGGCAACCCACGCGCCGTGCTGTTCGGCTATGCCTGCCACAACACGACGCTGGGTTTCTACGAGTTCTGTGGCGACTATGCCGGGTGGGCCCAGGAATATCTGCAGGCCGACACGCCAGGCTTGACAGCCCTGTTCGTCGCAGGCTGCGGCGCCGATCAGAATCCGTATCCGCGCAGTCAGGTCGAGTTGGCTCGGCAGCATGGCCGGACGCTGGCCACGGCCGTCGAAGCGGGCCTGATCGCCAATCCGCGCCCGCTGCATGGATCGCTTGCGTCGGCCCTGGATTATGTGGATCTGCCGTGGGCGGACGCGACAAAAGAAACGCGCCGCTATCCGGTCCAGGTGCTGCGGATCGGCGACGACGTGACGCTGGTCGCGCTGGGCAGCGAAGTGGTTGTGGACTACGCGTTGCGGCTGAAACGCGAACTAGCCCGCCCGCCGGCCTTGGTGTGGGTGGCCGGCTATAGCAACGCCTACTTTGGCTACATTCCCAGCGAGCGAGTGTTGGCCGAAGGTGGCTACGAGGCGCCGCCTTACGCGCCCGGAATCGAAGAGCGGATCATCGGCAAGGTTCATGAACTGTGCCAGCGGGCGCCGTCGCCGGCCGCGCCGCGAGCGTCGTCGGCCGCGCCATGAGTGCCGCCGGCGGCCCTGTGCGCGTCGCTGACGGATCCGCGAGCATCGCCGCGCCGTTCACTTCAGGACTTCCGCGATGGTCACCTCGCGCTGCTCGGCCAACGACCGTTTGCCCGCTTCGAGCACCGCGATGACCTCGACTTCCTCGTCGATCGGCACGGCCTCGCGCTTGGTGCGCACAAGCTCGATGAACTTGTCGAGCAGATACCAGTACAGGTCCGCCAGGTTGGGCGTCAAGCTCCGCCAGCCCTTGGTTCCGTACAGGTTGATCTGATAGCCCGCCCGCATCCACTCGCGTTCGCCGACCATCAACATCAGGTCGCGACCGTTCTCGAACCGCACGCGGACGAGGTTGCGACCCGGTTGGCCGACGTTCAGGCAAGACACCGCGCCGCGGCCAAGGACCGCATAGGCCATCTCGAGCGCGTGGATGCCGTAGTACACCAGTTCGTTGCCGCAAATCGTCGTGGCGATATGGATGTCGCCCAGCGACGGCGCCTCTTTGGCCAGCGCCACCACGTCCGGCACGAAGCGAAGCGAGCTGGCCGACATGAAGGGCGTGCCCGTCTCGCGCGCTAGGTCGGCGATCTGTCGCGCTTCCTTGGCGGTCATGGCCAGCGGTTTGTCGCAATAGGTTGGGACGCCTTTGCGCAACGGCGCCTGGGCGTACTTCCACTGCGCCCCAGAACCGTCATCGACGATCAAGACCGCGTCCACGTCTTCGGCACATGCGTCGGGACTGTCGCAAACCTGCGGGATGCCGCACGTGTCCGCCAGCCGCTGGGCCGCCGCGCGGTTGGGATCCCAGACGCGGACGATGCGCACGCCCTCGAGCCGTTTTTGGGCGGCCACGAACGTGCCTTCCATCTGTTTGCGTTTGGCCTCGTCGTAGCCGTTGCACGTAGTCGCGAACGCCGTGCCGTGGAACGAGCCTGGCGTGCGCGGCGCGTCCATATAGCCGTAGGTGGCCGCCGACACCAGGCCGAGCCGCAGCGGGCGATCGGCGGAATCGCCGCGCAGCAGCGACGGGAATCCCAGCGGCGAAGCCAACGTTCCGGCGAGCGTCGCCGCGGACGACGCCTTCAAGAAAGTTCGACGCGAGCGGTTGGTTTCGATCGTGCGTGTCATGCGAGGGCCTCGATTGGAAAACGAGTGGTAGCGGGACGGATCGCTCCCGCGATCGGCAAGCGTGACCGCCCAACATGGTCGACCGTGTTGGCAATTCACGTGGCCGAGGCCGCCGGGGCCTGTACCGTCCGGGTAGAGACGCTCAACGGTGCGCGTCCGACGCTCGGCTACTATGCCCGATCGACCGCATCGCTGCAAGCAGCCCTAGCCGCGGGCGACCGGGGTTTGCCGATCTTGACTTGCCGTAGACATCGTGGTCAAACTGATGGCGTCACGCGCAGGGTTCCCGCGACTGTACCCTGGGATCGACCGGTTCACGGCGACCGAGCGCCGCGAGCTCGGGATCCGCATACCAGCGACTCGAATAGGATTGGAACAGCCTCGAACACTTCTACAGCCTCGAACACGACTCGAACGCAAAAGGCGCCCACTCCATGAACAGGATCTCCAGAACTGCGGTTCTCGCCATGATCGCCCTGCTCGCCGCCGTGTCACCCGGATGGCGAGCGGCCGCGGGCGACGCCGCCCCGCCCTCGGCTTCGGCCCCGTCACTGCATCTGACGCTGCCGCCGGTTGTTTACGCCGTTGCGGGCGTCGAGACCGGTCTGTACTTTTCCAACGTCGTCCTGTCATCCGAGCCGGACAAGCTGGTATTTGCCGTGACCTGCGAGATCGGACAGGCCGATGCGCGAGCCTGGCGACTCACGCCGACGGCCGCGCAGGTGGGCGAACATCCGCTGTCGCTGCGTGTGACGGACTCGGCGGGCCGCGTGCTGGCGGAGGCCGCAACCCGCGTGTGCGTGGCGCCTGCGGACGCGGGCAGCAAGCGTCAGATCGCGCTGTTGATTGTGGGCGACAGCCTGACTCACGCCTCGCAGTACCCAAACCAAGTCGCCCGCTTGCTATCGCAGCCCGGCAATCCGACTTGGCGGATGCTCGGCACGCACAAGCCGCCCTCGGCGGCGGAAAACGTCGTCCACGAGGGGTACGGCGGTTGGACCTGGCGGGCATTCAACACGCGATTCAATCCGGACGGCTCGCTGGCCGCGCGGACCAACAGCAGTCCCTTCGTGTTCGCCGCGGGTGATCCGCCCACGCCGACGCTCGACGTCGCTCGATATATCGCCGAGCGCTGCGACGGGCAGGCCCCGGATTACGTGACGTTCATGCTTGGCATCAACGACTGTTTTGGCCTCAAGGCTGACCAACCAGAGGCCCTCGAAGCGGGCATCACCGCCGTGTTTCAGGAAGCCGACAGACTTCTGGCCGCGTTTCATCGGGCCGCGCCCCACGCCCAGCTCGGCATCTGCCTGACCACGCCGGCGAACAGCCGGGACGAGGCCTTTGTGGCCAACTACAAGGCGGCCTATCCGCGCTGGAACTGGCGCCGGATCCAACATCGCCTGGTCGAACGACAACTGGCCCACTTCGGCGGGCGCGAGGCCGAAGGAATTTTCATCGTGCCCACGGAACTGTACCTGGACGTCACCGATGGCTATCCCGAAAACAACGCCGTCCACCCGAACGTCGCCGGGTACCAGCAGATCGGAAACGCAATTTACGCCTGGCTCAAATCTCGGTTGGCCGCGCGGTCGAACGCCCCAGACGCTGGATAAGGGCTTGGCCCAAGACAATTTCCCCGAATCGTGACAACGGGCGTCACGCCAAGGCACTGCGTGTCCCACCCCAGCGCGTTGTCCAATCATCATTTTCGAGCTGGGCGGCGACCGCCGGGAAGGACGCTGTCCTGAAGGGACACGGTCGCGCCTGTTGCGTTTCGTCACGCGGCGTCGTGTCCCACCCGGTTGCGGCCACGACGGAGCGTGGCCGTCCAGTGTGGTCGTCGAGCGACGATGAGGCCGTCGTCTGTGCGCCCCCTATCCCATCTGTCGCGCGACGCGCGAGCCTACCTGTCACGCGACGTGCGAGCGCGGCGTCACTTGGTCAACGCGAAATCGATCGGACTGCCGTCCGAACCGACGTTTGCCGTCAGCGTCGTGCTCGTCTGGTCGCCGCACTTTGCCGCCAGGGTCTCCTGGGCCGGCGACATGATGGGCGGGGTGTCGTCGTCCGCGGACACGTCGGAACCGTCGGGCATGATGCGTTTGCTGATCGTCACCCGGTATTGACCGGCCGCGACGCCTTGTCCGCCGCGCCCGATCGTTGTACTCGTTGGCCTTGCCGTAGCGGTCCCGGCACTGGTAGAACTTGCTGGCGCCCAGACCCAGCCAGCCCAGCAACCGTTTGGCGGGCAGTTCCGCCCGGCGGGCCCAACGGTTGACATAATCCACCACCTCGACCCGCGTGTCGTGAGGAACCCAGCGTCCGTTTAGAGTTCTCCATTGGCTTTTTTTGACCGGACGTTCTCCTCCATCAGTTCGGCGATGACCTCGTTTTT
>JAVYAJ010000070.1:0-3245 GCA_032229885.1 Candidatus Anammoximicrobium sp. | reverse complement strand
GGTTCGCGGTCAAGGGCGATCGTCGCTTTGGCCGGCGGGGATGGCCGAAGGTTGTCTACGCGGCCCCACTCGGCCGACATGGCCGCTGGCTCGCCGGCCGTGCGCAACAGGCCGCCGGAGCGGCATCGATGACACGTCGCAGCCGAATCGTGGTGGCCGAAGCGTGTTGGCCAAGGCCCGGGCAGTGCGAACGGCGCTGGCTTTGACGTTGGCCATCGCCGTCGTCCGGTGGCTTCGGGGGGGCAGACAGCCGGGCAAGGCGGCGCCCGAGCGGAAAAAAAAGCCGGGCTCAAACAAGCGACGGAAAAACGAAAAACCCGATCCGCGGACCATTTCGAGCGCCGCTGTCAACTTTTGTGAGACGACGGACCCGCGGCGTTTGCTTCGGCCCGTCGCGTTTTCCACCGGCGAGGATTTCAAGCCTGTGACGAAGTTCGATCTCCTGCGCATTGGCGTCTCGACGTTGGTCGCGGTCTGGCTGGCGCTGGCCACCGGTCGGGCGGACGCGGAAAACTGGAACCAGTTTCGTGGCCCGCACGGCGACGGCCAGGCGGGGGCGGCTGCGCTGCCGGTGCATTGGAGCGAGACGCAGAACGTAGTCTGGAAGACGGCGATTCACGGCAAAGCATGGTCGTCGCCGGTCGTCTGGGGCGAGCAGATCTGGATGACGTCCGCCACCGAAGACGGCACGCGCCTGTTCGCGGTGTGCGTGGACGCACAGTCCGGCAAGGTGACGCACGACCTGACGGTGTTCGAGATCGCCGAGCCGATGTTCTGCTATCCCTACAACAGCTATGCCAGCCCGACGCCGGTGGTCGAACAGGGCCGCCTGTGGGTTCACTTCGGCAGCGCGGGGACCGCGTGCGTCGACACGTCCGAGGGACGGGTGCTATGGCGTCGCCAGGATCTGCCCTGCGACCACTGGCGCGGCCCGGGATCCTCGCCGATCGTGTTCCGCGATCTGCTGATCCTCACGTTCGACGGTTACGATCGGCAGTACGTCGCGGCCTTGGACAAACACACCGGCCGGACGCTGTGGAAGACAGACCGTTCGATCAACTACGAGACGGACAACGGCGACTATAAAAAAGCGTACAGCACGCCGGTCGTCTTCGAGCACCGCGGGCGGCTGCAGTTGGTCAGTCCGGCCGCGGTCGGCGCCGAAGCCTACGATCCGCTGACCGGCAAGCTGCTGTGGAGCGTCCACCATGGCGGATACAACGCGGCCGCGCGTCCGCTGTACACGCACGGGATGGTGATCATCAACACGCAAAACGGCCTGCGCCTGCTGGGCGTGCGGCCCGATGGGACGGGCGATGTGACCGACACGCACGTGGTCTGGAGTTGGACGCGACAGACCCCGACGCGCCCGTCTCAACTGGTGATCGGCGACCATCTGTACATGGTCAACGACCAAGGGATCGTCACTTGTCTGGACGTCCGGACCGGCGCGCCGGCCTGGACGCATCGGATGGGCGGGCGCCACAGCGCGTCGCCGATCCACGCCGGCGGCCGGATCTGGCTGTTCGACGAGGATGGCGTGTCGCGGGTGATCGAAGCCAACCCGGACCAGTTTCGCTTGGTGGCCGAAAATCCGCTCGACGCGGGCTGCATGGCGTCGCCGGCGGTGCGCGACAAGGCGCTGATTGTGCGGACGAAAACACACCTCTATCGCCTCGAACAATGACCGCGCTCGCGCGGCCGTGGATGGATCGCGGCCGGTGGCGGCGAGCCGCTCGACAGACGGAAAGATCGGAATGAATATCTTGGTGATCGGCAGCGGCGCGCGCGAACACGCGATCGCCTGGAAACTGACGCAGAGCGCGCGGATCAAACGGGTTTTTGTGGCGCCCGGCAACGCGGGGACCGCCGCGGACGCCGAGAACGTCGCCATCCTGCCCCACCGTTTTCAGGAATTGATCCGGTTTGCCCGCGACGCGGACATCGATTTGACGATCGTCGGGCCCGAGGCCCCGCTGGCCGACGGCATTGTCGACGCCTTTCAGGAGGCCAAGCTGCGGATCTTCGGGCCGTCCAAGGCGGCCGCCCAGTTGGAAGGCAGCAAGGTGTTCTGCAAAAAGCTGCTGCGCGAGGCCGGCATTCCCACCGCCGATTTCCGCGTGTTTTCAGACCCGGACGAGGCGACGAAGTACGTGTGGGACCGCTATCCGACGCAGAACGAAGAAGTCCCCGTGGTCGTCAAAGCCGACGGCCTGGCGGCGGGCAAAGGCGTCATCGTCTGTTCGCGACGGGACGAGGTTTTGGAGGCGATCGATCAGATCGCGCGCCAGCGCGTGTTCGGCGAGGCGGGCCGCGAGCTCGTGATCGAAGAACGACTGGACGGCCAGGAAGCCAGCGTCCAGGCCATCACCGATGGCCGGACGATCCTGACCCTGCCTCCGTCCCAGGATCATAAACCGGCGTACGACGATGACCGCGGCCCGAACACGGGCGGGATGGGCGCCTACTGTCCGGCGCCGCTGGTGAACGACGAGATGCTGAGATGGATCGAAGCGCAAGTTCTGTTGCCCACCGTCGTGGCGCTGAAACGCAAGGGAATCACCTTCCAGGGAGTTCTCTATGCGGGCTTGATGATCACGCGTCAAGGTCCTAAAGTGCTCGAGTTCAACGTCCGCTTCGGAGATCCCGAATGCCAGTCGCTGTTGATGCGGCTGCAGACCGACCTGGCCGATGTGCTCGAGGCCGCGGCCCAGCGACGCTTGGACCGGATCGGCGCATTGGATTGGGACCCGCGCCCGGCGGTCTGTGTCGTGATGGCCAGCGAAGGTTATCCGGGCGACTACGAAAAAGGCCGTCCGATCCGCGGTTTAGAACAAGCGGCTCAAGTTGCGGACGCCAAGGTGTTTCATGCCGGGACGGCGCACCGGGACGAGCAGGTCGTCACCGCGGGCGGCCGCGTGCTGGCCGTGACCGCGCTGGGCGATTCGATCGCCACGGCCAAACGCCAGGCGTACACCGCCGTCAAGTGCATCCGCTGGTCCGGCGCCTGGTGCCGCAAGGACATCTCGGACAAGGCATTGACACACTAGTCTACGCCGTCCGGATCCGCGCGGCCCGTTCGGAATTTCGAGATCCCGGCTGTCGGCTGCCGACGGCCGAGACGATAAAAGGCGCCGATTGATGGCTGACTGACGTCACGGTCCGCCGATTGTTGGCGCCCCACCGATTGTCGGGGCCCGCCGGTTGTCGGGGCCCGCCGGTTGTCGGGGCCCGCCGGTTGTCGG
>JAVYAJ010000069.1:0-28646 GCA_032229885.1 Candidatus Anammoximicrobium sp. | reverse complement strand
GAAGAACCGATCGAAGTTGCGCGCGATTGTTATGGTTCGCCAAGCCGTTCAGGTACGGCGTCCGATCGCGAGCCTTGTCCCAGGTGGCGGAGCCGAAGGCGTCCAAGCCGAGCACCGCCACGCCTCGCGCGCCGCGCAGATCCTGAACGACCCGATCGATGGCCGGCGCTTCGGCCTGTTTGGGCGCGGGGACCCCCAGGATCGCGGCCGCCGTGGGCGCAACCGACTGCATCGGATAGGTTTTCAGCGGGTCGACATCTGCCGCGCCGGCATCCGTCGACGCCTCGCCAGCCAGCGCGACGGCAGCCGCCAGGCACAACGATAGGCTCGCAACCAAAGACATTCGGATCAAGTTCATGGTGCGCGTCTCCGAGGGTATCGAGTGGGAGGGTTCAACCGGCAAGTCAAAAGCCACGTCCGTCAGACATTGCGGAACGCCTCGCGAGAAAGCCCTATCCGCGTGTCCATCCGGTATCGTAACATGGCCGTCGCCAGCAACCAAGTTGACAAGCCGCCAACGGCCGCCGCGAGCACCTACTGCCGCTCGGGGCATCCGCCGCGAAAAAGACGAGTGCGTGAATGAACGCCCATTTTTGCGGCTTTTTTGGAGGGCCGTGATATACTGGAGACTCGGGCTGTTTTTGGGTTATGAATGGACGACTGGTGGACACCGATCGGTGTGCCATCGCCTGGGCCAACCTCGCTGGCGAACGGGCTCGAATTCCGCGCCAGGGCAGGACTGACCGACACGTTCGGGCCTCGGCGGGCGCGACGATCGTGCGCGTAGCGCAGATTTGGCTGCCGAGGTTTTTGAGATGGGTGCGCGGCAAATACGGGCGGTCCGATGTCCGTGGGCGGGCAGGCGCCCCAGCGACGATATAATCGTGCATTCATCGGTGCGCCCCCGCCGGATGCGGGTCCTTTGGCCCTGACGACCGTTGACGCTCGCTTTCATCGAGGATTGCGCGTATGCCATCACCATTGTTTTTCGCTCCGTCTCGCAAAGCAGCGCAGAAGATCCGCCGGCGACGCAAGATGCACCGATTGGGGCAACGGCGGCAATTGCTCGTCGAAACACTCGAAGATCGGCGTCTGTTGGCTTCGATCGCGGGTCAGGTCGTGTACGACTTTGACGGCGACTCGAGCTTGGACAAGCACGAGCCCCGTCTACCCGGTTGGGAGGTCTATATCGATCTGAACAACAACGCGCAGTTCGACGACGGCGAGCCGTCCGCGGTTACCGACACGGAGGGCCGTTACGAGTTTGACGGACTGGGTCCCGGGTTCTATGTCTTGCGCGTGCTCGACCAGCCCGGGTGGACGCAGACTTTGCCTGTCGGCAACGGCAAGCACACGGTCAGCATCCGCAATGTCGCCCAACAAGCGACGGGGGTCGATTTTGGTCAGCAGCGGCTGTTCACGCCGTTTACGCCGGGAAATCTTCTGGTCACGCGCAGCAGCCTCGTGGACGACGATCTGCTGATCGAGTACACGCCGTCCGGCCAGATGGTGCAGGCGATCGTGATTCCGCCGGCGGCGGACGGGACCAGTCTGGTTGCCAAGGATTTGGTGATCGACGCCCAGGGGCACGTGCAGATCTTTCAGAGTTCGGACGACGACACGCGACTGGCGACGTTCGATCCGATCACGGCAAGTTTCTCCGAGACGCTCGTCCCCGACTGGGATCTGGGACGGACCTTCGATCACTGGGGCGACATTGCCGCGTTTGGTCCGTACGTGTTCGCCAACGAACAACTGGCCGATCACGGCACGGCCAACGGCGTCATTCGTTTTGACACGCGGGACGCGAGCTTCCGTCGATTCTCGGCGGGCTTTGGCCTCCCGACGGACCTGACCGTCGGGCTGGACGGGCTGCTGTACACGCTGAATGCGACGATCAACAACACGACGATCCTGGTTCAGAATCCCGAGACGATGACGCTGGTCCGTTCGCTGAACATCCCGCAGCGTCTTCAGTCGCTCGCCGTCGGCCCGGACGGGGCGTTGTACGCGCTGAGCGACACGGGGCTGAAGCTGTACACGCCCGACGGGACGCTGGTTGCCCAGGCGCCGGCGATCAACGGCTTGGACATCAGCATCAGCCAAGACGGCCTGCTGGCGATTACGGCCAAGTCGCGGCTGACGCTCGTGACGCCGCCCGACTTGCCCGCCGATCCCGCGAATCCGCCGGACCCGGACAATCCGCCGCAGTTTGCCGTCGTAGCGTCGTTCCCGATCCTCGGCAGCGTGGCCGAGAACTACCTGGCCTATGCCGCGTTCGTGCAGGATCCGGTCGGCGCGACCGCGGCGGACAGCGAGATCGACTACGGCGTTTTTCATCCCGGCAAGATCCTGATCACCAACTCGCCCGCGGTGGGCGGACCGCCCCAGTTGCTCGAGTACACCCCGTTCGGCGAACTGGTCCAGCAGTACGACCTGCCCATGCACGAGCCGGGCGGCGCCCGCGACCTGACGACAGACGCACTGGGCAACGTGCGAGTTTTCAACGGCACGTTCGCGCCGCGTTTGACCACCTTCGATTCCCGCGCCGGCGGCTTTGTGGACGACGACGTCACGTTCGCGGGCTGGAGCACGGCCAATGTGCCGACGCTGGGCGGCATCGCCGCCTATCGCAACTATCTCTACGCGACCGACACCAAGACTCAGAACGACGCACGAACCGATCAGGGCATCGTCCGGTACAACCTGGCGACGGGGACGTTCGAGCGATTTCACAGTGCGCAGGGCGGGATCATCGACCTGACCATCGGTCTGGACGGGCTGCTGTACACGCTGGGACCGGCGGGGTCGTCGATCGGAACCGTCGTCCGCCAATACCATCCGGTGACGATGGAATTGCTGAAGACGATCGCCTTGCCGAGCAACCATCGGGCCATCGCGGTCGACTCCGACGGCGATATCTTCGCCGCCAATCCGGACATTCAACGTTATCGCGTCGACAGCAATCTGAATCGGGCCGTTGCCGAGGGCGCGCCGCTGAGCGACCGCGGCCTGGGCGAGGCCTCGGACATCGACTTGGACGCGGACGGGCGGTTGCTGGTCTCGTTCACCAACGGCTACGTGCTGTTGACCGACCGCGAGTTCACGGGTGTGTTTTCGTTCTTGACGCGCGCCTCGGACGGGATGAACTTCGCGGCGTTCGTCTCGCCGTCGCGACCGCTGCCCGCGGCGCGGTGGGATGCCTTCGACGTGCCGCGGGGAAGCGCGGACAACGAACTGGATGTGCTGGCCAACGACAGCGGGCCGGCGCTGGGCCAATTGTCGATCACGGCCGTCGGGACGCCCAGCGCGGGTGGGACGGTGGTGATCGTAGGCAACTCGTTGCTGAGCTACACGCCGCCGACGGCCCCCGACTTCGTCGGCGTCGAGACGTTCACCTATACGATTGCGGACGGGCTGGGAGGCACGGATCAAGGCTTGGTCCAGATCACGGTCCAAGGCAACGGCAACTATTTCGTATTCGACGATTCGTATACGATGGTCGAGGACGATCCGTTTCCGCTGCGCATTCCTGCTCAAACGGGCCTGCTGGCCAACGACGGTCTGCCGGACATCTTTCCGGTGCTGACGCCCGGGAATCTGCTGGTCACCCATTCGCCGACGGGCACCAGTCCATTTTCCTTGCTCCAAGAATACACGCCCCAGGGCGTCCTTGTGCGGAGCGTCCAACTGCCGAGTTTCACGGGCGGCAGCGCCGACGTCCGCGACCTGGTCGTAGACCGGCAGGGGCGGATTCAGATCTACAACGGCACCGGGCAACCCCGGCTGACGACCTATGATCCGGTGACCGACACCCTGGCGCAGCGGTCGTTCCCGGGCTGGAACACGATGCAAGAGAAGGCCGGCGGCGGACTGGCGGCGTGGCGTAACTTTGTCTTCGCCACGGACCAACTGGTGTCCGGCGAGAATCCGCTGGCCGATGCGGGCATCCTCCGGTTCGATATCGAGACGGGCGCGGCGCAGCGGTTCGTCGATGACGGGAACTTCATCGATTTGACGGTGGGGCCGGACGGACTGCTGTATGCGCTGGGGCCGGGTGGCGTCGCGAACAGCCGGTTCATTCGAGTCTACAACCCGTCGACCATGGCCCGGTTGCGGCAGATCTCCAATTTGCCCGGCGATCTGCGGGCGATCACGGTGGCTGCCAACGGCGACATCTTCGGCGTGCGGAACTCGACCAACACGGCCATCAACCCGTTCGTCTACCGATACAATTCCAGCGGAATTCAGATCGCCGCCTATCGCGTCCGATTCGCCGGTGGGGATATGCCGCCGGGCGAGGCGGATTTCAACGACATCGATCTGAGCGAGGATGGGACCAGGTTGCTGATCGCGAACATCAACCAGAGCAACGCTCCGGTGTTCGGCGACGGAGACGTGATCCTGTTCGATCTGCGGACCCAGGGCGCGACCATTCTCCAGGCGCCCGACAGCAGCAGCGACATGAAATCGGTGGCCTGGGTCCGCGCGCCGGTGGGGACTGTCAACGGTCCGCTGACGGTCGTGTCGTACACACAGCCCGTCCACGGGACGCTCGATTGCGAGCCGGACGTCCCGGGCATCGACGGCTTGAAGGCAGACGGCTCGTTCTGCTATGTGCCCAATCCCGACTTCTTCGGCGACGATACGTTTTTCTATGTGGTCAGCGACGCCGATGGTCGGCTGCGCGGCGCCTCGGTGACCGTGACGGTGCTGCCGGAAAACGACCCGCCCGTGTTGTCGCCCGCCGATCCTCCCCTGTATTTCGTCTCGGACGAGGACACGCGCCTGACGCTGCCCTTGTCGGCGTTGATCAACGGGGGGCCGGGAACGGCGACGATCACCGACGCCGATCGCAACGATCCGCTCGGCGGGATCGCGATCACCGAGTTGACTGGGCCGGGCGTATGGTCGTACTCGTTGGACGGCAGGGTGTTCGTGGACATCTCGCCGGTCAATGGCGGCGATGCATTGCATTTGCCCGCGTCCGCCGAAATTCGCTTCACCCCGTTCGGCGGCAGCGGCGGCACGGCCCGGGCGACGTTTCTGGCGTGGGACGGAACCGTGGGGAATGCAGGCGGGCGCCGCGCCGCCACCCACGAGATCCTGGAATGCCCCGAGGGTGTGCCACTGAATCCCGACACCCTGCTGTGCGGGGACGGTTCGACACCGGTGCTCGCCACCTACGTTACATCGACCGCCTACAGCCAGGACGAAGAACAGCGCCCGGTCACCGACATGATCGTGATCGACTTGCTCGATCTGCCCGACGCGCCCGTGTTGGCGCCGTCCAATCCCGTCATGGGCGGAACGGACGAACACACGCCGTTCGACACGACGATTGGCCAATTCGTGACCGGCGTCTTCGACCCGGACGGCGGCAGCGAGCTGCAGGGGGTCGTGTTGGTCTCGACTTCTGGGTTGGGATTCTGGGAGTACTCGCTGGACGGCGTCGTATACCTGCCGATGCCCGCGCTGTCCTCCGCCCACGCGCTGGCGCTGCATCCCGATGATCACGTGCGGTATACACCCGATAATCTGAACGGCGAGGTTGCCACGCTGACCTATCGCGCGTGGGACAAGGCGGATGGCGCCACCGCGGGCGACATCGTCGACGCGAGCCGCGCGGGCGGGGCTACGGCGTACAGCGCGGCGACCGACACCGCGTGGCTCGAAGTCGCCGACATCAACGACGCGCCGATCCTGACTCCGCAATCGCCGATCATCGGGACCACGGACGTCGTCACTCCGCTCAAAGTCGCGTTGAACACATTCGTTCGCGGGATCACCGACGTAGACCGTAACGCGGTGATCGGCGGGATCGCGATCACGGGCGTCAGCGGCCAAGGCGTGTGGGCGTATTCCCTGAACGGCGTCACGTTCCAAAACTTTCCGCCGCTGAACGCGTCGGCCGCACTGTTGCTGCGCCGCGCCGACATGATCCGCTATACGCCGGCGGGCGGCCAACCCGAGTTGGCGAGGATCATCTACCAAGCCTGGGACGCGACGCAGGGCAGCCCGGGCATGGTGGTCGACGCCAGCCACGCGGGCGGTGAGACCGCGTTCAGTCTGGCGAGCGACCAGGCGACGCTGACGGTCAAAATCGTCAACCAGCCACCCGTGATCGGAGGCGTCGTCGGCCCGATCCAATACGTCGAGCATGCCCCACCCATCGGCGTGTTCCCCGCGGCAACCGTCAGCGACGCGACTTCGGCGGATTTCGCGGGAGGGCGTCTGGTCGCGCAGATCGTATCCGGAGCGACATCCAGCGACCGGCTGGCGATCCGCGCAGGAAACGGGATCTCGCTGGCCGGCGATACGGTGATCTACGACGACGGCGCGGCGCATCTGGTCGGCGATTTCGCGATCGACGGCTGGGTTCTGACGGTCAATCTGACCACGCCCGAAGCGACCTCAGAGGCGGTCCAGGCGCTGGTCCGCGCCATCGTGTACGAGAACGTCTCGGACAACCCCACGGTCGCCAGTCGAAGAATCGTGCTCTCGCTGACCGATGGCGACGGCGGCAACGACACGGGAACCGCGACTCAGACGGTGACGATCCAGCCGATCAACGATCCGCCGGTGGCGGTCGACGACGAATATCGGACGTATATCGGCCAGACGCTGACCATCAACCGCGGGCAGGGCGTATTGGCCAACGACGTGGACCCCGAAGGCGCGCCGCTCGCGGCCTGGCTGGTCGCCCCGCCGTTGGATGGCGAGGTCGTGTTGAATCCGGACGGTTCTTTCACCTATCAGCCCGACCCCTTGTTCTACGGCCGCGACTCGTTCACCTACAAAGCTTGGGACGGCGAATTGTTCTCCGACGACGTTCGCGTGGCGATCGACGTCCGCTTGCGCATGACCAGCCCGGCGCACCCGGCCGATGTCAACGCGGACGGCTTCCTCTCGCCGTTGGACGCCCTGCTGGTCGCCAATCATCTGCTCGGCGCGGGGCCCGGACCTCTGGCGCCGGATTACGAGCCGCCGCCGTTTGTGGACTATGACGGCGACGGCGCGGTTACTCAGGCCGATGTGGATGGCGTGGCCGCGGCCATCGACGCCGGCGGAGCGCGGCCCGTGCCTCCCCCGGCGCTGATCATCCCGCAGACGCCATCCTCGGCCGGTCCCGATCGATTGGCACGGATCCTGTTGCGGACGACCGATGCGGCCGGGATCGAGATCGCCTCGATCAACGCCCAGCAGCGATTCTTCCTCGAAGCGTGGGTGGCCGACGAGCGGGCCTCGCCGTGGGGCGTCGCGGCGGCGTACGTGGACGTCGCGTATCCCAGCGCGTTGGTCGAGGTCGTCGGCCCGGTGACGGCAGGCCCCGAGTTTTCGCGGTTTCGCACCGGACAGATCGGCCCAGCCGGGCTGATCGGCGCAGCCGGCGGTGGACGGACGACGCCGCTGCCGGACCACGGCGCGCACCTGCTGTGGCGAATCGAGTTGGTCGCGCTGGGCGGCGGCGCGGCGGCGTTCACCGCCGAAGCCGCGCCCCAGACGCTCGCCGCGCAGACGCTGTTGTTCGGGCTCGACATGCCGTTAGACCCATCCGTCAACATCACGTACCAAGGCGCGACGCTGCACATCAAAGGACCGCCGGTCGCCAACGACGACGCGTATTTCGTCGACGAAGACACGCCATTGGAGGCGACGGTCGCCGCGGGCGTGTTGGCCAACGACATCGACGCGGAAGGCCAGCCGCTGACAGCCATCTGGGTCGCCGGCCCGGAGCACGGGACGCTGACGCTCAGCCCCGCCGGTTCGTTCACCTACCTGCCCGACCGGGATTTCTTCGGCGTCGATACGTTCACGTATCGCGCCCACAACGGCCTCTTCGACTCGAATCTGGCCACCGTCACGATCACGGTCCGGGGGGTCAACGACCCACCGACGGCCGTCGTCGATCGATACAGCGTGCTTCGCAACCAGACGCTGCACGTGTCCGCGGCAGCAGGTTTGCTGGTCAATGACGCGGACGTGGATGGCGACGCGCTGGAAGTGGTGTGGGTCGAGGGGCCGGCGCACGGGGTTTTAACCTGGCGCCCCGACGGGTCGTTCGATTATACGCCCGACGCCGGCTTCGGCGGCGCCGACCATTTCTCGTACAAAGTCTCGGACGGCGAACTCGAATCGAACATCGCCACCGTTCAGATCGACGTGGTTTTCGACTGGCGGAACCCATACCATCCGGTCGACGTGAACGGCGATGGCTACGCCTCGCCGTTGGACGCCTTGCTGATCTTCAACGAAGTCGCTCGGCATGGCGTTCGCGCGCTGCCCAAGCCGCCCGTGCCGCCCGACGCGCCGCCGCCGTTCCTGGACTTCAACGGCGATGGCGTGGTGGCCAATTTTGACGGCTACAAGGTGCTCGAAGATCTGAACGCCCGCGGTTCACGATCGTTGCCCGATCCCAAGCTCCAGTTGCCCCAGCCGCCACCGCCACTGGGCGTAGATCCGCTGGTCGGTCTGCGTCTGGAGGCGGTCGATGCCCACGGCCGTCCGCTCTCGACGGTCAACGCCGGCGAGACCTTCTACTTGAACGTCTACGCGGCCGACCTCCGCCCGACACGCCTTGGCGTGTTTTCCGCGTACCTGGATGTGGCGCTGGTCGGCGGCGGCCTGAAAGCCGCGGGGGCGATCGAGTTCGGCGTCGAGTTTCCCAACGTCCGCACCGGCAGCACGGCGACGCCGGGGCTGTTGGACGAGCTGGGCGGCACGCGGTCGGCATTACCGAGCGGAGCGGCCGAATTGCTGTTGGCTCGGGTTCCGTTGCGAGGCACGGCAGCGGGCCCGGCGCTGATCGAAGCGAACCCCGCCGACGTGCTGCCCGCCGGCCAAGTGACCCTGTACGGAATCGATGCCCCCATCCCCACGGATAGAATTCAATATGGAAACGTCGGCGTAACCGTGGTGCTGACGGACACCGACGGAGACGGCGTTGGCGATGTGGAAGAAGATGGCGCTCCGTACAACGGCGATGGAAATCGAGACGCAATCCCCGACCGCGAGCAGGCCAACGTCGCTTCGGTGCGCGGTGCCAGTGGCTACGCGACGTTCGCCGCGACGGCGCCCGCTGTCTTGCGCCAGGTGTCCGCCGTGCCAAGTCCGGATCCGGCCAGTGCGCCGGCGAACGTCCAGTTCCCGTTGGGCTTGTTCCAACTCGAGGTCGCGGAGCTGGCGACGGGACAGACGACCCTGACGCTGTACCTCCAGCCTGGAACCGTGGCCAACACGTACTATCGCTATGGCCCCACGCCCGAAGACCCACAGCCCCACTGGTATCCGTTCCTGTTCGATGGCGTTTCGGGAGCGATCGTCCATTCGGACCGGATCGAGTTGCGACTGGCCGCGGGCCAGCGCGGCGATGACGGCTTGGTTGGAGCTGGCATCGCCTTTGGGCCGGGCGGCCCCGGCTTGATCCCGACGCCGTGGGTGAATCCCCGCAATCACCTGGACGTCAACAACTCGGGCGATGTGACGCCGGTGGACGTGTTGACGCTGATCAACGAACTGAATCGAACGGGCACTCGCGATCTGCCACCGGTCCCACCCGCCGGCCACAGGCTCCCGCCCTTTCTGGACACCAACGGAGACAACCGCCTGGATCCGGCCGACGTGCTGAATATTGTCAACTATCTCAACAGCCGCAGTTCGGGCGGCGAGGGGGAATCCGTGGCGACGGCCGGCGCGGTTCCAGGTTCCGCCGAGTTCGGCGGCTTGGCCGGCCCCGACGCGTTGCCCATCGGCGATCGCGCGCCGACCGGCAGAACGGAGCCGTACGCGCGTGCGGCTCGGCCGTCGGTCCTACCGACCATCGTTGCCGCGCGCAACGGACGCCCTAGCGACATGGCCACGCGGCCGACAACGTCCGAGCGAGAAAGCGTGGCCTCGTCGGCGGGCGTCGACGGCCATCTGCGCGACACGTCCGCGTGGACCCTCGGCCCGGATCAACCGAACGACGCGGATCGCGACATCGTGCGTTCGGCGGGATCGCGCGACGACGGGCGGCACGATTCAGATCACGAAGGACTGGATCCCTGGCTGGATGAGATCGCCGCCGATATTGCCGAGGTATGGAATGCGCTGGATTGAGCGCGTCGCCGAACGAGTCGCGGCTCGGGGCCGGGCTGGATGGCGCGGCCCCGGCCACGACGCTGCCCCCAATCGCGGCGATGGCGGCATGTCGGGCTACAAATCAGAATTGATGGGACATGAACCGGGAAGTCGTCCCAGATTCCCAGACGAGCGATCTGGGACGAGAGATATGGCCATCGAGATGGCTGGGTGACGAACGTCGGGCAGTGCGCCGCCTTGGAGGGACGCGCTCCGTCGCGTCCGTTCTCTTACGGCCACGACGGAGCGTGGCCGCCCATCGCTACATAGATTTCCCCGGAATGACGCATTTCGGGATGATGGACCAGACAGAAGCTGGCCATCAGGGGGCGTGAATTCCGACTTGCGGCACTAGCCATCGGCTGGCGGTGACGACTCGGACGCGGCAGCGTCGGCGGGCTTGGATTCATCCGTCGCGGGTTCGACGTCCGGTTTCGGCTCGACTGTCGGTTCCGGCTTGGCTGTTGGTTCCGGCTTGGCGGCAGGTTGCGGATCGGTGGACGACGACTCGGCTGTGGATTCGGTGGATTCCTCGTCCTCGTCCGCAGCGGATTGGGCATCGTCATCCGCAGCCTTGTCCGCAGCCGTCTCGTCTTCCGGGGCCAGATGGGATTTGACGCCGTATTTGTGGACCAGTAGTCCGCCGAGGTGCGCGGCGTTGGCCAACAGCAGGTTGCCGCCCATCAGCGCGGCCAGGAACACCAGATTCGCGGGCAGCGAGAATTTCCAGCTTCGCAGCGGACTGGCGACGATCGGCAACACCACGATGAACGCATAGACGATCGTCAGCGCCACGAGGACGGTGCGCACTTGTTTGGCGGCGTCCTCGTGCTGGTCGAGGCATTCGAACATTTCGTCTTCGCCGTCTTCAACCACGTCGCGGGCGGCTTCGCCCGTACATATCGACGCGGCGATTCCCGCGGTGCCGCCCATCAGCAGAATCAGCGCCGAGACCGAGAACCACCAGCCTCGCTTGGGAATGATCGCCGCCAAGAGAACGAACACGGACGCGAACAACAGCAGGGCGATCGGAAAATGGATGACCAACGGGTGCAGGCCTTCCCACGGCGGCAGCGGCGGAGGCGTTGGGATCATAGCGAGACTCCTCAAGGCGTGCGATGCAGGGCCGACCGCAACGGATCGCGCGCGCGCTCCTACGGTTCTCGGCCGCCGGATTTTAGACCAAGCGGACAAGGATTGCAATCAACTCGCGCCCGCGCTCGAGACGCGAACTCGCGGCTGCGTGCGGCCGTTGTGGCCGTGCTGCGAAATGGGCCGCGTTCATGGACAGGCCTTCTTGCCTGCCGGTTTCGCTTCCAACAGCGTCTTGCGTTTGGCTTTCAGCCGCTCGGTGCTGCTGGTCACCGCGGCGAGCTCGCGTTCGAGAATGTCCGCCCGCTTGTCGGTCAACCGCTGAAGCTGCTCGTCCGCACGCCGCAGGCGTTCGGCTGCTCGCTGGCGCTCGCTCTGGATCGTCCGCACCCGGAGGTCGAGCCGTTCGACCAGCAGCGCGCGCAGCTCGTCGTGCAGAGCCGGACGATCGTCCAGCGCCAACCGCGCGGCCAGCAGCTCGATCTTGGATTGGATGACCCACGATTGCAGTTCCAACTCGTACCGCGCGCCGTCGCCCTTTTTCACTTGGCGAAGCCGATCCAACGCCCGCCAGACGTCGCGGATTGCCCGATCGTAATCCGTCGGATGGCCGGGCCGCAGATGCTGCAACAGATCCGCCAACTCGGCGTGATGCTGTTTCAAGAATTGCAGAACTTCGGCCTCCTGCTCGGCCGTCACGCGGACAGACGCCTTGGTTTTTTCTCGCCCGGGTTTTCCACTCGGCTGGCTCTCCGCGGCGAGAGCCGCCGACGCCAACACGAGCCAGAGGCCGATGCCTGCGCGAAAAACGGATGTCTGCATTCGTCGGAATCCTTTCGAGGCCACCATCGTCCCCGATTCGCTGCGTAATCGGCGCGACCCAAAGTCTGCGCCGTGAACCGAAATGCACGGTCGGCGCGAAGGTAACGCGGCATCCAAAGCCGGCCCACGACGCGATGATGCCGACCAGGCAATACCGCGTCGCATCAATCCTGGAGCGGTGCTGGTCTCTGTTTTTCGGATTGAGCTTTTCCCGCGACAAGAGCGGCGAGCATCCAATCGGGCGCGGCCGCGTGGACGTCGTCGTCCAACGCGGACGATGTCGGGCGAGCCGAGCTCGGGAGTTCCGCGTCCAACTGCTCGTCTCGCCAAGCAGGCTGCGTAGACAATTCGGTACGCACGTTGTTCCAAACCACGGCCAGTTCCCCGGCGCGCGTGTGCGGGTCCAGCGCGCGACCGGGATCGACGACAAACGGACGCCAGAACAAGATCGCGGTGGCCAATCCCGTGGCTAGAATCGCCACCCCGCGAACAATGCGGCGCCCAGCGGCGCTTGCCCGTCGCCCGCCATCGGCCGTCGCGGTCCCGAGCTGACCACCGTGCGGTGACCAGCGCCACGGACGCGAGCGCCGTGCAACGGGCGGCGGCGCCGCGGCCCAGGCCTGGGCCCGGATCGCACACGCGAGCTCGACTTGTCGCCCCACCGCCTCGCACGCCGCGCGGTCGTTCGCCAGTCGGGCCTCGAAAGCGGTGCGCTCGTCCGTCGTCAATTCGGCGGCGACATAGCGGAACGCCAACCATTCCAAATCATCTTCGCGGTCGTCTGTCATTGCTGCCTTTCCAGTTTTTGCCGCAGCCGGACGAGTGCCGTGCGCATCCTGGCCAACGCGGTTCCCAGCGGAATGCCCAACTCCGCGGCGATCGCCGCAAACGTTTTCTCTTCGTAAATTCGCATCCGCACCATCTGTTGTTGTTCAGCCGACAGCTCGCCGATCGCCTGCCGCACCAGTTCGACGGTCTCTTGCCGCAGCAAGCCGGCGTCCGCCGGTTGGTCCAGGATTGTCCGAGACCATGCCGCGCGCCGCACCGCCGCATCGTCGACGTTCTGGCGACGACGCAGCCACATGGCCTCGTGATAGGCCACGCGGTACAGCCATCCCTTGACGGTTTCCGCCCGAACCTGGTGGCCGCGCTCGGCCAGCTTGATGAACGTTGCCTGCAGCGCATCGGCGGCGAGGTGCGTATCGCGCAGCACGCCGACCAGGAATCGCGACAGCTCGGCCTCGTAGCGCGCGTACAGTGTCTGGAGCATCCCCGACGGAAGCCGTTCGGCGTCCGCGGGCGTCCTCGCGTCGGGCTGGGAACAATTTTCGTCGCTCAAGCGTGCACTCAGTTACCAGGATGCGCGGAAAGTCGTTATTATTGGGGCGATACTGGGTTTTGTCGCGGTTTATCAGCGAGTATTGATCCCCGAAACGGAGCGTGTTCTTTGCTGCTCGGCCCCATCTTCCACCGTGAGCTGGCTCTGGCGCCTCGCCGCCCCAGGCTGTTCATCGCGCGCACGGTATACGTGATCGCGTTGTTGATCCTGATGTGCACGGCGTGGCTGGTCGTCGCTGGTACGCAGATTATTCGGAATGTCGGCGACATGGCGCGTTTTGGCGCCGAATTGTTCCGGATCATGGCGCCGCTGCAACTGGCGGTGACCATTTTTGGCGCGGCGATGATCGCCGCCAGCGCGGTGGCGCAGGAAAAGGACCGCCGCACGTTGATCTTGCTGCTGATGACGCGGATGACGAACTCGGAATTGGTCCTGGGCCGTCTGTTCGCCAGTCTGCTGACCGTGTTTGCCCTGTTGGCGGTTGCCTTGCCGGCCTTCATGATGATCCCGCTGTTCGGAGGCGTATCATTCACACAGGTTGTGCAGGCATTCGAGGTGACCGTCGCCGCGGTCCTGGCCGCCGGAAGCCTCGGGTCGACGCTGGCCCTGTGGCGTGAAAAGACGTTTCAAACATTAGCCATGACAGCCTTGATTCTGGTCGCGTGGATCGGCGTCTGGGAGGCGCTGGGCGCGGCCGCGCCGGATCGGATCCTGGGCGCGTGGCCGCTCGAACGCTGGGCGGCGACGCTCAGCCCCTACGCGGCGATCATGACGACGGTCCGCCCCAGGTTCGTGGACCAGACCGGCCAGTTCGGCTTGGTCGGCGGATTTTCGCTGTTCGCGGTGGCCGTGGCTGCGGTGTTGAATCTGTGGGCGATCGTCCGTGTTCGTGTCTGGAATCCGTCGCGCGAATTGCGGCCGATCGTTCCGGACGGCGCGGACATCAAGGACGTCGGCGACGCCGACTGCACTTCGCGTACCTCTCGGGCAGACGTGGACGCAGCCGAAGCGGCGCGCGCCGAACACGTAGACGCCCGGGTCCGCACAGCTTCGGCCCCTACGCGGCACGTCTGGGACAACCCGATCCTGTGGCGCGAGGTCTGTACGTGGGCCTACGGGCGAAAGGTGCTGATCATCCGCTTCGGCTACTTGTTTCTGTTCGCTTTGGTGGCGGCCGGATTGCACCACCTGCTCGGACCCAGCTCGACTGCCTCCCGCGCCGACTCGCTGATTCCGCTCGGCGCCGTTCCGCTGGCCCCGTTCTGCCTGGTCAGTCTGGTTCTGGTCAATGCCTTGGCGGTGACTTCGATCACCAACGAGCGCGACGGGCAAACGCTGGACCTGCTGCTGGTGACCGACCTGACGCCCCGCGAATTCATTTTCGGCAAACTGGGCGGCGTGTTCTGGGTGACCAAGGAGATGGTCGTCCTGCCCATGCTGCTGGCCGGCTATCTCTGGTGGCGCGGCGAGGTGACGGGCGAGAACTTGACCTTCGTCGTGCTGGCGATGGCCGTATTGTATCTGTTTGTGAACATGCTGGGCATCCACTGCGGGATGAACTACGCCAATTCGCGTTCGGCGATCGGGATCAGCTTGGGCGTCGTCTTTCTGCTGTTCCTGGGCGTGGTGACCTGCATGTTGATCATGATCATGTTCGGCAGCTCGTTCCAGACCCAGTTGACGCCCTTTCTCGCCTTCATCATGGGCGGCAGCCTGGGCCTGTACGTGACGCTCGGCTATCGCAATCCGTCGGCGGCGATTCAAGCGGCCTCGCTGCTGTTGCCACTGGCCACGTTCTACTGCATCACCAGCTATCTGTTACAGCACTTTCTGGCCGTGTTCCTGGTGGCCGTGCTGATCTATGGATTCACGACGGCCGCGATGCTGATTCCGGCGATCTACGAGTTCGACATCGCGATGGGCCGATCCAAGACGGCAGGCGAGGAATGACAGGGCACGGCGCGACGGCGGATCCAGGATTCCCGCCCCAGGCGCACGCCCCGTGCTGTCCGTGACACGACCGCCCAAACGTCGCGGCGCGTGCCCGCCGGCCGCACGCCCACCGGCGCCGGCGCCGGGTTGTGATCCCGCGGGCGAACGCCAACGCCCGCGCGGCTCAGTACGTCCGCGGAGTGATCCGCGCCTGGACGCGGCCGGGCAGGCCTTGGATCCGCAGGAACCCTTCGGCGTCGTCTTGATTGTACGAGCCGCCGCCTTCCATGGTGGCGATGCCCTCGTCGTACAGGCTGTACGGGCTCTGTCGGCTGGCGACCATCACATTGCCCTTGTACAGGTTCAAGCAGACCTCGCCGGTCACATGGCGGTGCGTCTGGCGGATCAAGGCCAGCAACGCGTCCATCTTCGGCGCGTACCAGAATCCATAGTAGACCAGTTCCGCGACCTCGGGCGCCAGGCGATCGCGCAGGTGGGTCACCTCGCGGTCCAGCGTGATCTGTTCGAGCACGCGGAGCGCGTCGTACAGCAGCGTCATCCCGGGCGCCTCGTAAACCCCGCGGCTCTTCATGCCCACGAACCGGTTTTCGACCATGTCCACCCGGCCCACGCCGTTTCGTCCGCCGATCTCGTTCAGCCGCAAGACGATCTCCGCCGCGCTGCCCGGCTGGCCATCGACTGCGGCGGGAACGCCCGCCTCGAACGCGATCCGAACGCTTTCCACGGCGTCCGGCGCCTGCTGCGGAGACACGGTCATCCCGAACTCGACCAGCTCGACGCCGTTGACGGCCAGGTCTTCCAGCTTGCCCGCCTCGTAGCTGATGTGCAGGCAGTTCTCGTCGGAACTGTACGGCTTGGCGGCGGACGCCTTGACCGGGATGCCGCGCTGCTCGCAGTAGGCAATCATCTCGGTGCGGCCGGGAAAGCGGTCGCGAAAGGCCGGGCGGCGCCACGGAGCCAGAACCTGGACGCCCGGTTCGAGCGCCTCGGCGGCCAATTGAAACCGGCACTGATCGTTGCCCTTGCCGGTCGCCCCGTGGGCAAACGTGTTCGCCCCGACCTCGCGGGCGACCTGCAGGCACTTTTTGGCGATCAGAGGCCGTGCGATCGATGTCCCCAGAAGGTAGACGCCCTCGTACTTGGCTTGCCATTGGAGCACGGGAAACGCAAAATCGCGACACAGCTCTTCGCGGGCGTCCACGATCCGCGCGCTGACCGCGCCGGCGTCGCGGGCTTTCTTCAGAGTCGCCTCGCGATCCTCGCAGGGCTGCCCCAAGTCCACGTACACGGCATGCACGTCGTAGCCCTGTTCCATCACCCAGCTCAAAATGACCGACGTGTCCAATCCGCCCGAGTAGGCGAGCACACAGCTTGACATGGATAATCCTCGTTTCGTGTTCGATTGACAAATCTGAATCGGGTGACGGACCGCCTGGAAAATGAGGGCGGCGGCGGGCATGGGCTGCGCCGTTGGCGCGCAAGGCCGCGAGGGCGACGCGAAACGCTCGGCGCCGCAGGCGACCTCGGACGGCTTATTCTGACGTTCGTCCGAGCGGGCTACAAGCGGGGCGCAAAATGAAGCGAGGGTGAAACCGGCCATCGCCAGTCTCACCCTCGCCGTGATCCCTGGCGTCGGAGCGACCCGAAGGCCGCTCCGACGCACAGTCGTAAGCTTCACCGCGAAGCGCCCGCACAGGCAGTTGACCCAGAAACTACCGATGCGAACTGAATGCTTCCACCCAGGAGGGAGGGCCACCCCGTGTTCCCGCAAACACGGAGCGAACAGTGAAGCTTTGGTGGTTTCGTTGCGGGAGATATGGCTCCTTGTCTGACGGTTGATGCCTTGGATGCCGCGGTCGGTCGCCTCCGCAGGTCGCAGTCAAACGGGTCGTCGTTTACGTTTTCAGCGAGACAGTAAATAACGGGAATCTCGAACTGGCACAAGGGCGAAAACGTTGAAATTCCGTGTTCTTTTGAATTCCCATCGCCCGCCTTCGGGCGGGCTCGCGGGCCGGTCCAATCACCTCTCTCAATTGGCCGCCGGCTGCCACGCGGCGAACGAAATCACGCGCGGCGCAGACGGTTGCTCGTAGTCGATTTTCGAGCCGACTTCGTACAGCCAGCGGCGGGCCACCAGCCGGTCGTCGCAGAGGCTGGGAGCGCGCCGGCTCGGTTGGTACGGCCGTTCGCCTTGGCTAGCGATCAACACCGCGTCGCCCGGCCGAGCCTCGGCCAACGCCCAACGGATCGCCGCCGTCCGATTCGGCATCACGTGGGCGCGAGCCGGACGGTCGTAGCCGTCGAGGATGTCGTGTGCGATCTGCAGAGATTGTCGGCCGCGCGGCCCCACGCCGGTAATGACTCCGACGTGCGCCGTCCGTTCAACGACGCGGCCCAGCAAGGGACGCAGCGCCGGATCGCCGTCCGCCGCCGCGCCGTACACGCAGATCACGCGCCCCGCCGTGACACGCCGCAACGTTTTTAGGGCCATCGACAGGGTGTCCGGAGAACCGGCCGCGTCGATATAGACGCTGAACGGCTGGCCGCACGCCACGGATTCGAGCCGTCCCGGAATCGTCTGAACGCTTTCCAAGCCTCGCGCGATCGTCGGCAGATCCAGGCCCGCCAGCAGACCGACGGCCGTCGCGGACAGACAGTTGTACACGTGATGGTCGCCGATCATCCGCGTCTGAACGGCCGCGGTTTCATCGCCGGCATGAAGCAGGAACGTCTGCTCGCCGCTGTGGCGTCCGACGATCGTCGCGGTCAGCTCGGCCGGGCTGTGCATCCCCACGGTCAGCGTCGGGCGGTCCAAGTGCGCCAAGGCAAAGCGGCTGGCCGGATCGTCGGCATTGACGACGGCAACTCCGTCAGGCTTCAAGTGTTCGAACAAGCGCGCTTTGATGCGACGATAGTTGAAGATCGAACCGTGATAGTCCAGGTGGTCTCGACGCACGTTCGTCAACACGGCTACGTCGAACGAGACTCCGGCGGTGCGCCGCTCGGCCAGCGCCCGGCTCGAGACTTCGATCACGGCCGTATCACAGTTGTGGCTCGTCATCCGCCCCAGATGCTCGGCCAGACGATCCGCCGGTGGCGTGTCGCCCTGGGCAGCGGTACGGGCCAATCCCTCGCTGATCGCCAGCGAACTGACCAACCCGTTGCGTTGGCCGGCCGCGCGGAAGATCGCGTCCAGCAGCCAAGCGGTCGTGGTCTTGCCATTGGTGCCCGAAATGCCGACGGTCCGCATCCGCTGGCTGGGATCGCCCGCCAGACGCTGGCACAGCCGGCCGAAGGCCTCGCGACCATCGTCCACCAGGCACACGGGCACGGGAACCGGCAGCAATTGCTCGGCCAAGATCGCCTTGGCGCCGCGTCGCAAGGCTTCGGCGACCCGCGTCGGACCGTCCGTTGCCTCGGTTTGAATCGCGGCAAACAGGTCGCCGGGACGGCAGCGGCGCGCTTCGTCGCAGCAGGACGAGACGCGGATGTCGGCGCCGCCGACGATGCGAGCTTGCGGGAAGAGATCGCGCAGACTGACGCGCGGGGTCGAGGTGCTCGAACGCATGGCTTCGGCCTCCTTGCCTTACCTGCCGGGCGAGAGATGTCATCCGTTCACGTTCCGGCGGACTTCCCGTCCGCCGCGGTCCGCGACGGCGTGTGCGAGACACGTGGGCCTCGGCTCGCACCGCCCTCCACAGACCGGCGGGGATTGTGAGACATCCCGCGGTGTGTGTCAAGGCAACTTTTTTTGCGGGCGCCGCAGCGCAGTGGCGGCGCCGAGGATGCGTGCCAGCACGTACGCCCGTTGATTTGCGTGGAGAAAGAATCGACGCGAGAAACTGTTGATGATCTGGTAGACTGTGGCTGGCGCGGCCAAAAGCCGGAGAGCGCGGAGTCTAGGCGGAATTGGTTTTGCGAGGCTGTTGCGCGGCACGGACGACCGGAATCGTCTTGGCCGAAGGCCATCTTCACCGTGCCACCGCGGCCCGCATGAATATGGCCTTCGGCCAAACACAATCAGCGCCTATCTGCGCTCCAACGCGCAACAGCAGAACCGGTAGTAGTTTAAGAAATTGACCGCGCCAGGCCGCGCCCGCGTGCGAGATCGGACGCCATGCCGGGACGGCCGATCGAAACCGCATTTCAGAACAGCAAGCGCCGTGACGCGGGCGGGGTCGGCAGAGCCCGCCCGGTTCCTCGTTCCGCGCGACGCGCGGCCGGCCGTCGTGTGCAGCCCCGCAGATTTCGAGGCGATATGGGATGAACGATCTTCTTCGGTCAGCCGCCGCGCGGGCCGCGGCTTATTTGCGGCAACTCGAAACGCGCCCCGCGTTCCCCAGTTCGGCGGCGCTGGCGCGGCTGGCGGAATTGGGTGGCGCGTTGCCCGATCACGCGTCAGACCCGGCCGAGATGCTGGCGTTGCTGGACGAGATCGGATCGCCCGCGACGGCTGCCAGCGCCGGGGGAAGATATTTCGGGTTCGTGGTCGGAGGCTGTCTGCCCGCGGCGTTGGCGGCAAACTGGCTGGCCAGCGCCTGGGACCAGAATGCGATGTGTCGCGCCAGCTCGCCGGTCGCCGCGGCGATCGAGCAGATCGTAATCCCGTGGTTGCTGGATCTGCTGCGACTGCCCGACGGGTGCGCCGGCGCGTTGGTGACCGGCGCCATGATGGCAAACTTCACCGCGTTGGCGGCGGCGCGGCACGCGGTCCTACGAAAGCACGGCTGGGACGTCGAAGCCGACGGCTTGGTCGGTGCGCCCCCGATAAGCGTGATCGTCAGCGAACAGGCTCATCCCACCCTGCTGAAAGCCATCGCCCTGCTGGGATTCGGCCACCGCCGCGTGGTGCGCGTTCCGGTCGACGCGCAGGGCAGAATGCGCAGCGATGCCCAGCCTCGGATCCGCGGACCGGCGATCGTCTGTCTGCAGGCCGGACACGTGAACACGGGGGCCTTCGATCCGGCCGAGGCGATCTGTCGGCCGAGCCAGGCCGCCGGCGCGTGGGTGCATGTCGACGGCGCCTTCGGCCTGTGGGCGGCTGCCGCCCCAGCGCGTCGCTACTTGACCGCCGGCGTTGCTGAAGCCGATTCGTGGGCGACCGACGCCCACAAATGGTTGAATGTGCCCTACGACAGCGGGCTGGTTTTCGTGCGAGACCCGCTGGCCCTCGAGGCAGCCATGGCGCCGCCGATCGGATACCTGCCACAGGGCGACGGCCGCGAGCCCTGGAGATATTCGCCCGAGGCTTCACGACGCGCCCGGGGGATCGAGATCTGGGCGGCGCTCCGGTCGCTGGGCCGCGCGGGCGTTGCGGACCTGATCGAGCGGACTTGCCAGCATGCGACCCGATTCGCCGAGGCCCTGCGGCAGGCCGGCCATCGCGTGTTGAACGAGGTCGCGCTGAACCAGGTGCTCGTTTCGTTCGGCGACGACAGCCAAACCCAGCGCGTGTTCCAAGCCGTCCAAGAGGATGGCGCGTGTTGGTGCAACACGACGTCCTGGCAGGGCCAGACGGCGCTCCGCATCAGCGTGTCGTCCTGGGCGACGACTGAGCGCGACGTGGAACGGAGCGTGTCCGCAATCCTCCGCGCAGCGGCTCGAGCCTGATCGCGTCCATACATCGGCCATGGCGTGGCGGGACAAATCGCCACGCCGTCCCAGTAAACGATCGGACAACAAATGATCGAACGATCCTTAGTCGGACAGAGCGTCAATCTGGCTTCCCCCGTTACGGCTGCTGGAAGCGCATCCGTGTCCATCCGCCCTGATTCGCCTGTCATGCCTCTCGCCGCTACGACGAGGCGCTGAAATCTCAGCGTCCTCTGCGTCTCTGCGTTTCCAAAACGTATTGTTATGGAGCCCGGCCCGTGCGCCCGCGCAAGGACGTCGATGAAACGCAGAGACGCAGAGGACACCGAGCTACTACGAGCACAACCTGTAACCCTTCAACAACTCAACGCTGTCGCTGCCTGAAGACATTGTCAAAACTTTCACGATGTTTGAGGTTAGTAGTACAGAGTTGCGCCGCACGGGTCTGCGTCGGTCGCGCGCCGCGGCGCGTCGCGCGCGTCACATATCGCCGCCACGGCGGGCGCGACGCGGCCTGCGCGAACGGCTGAAGTTCTGGGAGATCCGCCTCGGCGAGTTTCAGAGACACACGGCGCCGTTTCGGGGTGTCTCGACACGCGGCGCCGGGCGACCAGAGCGCATGGCTGCGCCGCGGTCCTGGGCGCTGCCGCGTTTTTCGACGTAGACTCAAAACATGCGAAACTTCGCGGACTTGCGTCTGTTCGCCCCGCATCGGATTTGACAATCGTCGGAGATGACCTAGCTTTTAGGTGTCCGACGGAGCGCGCGGATTGCCAGGACGCGGCTGGTTTGCCATGTCGTCCGGCCGTGTCGCGCCGCTCGGCGAGCCGCTCATCCTTTCACTGTTGGCGGGAGTCTTCCACGTGGCGAGCTTGTTCGATTGGGGAACCGTCTTGGCGGATCGCTGGCCGGTGTGGTTCTTGACGGCGGCATTGGTCCTGGCGGCCGTCATCGACGCCGTGCGCCTGCGCGTTCCCAACTGGCTTACCTTCCCCTTGATCGTCACCGGATGGGTATACAGCACGGTGGCGTTCGGTTGGGAAGGCCTGATGTGGAGCCTAGCCGGAACGGCGGTCGGATTGGGGTTGCTGCTGCCGGTGCACGCGATCGGCGGGATGGGGGCCGGCGACGTCAAGCTGTTTGCGGGTGTCGGAGCCTGGCTGCACGCCACCGAGACGCTGCATGCCTTCTGCGTCTCGGCGTTGGCGGGTGGCCTGTTTGCCGTGGTTGTCGTCATGTGGCGAGGCCAGTGGCGGAGGCATTGGCTGCAGTTTCAGGCAATTTGTTTCGAGATCCTCATGATTCGGGATCCGCAGGCTTTGTCGGCGATCGCCGCCCAGCGGCGCAGTTCCATGACGCTGCTGCCCTATGGAATCAGCATCATGTTGGGCACGGTGGTCTACCTGGCCTGGAGCGGTCGTCTGATCTGAACCGGAGGACGGTAGGCCATGAATGAATCGACAACGAGCTCGATGGCGCATCATCCGATCGGCGCGAGCCGGTTTCGCGCGGCGAACGAGCATCGGCGCCTCGCCCGTCGCCGGCCGGGCACGGCCGTGCTCGAGTTTGCCGTCGTCGCGCCCGTCTTGTTCATGCTGGCGTTCGGCATCATCGAGTTTGGGCGGATGGTCATGGTCCACCAGTTGCTGGAGGGCGCCGTCCGCGAAGGCGCCCGGTTGGCCATCCTGGATGGCACGACCGCCGCAGACGTCGAGCAGGTCGTTCGGACGTATCTGACGGCGACTTCGATCGATGCTCAGGAGGCCGAGATCACCGTGACGCCCGACCCGGCCGCAGCCACTCGGGGAACGGCGATGATGGTCCGAACGACGATCGCGTTCGAGAAAGTGAGCTGGCTGCCCGCCCCGTTTTTTCTGCAAGGCGCGACATTGAAAGCCACCGCGACGATGCGGCACGAGTAGCGAAACACGTAGGTCTAACAGCGAAAGAAGATATCATCATGCGGTCGACTGTTTTTCTCATGATCGCCGGGGGGTGCGGATTGATTGCCTCGTTGGGCGTCTACCAGTACCTTCGAGCCGCTTCGGATCAAGGCGAGACCCGAAGTGTGCTGATCGCGGCAAAAGAGGTCAACATCAACCAACCCTTGAACAAGGACAATGTGCAGGTGGTAAGTTGGCCGAGCCACCAAATCCCGCGAGACGCGCTGACTCAGCCGCAGCAGATCGACGGCAAGTACGCCCGCATCCGTCTGTATCCGGGCGAGCCGATCCTGGCGGCCAAGGTAATGAATTGGGATGATGCCAGCGGGTCGCTGAAGGTCCCGCAAGGCTTTCGCGCGGTCTCGGTCAAGGTGACGGTGGATTCGTCCGTGTCGAGCCTGATCGAGCCGGGCGACAAGGTGGATGTGATCGTCGTCCTGAAGCGCTCGCAGGAAGCGGCGCCCATGTCCAAGACGATTCTCAAGGCCGTCCAGGTCTTCGCCGTCAACACCGAGATGGCCCGCTCTCCGGACAAAGACCGGACGCTGGAGGAACTGCGGACCGTCTCGCTGCTGTTGAACCCCGAGCAGGCCGAACGTCTGGCGATGGGCCAGGAGCTGGGAACCGTCCGCCTGGCGCTCCGCAGTCCGAATGACCTGCTGGTCGACGAGACCCCGGGCTGCACCGTCGACCGCCTATTTGGCCACGGCGGCGTGGCGCTGCTCGATCACGCGCCGACGCCCCCGGCTCTTGCGTCCATGGAACTCCCCCACGCGGCGCCTGCGCCTCGCGTTCCGGCCGTGACGGACCACGCCGACGCCTCTCCGTCGGCGGGCGACCCGAACTGGGTCATGGTCGTCGAGTCTCCTCAGGCCGTGGAAACCTACGCGTTCGACGGCGACAATCCACGGCCCAAGGTGGACTCGTCGCACAAGAAACTCGGCGGCAAACAAGCCCGCCGGTCGTCGCGCTAAGCCAGTGCACGGTCAACGCTAAACGGAAGTTGTCCGGCGGGAATCGGCGCGTTGGGACAGCCGCGATTGCCAGGTCGCGGGGCGACACAGGGCTTTTGAAGCGCCCGGCTTGAAACCATCCACCGCTCGGCACTGCCCCGTCATGACCCTGGATTTCCAGCCCTACGACAAAGGTTCCCAGCGGGCCGGGCAAGAGACAAGTTGTCGCGAGATGCGGGCTGCAGTTGGCGAGAATCGGCCGTCCACGAGAATTGCGGCTGAAATCGCCGCTGACGAAGTTCTGCGGCCCGCGCGGCGTCGCACAAACGCCGCCGCGCTCGATGGGCCGGCCCAAAAGTAGAGGTGCCAGCCAAAAGTAGCGGAGGAGGGACTCGAACCCCCGACACGCGGATTATGATTCCGCTGCTCTAACCAACTGAGCTACTCCGCCAAAACACAACCTCCGAGCTCAGGCCAGCCGAAACCGGTCCTGTTTGCGCGAACGCCTCGCACGGCTCGCCGCCCCAGACGTCCCGGCTGCTGAGCCCAGACTGCGCGGTCGGTCTAGGAAGCGTTCACGAGATGGCCAAGCTCCAACCGTGCCGCGACCGGTGCGTCCATCCCCACGCCGCGCCCACAATCGTTCGAGACGGCCATTCAAAGCCGAGCCAGTCTACCATAAATCCGCGGCTCGGCAAGACCGCAAACCGGTGACTTTTTGGAACAGAACGGCAGACCAATAATCTGATTTTACCGTACACGGATCGGCGCCAAGTGGGCCGTCAACCAGTATCGTCGCAAACCTCAGACGATCGTATCGATTCCGACGGCCCGCTGAAGGATGGCCATCTTTCTCGACTCGCGGATACCTGTCGTGCGCCGTACGGCGTCGAGCCGCTGAGCTTGCTTGCGGACGCCGCGCTGGCGCCAGAAATTAGAATCGATGGGACGTGGAACAGGCAGGCGTCCCAGATTGCCAGAAGATCGAACTGGACACGCCATGACGGTAGGCGAAATGGCTGGACGACGACCGTAGAGAAGTGCGCCGTCCTGGAGGGACGCGTTCCGTCGCGTCCACTCGGTTGGGGCCACGGGCCGGTTGCGGTACGACAGAGCGTGGCCCTCCAGCGTGGCCGGGGTTTGGTCCGAGCGATGCGCGCTCGACTGATAACCGAGGCGGCGATTGACCGTCGTGGGCGATGAATTGGACTTGCGGCGCTAGTCCGCAATCGGGATCTTCATTTCGGCCAGCGTGCCGCGGATCATCTCGATGGATCGGCCGATTCCGCGTGCGTCGGCTCCGCTGAGAGACACATCCAGACGGCGGATCATGTCGTCGGTGACGACCTGTCGTTCGCGGTATTCCAACAGGGCCCAGGCGGAGGCCGAGGTCAGGCGGATGATGGCGGACGGATGATCTTTCAACGCGCTGGTTGGAACTCGGTCTTTGACGATGTCGTTGGCATAGGCGGCGAGCACGGCAAAGGCTTTGCTAGGCTGCGGAATGTTGTCTTCGATCAGCTCGCGAGTCCGCATGAACAGCGGCACGTTCGCCGTATAAGCGTACTTCGGCACGCTGTCGGGAACGGGGAACAGTTTGGGATGATCGCGCATCTGCTGGGCGATGTTGGCCTCGGACATCGTTACGCGGATCAGCTTGGGCGCGTCGTCGATGGGGATCCCCGGTTGATGGAATCCCCAATGTCCGTCCTCGCCCGCGCCCTTGACCTGCAGATCCGGCCCAGCCGCGAGGACCGCTTCGCCGTATCGCAGACACGCCTGCTCCGCGTCCGGCGCGTCGGCCTGCAGGAAATGGATCTTGCTGGCGTCGCAGAATCGGGCGATGGGCGCCAGGAACTTTTCCTGCAACAGAAAGCGAAACGAGACGGGATGATGCTGCGGCAGGGGATAGTCGTCGAACTGGAACAGGTGCGTCTCGAACAACGCGGCCTGCAGCGCCTGCGATGCGGAGACCAAGTTCTGGTAGGCCTGATAGAATCCAAACGCCGACGGCGCGGCCATCAGCATCAGGCTGGTCGTGCCCCGCTCTGCCACCAACCGCACCTGATGCGACGCGATGTTCACGGCGGTCGCCAACCCCATTTGCTCGGCGTCGGGATAGACGAACACGCGAGCGCGACCCGCGGTCAGCTCGTGCAGCGGCCGGGGCGCCTCGAGGGTGAAGGTCGGTAAGGGATGCTGGGCGGACATGGTCGAGCGTCTCCTGTGGACACGTTGTCGAGGGGCATGCGGCGCCAGGCGCCGCGCTCTGTTGATTCGACGCACGATAGCCCGACAGCTAGCCGTGGTCAAGCCGGCGGCGGAAGCGGAGGCCGCGAGCCGTTTCGCACCAACGGCGGGCTTGCGCACGGCGGCCGGCTTGGGCCGCTCGATCGCTCACACGGTCGGTCGGTCGGCCGGTCGATCCGATGAATGAAGGAATCGTGGTTCGGCCGATCTGCGCACGCCCGGGCGGGCGGTGGGCAAGCGCGCGGCGGGACGCCGCATCTACTTCTGATCTCGACACTCACAGGCAGGCGGCGACGAGGACAGACACGCGGCGGGACGCCGCGTCTACGAGGCCACGCGGGGGCGGGCCGCGCCGAGTCTGCCCGAGCAACGGCTTCTGGCATGGCTGACGTCGGCTGCTACAATGGTCAGTCGCCTTTTACGGATTGGATCTGATGGCGGGAAGGACTGAGTGTGTACGACAGCAGCGACAGTGCGCGGCACGCCAAGCCGCTTCGATTTGCGCAACGCGTCCGCTTTGACGAGCCGCTCGAGCTGGAGTGCGGCCGCGCGCTGCCGTCGATCGATGTCGTCTTCGAGACCTGGGGCGAACTGAATGCGGCGGGCGACAACGCGATCCTGATCTGCCACGCCATCTCGGGCGATTCGCACGCCGCGCGGCACGACGATCAGGACGATCCCGGTTGGTGGGACATCGCCATCGGGCCGGGCAAGGCCATCGACACGAATCGCTATTTCGTGATTTGCTCGAACGTGCTGGGCGGCTGTCGCGGCACGACGGGGCCAATCAGTCTGAATCCGGCGACAGGCCGCGCGTACGGTCCCGATTTTCCGTTGATCACGATTGGCGATATCGTTCAAGTTCAAAAGCGGTTGGTGGACCATCTGGGCATCGAACGCCTGCTGGCCGTGATCGGCGGCTCGCTGGGCGGCCAGATGGCGTTGACCTGGGCGACGCGTCACCCGTCCAAGCTGGTCGGGTGCGCGGTGCTCGCCACGAGCCCGCGTCTGACCAGCCAGGCGTTGGCTTTCGACGTGGTTGGCCGGAATGCGATCCTGCACGATCCCGACTATCAGGCAGGTCGGTACTACGAGCAAGGCCCCGGACCGAAAGTCGGGTTGGCGATTGCCCGCATGTTGGGGCACATCACCTATCTGTCCCGCGAATCGATGACGCAAAAATTCGACGCCGATCGCTTGACGCCGCGCGAGATCGCCACCCAGTTCGAGACCAAGTTCTCGGTCGGCTCGTATCTGGCTTACCAAGGTGACCGGTTCGGCGAGCGGTTCGACGCCAACAGCTACATCACGCTTTCGATGGCAATGGATCTGTTCGACATGGGCGCGACGTTCGACCAGTTGAGGGCGACGCTGCAGCCCGCGACCTGCCGCTGGCTGGTGGTCAGCTATACTTCGGATTGGTTGTTTCCGCCGTTCCAGTCCCAGCAGATCGTCGATGCGTTGGTGGCCAACCGCCAGTCGGTCAGCTATTGCAACGTGGAAAGCCCGTGGGGGCACGACGCCTTTTTGTTGTCCAACGAGCTGGCCAGCTACGGCGCCATGCTGTCCGGTTTTCTCGACAACCTGAACGGGACGCACGAGTCGGCGAGGCTCTCGCCGGACGCCGCGTCGGCCGCCCACGAGCCGACCAGCATCTTTCACGATCCGCGACGCTTGGATTACGACTCGATCATGGAGTTGATCCCGGCGGGCGCGAGCGTGTTGGATCTGGGCTGTGGCAAGGGCGGCCTGCTGTCGCGGCTGCGGCGGCGCGGGCATCGGCAACTGATCGGCGTCGAGTTGGACGAGGCGGCGGTCGTGGCCTGCGTCGCCGACGGCCTGGACGTCCTGCAAGCCGACCTGAACAAAGGCCTATCGATCTTCGTCGACGGCCGGTTCGACGTCGTGGTTTTGTCGCAGACGCTGCAGACGATCATCGACGTGCGGCGCGTGATCCAGGAAATGCTCCGCGTCGGCCGCCGGGCGATCGTGAGCTTTCCGAACCTGGGCTATCATCCGCTGCGACGACGCCTGGCCGACGAAGGCCGAGCGCCGTTGGCCGCGCTGCGAGGCGGGTCGCATTGGTATGATACGCTGAATGTCCGGTTCCTGACGATTGCGGATTTCATCGAGTTCTGTCGCGACGAAGGCATTCGCATGCACGACCGGATCTTCTTGGATACCGAGGCCCATCGTCGCGTGCTCGATGATCCGAATCGGAACGCGAATCTGGCGATCGTCGTGCTGAGTCGCTGAGCGTGCCTCGCGCGATGTCGGCGGACCCGGAACCGATCTGTGCCCGCGACGAGCGCCGCGGCCCTATGCGCGGGGCGCGCCCGAGCAGCCAGCCGCCCGAGCGTCAAGTCCGAGGCGGTCCGGGACGAGCGGAAGCCCGTCTGACCACGCTAGAGTCTTTGTTCGTATCATGCGCGCACGGTGCGCACATCTTGTACACTGGCCTGTACCGCACACTTTTGGGTTATTGGCACTAGTGCCGCAACTCGGAATTGTCAGGTCACCATAGCAAGTTTTTCACCAGTTTGCCTAGAGCTTACCCAGCTTGCCTTCCAATTTGTGGGCCGT
>JAVYAJ010000068.1:0-2956 GCA_032229885.1 Candidatus Anammoximicrobium sp. | reverse complement strand
CGAGCCTACGGAATCGGCGCAACCGGCGAAACCCGCGGCACGGGCGATGTCCACCGCCGAGATCTTGGCCGCGATCCGCGCTAAAAAGTCGGACGGCTAAACGGTGGAAGCTGCTGCCGGTCAATCATCTGCAATTATCGACGGTATTTTGTCAAACGCGCCCGCCCCCGAGAACAGAAGATGACAGAACGTGACAGGACGGACAGCACCGAAGGCATCCTTCAGGTGCACGACTGCCCCGAGCTGCGGCAGGCGACGCTGGTGCTCGCTTTTTCAGGCTGGATGGACGGGGGCGATGTCTCGACAGGCACGGTCAATCGCTTGGTGCATCTACTGGAAGCTGCCCCGATCGCGGATCTGGATCCCGAGCCATTCTATCTGTACAACGTCCCCGGCCCGATGGAAATCGCCTCGCTGTTTCGCCCGCACGTCGAGATTCAGGACGGGCTGATCGAATCGCTGACCATGCCAGAGAATAGGTTCTACGCGCACCCGCCGGCAAACCTGGTCTTGTTCGTCGGCAAAGAGCCTAATTTGCGTTGGCGAACGTTCGGGGATTGCGTGCTCGAGATGGCGCGTCGCTTGCACGTCACGCGCATCCTGTTCGTCGGCTCGTTCGGCGGATCGGTTCCACATACGCGCGAACCACGGCTGTTCATCACTTGTTCGGATGCCAAGCTGCTGCCCGAGATGGAACGGTTCGGCCTGCGCCGAAGCGGATACGAGGGCCCCGGATCGTTTACCAGTTACCTCATGACACGAGCCCAACCGGCGGGCGTAGAGATGAGTTCGTTGGTCGCAGAGATCCCGAGCTATCTGCAAGGGGCCAATCCGCTGTGCATCGAAGCGGTCACGCGGCGGCTGGCCAAGATTCTTCGGCTGCCTCTGGATCTGGCGTCGTTGCGATCGGCCAGCACCGAGTGGGAATTGGGCGTATCCAGCGCCGTCGAACAAAACGACGAGCTGGCGGAACTCGTCCGCCGCCTTGAGAACGACTACGACAACAAACTGCTCGAACAGGCCGAAGACCGATAGTCGCCCGGAGTTTCGCGGACGAACTCGCTGGGCTACGTGAAAATACGTTTTGGAAACGCAGAGACGCTGAGGACGCTAAGACTTCGGCGGGTGCAGTGGCGAAGCTGCGTGATAGGCGATTCGTCGCGACTGGACACGGATGCGCTTTCAGCGGCCAAAGCGAGGCAGCTATATTGGCGCTCTGTGCCCTCTGCGCCTTTGCGGTTAGGTGCGTGGTCCCAGCCCAGCCCCGTCCCTCTACGGCGGGCCGGCGCCGCGCCGACGTCGAATGCGGCAAGGCGTGCTCGTCAATGTGCCGCTTGAACAAGGGCTCGTTCAAACAGCTCCGCCCCGGCCGTCCGCTCGCCCGCGGCCCGGTCGATCAGCGTCAGATCCTGGGCAGCCACGAGCTGGCGAACCAGCGCGTCGCGTGCCGTGTCGCCCTCCGCCGCGATCACGCGCGGATGGACCACGATACAGTCCCATTCCTGGTGGCCGAAGCTCAGCGACCAGTTCATGACCCACGAATAGGACCGTACGAACTGGTCGTCGTCGGGCGCGGCCGCGTCGCCAGGGACCGCCAGGACCACCAGATCCGGCTTCGCCGCCCGGACCAAGTCCTTGGCCTCGCGTTCCAGCGTCGCCAGCGAACGCCCCTGGACCGGCCAAGCGTGGACCTCGACCCGCGCCCGCGGGTCCAGCCGCCGCAGGCCCGCCGCGATCCACCCATCGGTCGGTGGCATCGCGATGACCTTCACCGGCCGGCCCTCGACCAGCGCCGCCCGAGTCCTGGCCAGAAAATCCCGCGGCGGTGGGACGCTGGCCAGCGATACGCTCCGCCCCGTGATCGTGCGGCATAAGGCTTCCGCCATCCGCTTGTGCCCATCCATGTTGGGATGGATCTCGTCGCTCATCGTCAGCCGCCACGCCCAAGCGTCCTCTGCGCGGAACGATTCGCCGGCTTGAAACTGGTCGCACACCGCCACGCCCAGCCCCCGCCCCACGCGTCGGATCACTTCGGCATAGCGGCGCACGGTGTCGAGCGGCCGACCGGGGGTGGTGAGCACCGTGTTGGGCGTACACAACACGGCCTCCGCTCCGGCGGCGCGACAGCGGGCCACCAGCGACTCGAGGTTCGCAGCGAACCGTTCCTCCGGCACCCGTGCGACGTCGTTGAGGCCAAAGCTGATCGTCACCAGCGCGGGCGAACATCCCAACACGTCGCGATCCAGGCGGGCCAGCCCCTCGACCGTCGTGTGCCCGCTGATCCCCGCGTTTACGACCCTCGCACGGGCCCGTGGCAGCGCCAATTGGATCGCGATCTCGAGCATCTCGGGATAGGCCCGCTGGCCGCCCGTGTGATAATAGACCCCGGTGACGCTATCGCCCAGACAGACGATCGTCACTGGCGCTGCGCCCGATTCCAACAGACCGCGCACCGACGTCCCGGCCGCCGTGCGCCCGAGCCCGCTCGGTCCGTCTTCCCCGGCCGTGGCCCAACGCCCCGGCCCCGCCGGAAAGTTCGCCAAGGCCAAGATCACAGCGCCGGCCAACAGCACCGCCCAACGGTTCCGCCTGATTCGTCGCGGCATCATCCACCTCAGTTGAATACCCACTTTTACCGAACGCGGGCTAGTGCCCGCAACCCAAGAATCTGTTTGGCCGAAGGCCTCCGATCACCGTAGTCTGGGGCAACGCCCCAGGGCTGGCGCCGCGCGCACCTCTTTTGGCCGAAGGCCCTATTCATGCGGACCGCGGTGACACGTTGATGTTGGCCTTCGGCCAACACGGTTGCTGTCATCTCTGACTCCTGAGGCGTTGCCCCAGGCTACGTTGGTGATGGCCTTCGGCCAACACGCCTCCTGTCGTCTGTGCTGCGCAACAGTCATCCAATGCCAGTTTCACCTAACGCGATCCAGTTCCCGCAACCCAAGAATCTGTT